>JBHHXT010000141.1:0-12434 GCA_046757165.1 bacterium | reverse complement strand
ACTTGACGCGGAGCGTCAAATACTGGTTCGCCACGCGGAGCGTGGGAACCAGACCGACCAGAGTGCGCTGGTCAATACGAATAGATTTTGTTTTGACATTTGATCTTGTTTTGATAGATTAAGGGGATGAACAAAACGACCGGGATCACAGTCCACAGACCGCTTGGTTTACTTCTCCTATTTCTGGCGTGCAGCGACGGCACGGTTCGAACCGGGCTGGACAATGTCGAGCAGCACGCAGCCCTTTTCAGAAACAAACGTGTTGGCATCATCACCAATCAAACGGCCTACGATTCAAAGCAGCGCTACATCGTCGACGTTTTCGGCCACATGAAAGGGGTCGAAGTTGTCGCCCTGTACGGGCCGGAGCATGGCGTGCGCGGCGCCGTTGAAAGGGGAGAGAAAATCGATTCGGCGGATCATGTGGCAGACCCCTTTCCGGTTTACAGCCTGTACGGCAGGACCCGCAAACCCACGCCTGAGATGCTGCGCGACATGGACGTCCAGGTCCTGGTGTTTGACATTCAGGACATCGGGGCGCGCTTTTACACCTACATCTACACTATGGCGCTGGCGATGGAGGCAGCGGCTGAGCAGGGCGTGAAATTCGTTGTTCTGGACCGTCCCAATCCCATCGGCGGTGAACAGGTCGAGGGCAACTTGCTGGAGCCGGAGTTTGCCACCTTTGTCGGACTTTTTCCGATTCCGGTGCGGCACGGGATGACCGTCGGCGAGCTGGCGAGGATGTTCAACGAAGAAGGCTGGCTGAAGAACGGCCTGAGAGTCGACTTGAAGGTCGTTCCCATGTCAGGTTGGCGCCGGAACCTGTGGTACGGTGACACCGGGTTGGCGTTTATCCCGCCGTCCGGAAATATCCCTGATCTGCGTTCGGCCGCGCTCTATCCCGGTTTGTGTCTTCTCGAGGGGACGAATGTCTCAGAGGGGCGCGGGACAGACATGCCCTTCCGCATCTTCGGCGCGCCCTGGGTGGAGAGCGAGAAATTGGTCGCGAGGCTTGTGAACCTGCAGTTAGAGGGGGTGCGCTTTCTGCCAGCCGCTTTCGTGCCCCGGTCGATTCCGGGCGTCGCATCGAATCCGAAGTATCTGGGGCGAGAATGTTTTGGCGCCGAGATCCGGATCGTGGACCGGGCGCGATTGCGCCCCTACTGGCTGGGCCTGAAAATTGTTGAGACGCTTTTTGCGCTCTATCCTGACAGCTCGAGCTGGCATACCTGGCACTTTGACCGGCTTTGTGGCACGAACAGTTTGCGTCAGGCGATCCAAAACAGGGAAGACCTGTCACGGTTGCGCGCCAACTGGCAAGAATCTCTCAACCAATTCCTGGCAAAAAGAGAAAGGTATTTGCTTTATGACTAACTATAACTAAGTACAGGAATTCGTAAATACTATTACGTATTTAATCTCACGCAAAGACGCCGAGCGCGCAGAGTTTGTTCTTGACCTTCATTTCTCTGCGGACTTTGCGGCTTTGCGTGAGGCGATATGTCATCTAATTGCTGAAAAACAGGACTAAGGTTGTTGGCGACATGGTTTTGAGACCTCTACGATTTTGTTTGAGTTTCTTGCTCACCGTGCTTTTTCCCATCTACGGCGGCGCGCTGCTGGCGCAGGACCTTTCGGGCCTGAGCATCTGTGTCGACGCGGGCCACGGAAGGGGCAACACGAATCACGGACCCACCGGCCTGCGCGAAGCCGAGGTCAATGTGCGTGTTGCCCTGCTTTTGAAGGATTTTCTCAAGCGTGCCAACATTGATACGGTTTTGCTCACCAGGGTCGACGACTCGACCAATCCGTCTTTGAGCCAGCGGGAAGCTCTGGCCAACACCTTTGGGGTGGACTGGTTCCATTCCGTACACCACAATGCCCTGGATGGCACGCGGCGGTCAACGCTTCTGTTGTACGAGGAGGAGAGAACCGCGGCGAATCTGTGTCCAAACGGGAGTCCGCGTGGCACGGGTCAGCCCGATTGGCCGGGGTTGGCCGACGCCGCCAGCAAGATCATAGCGCAACGGATTCTTGCCGCGTTGCGTACCTCCGCCTTTACAGACCGTCTGGACTGGACCTTTTTCGGCGGATGCAACGGCGGCTTTAGTCTGGGCGTCCTGAATGACTTGCTCATGCCCGGTGAGTTATCTGAAGCAACCTTTCATGATAACCCGGTCGAAGAGAGAAAGCTGCGCAGCGAATCGTTTCTGCGCCTGGAAGCGCAGGCCATTTACATGGCATTTCTGGAGTTCTTTGAGGCCGGCCAAATGACGACCGGTACGCTCGCCGGCATCGTAACAGATGAGGCCAGTGGAGAAACCGTGAATGGCGCAGTGGTCACGCTCGTGCCGGGCGGGATGACCTTCACCACCGACAACCACGGCAACGGCTTTTATGCTTTCCAGGATCTGGAGCCGGGCAGCTATCGCGTCAGCGCGGCACTGGCAGGATCCGGGGAAACCCAAAAGCAGGTCGACGTGCGGCAGCATCAGTTCACCTTCTCCGATCTCGAGCTGCCGGCCAATACGCCGCCCGTTGTCACGTTGACGGTCCCGGCCAACGGGGCTGTGGGCGTGGATGTGTACAAAGAGATTGGCGCCCGGTTCAACCGTTCCATGCAGCGAGAAAGTGTCGAGACGGCCTTTGGTGTCACGCCCGCCGCCCGGGGACATTTTATCTGGAGCGACGCCAGCGACGTCGTGTTGTTCGAGCCGGACACCCGGTTCGATTTCGACACCGAGTACACGGTTCGCATCTCGGCTTCTGCCACCGATTCGTTTGGACGCCCTCTGGACGGCAACGGCGATGGGACGGCCGGCGATGATTTCTTCTGGAGCTTCAAGACACAATCCCTCGACAACAGCAGCCCGGTGGTGCTGGATTTTGTTCCGACCCGGCGCGACACCGGCGTCTTCATCCGGGACGTTTTTCAGGCCCGCTTCAACCGGGAGCTGGATCCCGAAACCGTCAACCCGGCCACGGTGCTGCTGACCTCCGACGGGGGAGGGACCTTTGATCTGCATGTGGACTATTTGCAGGATGGGTCCCACACCTTGACTGCCGTTCCGGTCGAGCCCGTGCCTGCATCTGCGCGCTATTTCATGACCCTGGCGACAGGCCTGCACCTGGTGGACGGGACACCGATGAGGCGGAATTTCAGGTGGCAGTTTCACACGCAGACGGCACGCGTCGGGCTGAATTTCTGGGATGATTTTGAAGGCCCGTTCCAGTGGGCCGACCCCAACGACTCCCCGGGGACCCAGCACATCGACCCCGACAGCACCTCGTTTACCGCGTCAGGCCGGGTGGCCCTTTCGGACACGCTTTCGGGCGAGCTCGAGTACAAGTTTGTCGGCGCTCAGGGCGTCGTTCGGCTCGATCTGCTGCAAGAGGTCGAGATCGATCTCGAACAGGACAAGGGAATTGGCGTTTACATCTACGGCGATACGAGCCGGAACGAAATCCGGCTGCTGCTCGGGGATTCTGACGGTGAGGAGGGGTTTCCGTGGACTCCAATCGATTGGTTCGGCTGGCGGTTGCTGAAGTTTGACTTCGCGCTGGCAGAGCTGGAAGCAGGCGATGGCGGCAACGGACGCCTGGATGGCGTGCGGATCCACATCGTGGGTCTGGAGCTGGGCTTCAGAGCGCGGGGCCACGGCACGTTGTTCTTTGATGATTTCTTTGTGAGCCGGCTATTGGCCCCGGTCTTTGCGGCGCCAGGCTCGAGGGGGCCGGCAGGGCGGCACCGGTTTGTGCTGCTGCAGAATTACCCGAATCCGTTCAATCCGGAAACCGTGATAAGCTATGAGATTCTGCCCACAGCCGGTTTGTCCGCAAAGGTTGTTTTGCAGGTCTTCAACCTCAACGGCCGGCATCTCGAGACCCTGGTGAATTCAGTACAGCCTGCCGGACACTACCGTATCCCGTGGGACGGCCGCGACGCAGCCGGCCGCCTGCTAGCAAACGGCGTGTACATCTACCGGCTTCGGGTCGGCAACTTCGCCGAAAGCAGACGCATGATTTTGTTGAAATGACCGACAGGATGGAAAGGATGAAACGCTTTCTTCTGCCAGCAGTTGTGGTTCTCGCCTTCGCCACGGGGGCTGCGGCTCAACGCGAGTCTGGTTTTTCGCGGGCTCAGGCGCTGTCTCCGGCGCAGGTTTATTTGCAGCAGCCGGTCTGGTCCGCAGACGGTCAGCACATCGCGATGGCGGGCAGGGGATACCGGGGAGTCTGGCTGATGAACGCTGACGGGAGTGGCCTGCAGCAACTTTTAAAGGACCGCGGCGCTGGCTACCGGTTCAGGTGGTCGAGGGATTCCAGGCGCCTCGTGGTTCGCAGCTTCGAATACGCCGGGCGCAGGCGCGTGCATTTCATCAAGACAGTAGACGTGCCCGCTGGCGAGACGCGTGTTCTGGCGCAATTTCGGGGTTCGGTTTCAGGCCTGCCCGTGTGGACGGGAGACGATTCGCGCGTTTTGCTCAACACGCGCCGGGGGGTTCAGACTCTGGAGACGCAGCGCCCGGCGACGCTGCAGCAAACCAGCGATTACCCGGTCTGTTACAATACCGGCAACGCGCTGGTCTTCTTCGATGCGCTCGGAAATGAGCAGTACCGGCTGAGTCCGCTGAAGGGAACCTACCTTTCAGCCGAGCTGTCCCCCGATGGCAGCAAAGTCGCGTTCGAGCTGTACGGTGGTAATCTATTCGTGGTCCATGCGGACGGTTCGGAGCTTAGGGACCTGGGGCCTGGAGAGCGACCGACCTGGTCGCCGGATAGCCAGTGGCTGGCCTTCATGCTCACCACGGATGACGGGCACACGATTTTGAACTCCGATATTTTTGTGGTCAACGCGAGTGGCGGGCGCCGGCAAAACCTCACCGCCACCGAAGATCAGATCGAGATGAATCCGAGCTGGTCCCCAGATGGTCAAACCATCGTCTTTGATGAACGCCGGAGTGGCCGTATTTTCAAAATGGAGAAGTAGTCATGGTTGCAGCGCCTCTTTGCCCAAACGTATCCGGGGAAAGCAGAAGGGACGGCCCGAAGAGAACCTTACGCCAGCCGGTGGCATTTTTCTGCCTGGCTTTTGCGGCCCTTCTTATCTCCGGCGCGTCTGTTCAGAGCCAGAGCACAAAGCCGGCAAAGTTCGAGCTGGTTCGGATGGCTGAGCACCGGGAGCAGGTCTCTTCATGGTACCGTTCTCATGCGTTCCCCAATTCGTTCATCGCGGTGACAGAGGCATCGATTTGGCGGGTTGAAAACGACGTGTGGCGTAAACTCGATCTCCCGACTGGACAGGTCATGACCATCCTCTCCAGGGGCGGAAGATACGTCGGCGTCGCCAGGTGGGCACAGGATGGGAATGTCAGCGACAGAACGCTCATCATCGAGGTGTACACGTCGGAGGCGGTCAAGCGGTTTACGCTGCAACATGGTGTGGCTTATGACGAGGGTGTGCCCTCCATGCTGCTTTCGGATGACGAGGGTGCGCTTGTCCTGGGGCTTGCGCCGATCGGCCGGATTCTGTTTCATGACGCAAACGGTGCCCTGAGACGGCAGGTCGATCTCTTCCCCGGGGCGTCGTACGATCTGGAGCGCACGCTTCATCTGGATCTGAGCGACAACGGTTTGTGGCTGGCCGCTGTCGCCGGTCAGCGTGGCGCCGCGCCGCCCGGTTCGGCAGCGCCGGACCCTTCTGCCCGGCCGCACGTTTTTTATTTTTCGCGTACTGGCGAGGAGAGGTGGCGAGTGGTGTTGCGTGGCCAGAGTGGGCTGCAGGTGGCAATTTCTCCGGACGGCGAGTTTGTTGCTGCAGGCAGCTACTCTGTGCAAAAGGAGGGCACCGTCAGCAAATCAACCGTCATTTTTGACAAGGAGGGCAAGCAACTGGGCGAAAATGACTTTTTGTTCAAGAGAGCAGCTTTCTCAGCGGATTCAAAACGCTTGCTGCTGGCGGAAAACAGCCGGGCAGCGGTGGTTGCCCTGCCATCGGGCCGGATCCTCTGGACGGCAAAGATTTCAAGGCGGGAGGGGATGATCGCAGGGGTACGAATCCTGAACCAGGGCCTCCTGGCCGCTCTGTTGGTGGCAAGAAGTGAATACACCAGCAGCGGATTTCTGTTTATCAACCCCATTCTGAAGCTATACGGACCGGCTGGTGCCCTGCAACAGGAGCACGGTTTTCCGGAACAGACGTTCGCGCATCCAGGGCTTTTCTTTTCGGAGGACCAGCGCACGCTGTTTGTCAGATTTAGACGCGCCACCTACTGGTACGAGGCAAGATGATTTTCCAGAATCCACTTTCCAGGAAACACACCCGGGGGTTGCGCAGTTGTGACGTCGGGCTGTCTAAGGAGGTCAGTTTTTCTGTCATGCCCCCGAAAGCGGGAACAGGTCTCTTTTTCGACCACCCCTGGATGCTGCTGGCAGCGTTCATGGTCGTCCTGACAGCGCGCCCGGCCAGCTCCCAGGTTCAGTTCCCCTGGCCGGTCACGCCGTTTGACCAGAGCCAGGAGATCACGGGCAGCTTTGCGGAGTACCGGAGCACGAGCCCGAACGGGCATTTCCACAACGGAACCGACATCCCCAAGCCGGATGGCTCGCCGGTGTACCCGGTCAAGGACGGTGTCGTGACCAGCCTTTCGACGCAGGGCTCGAGTGCCTTCGTGCGCGTGCAGGATGTGGCCTATGTCCACATCAGTCCGAACCCGGCGCTCTCCATCGGCGACTCGGTTTTCACCTCTGAAACCGTGCTCGGCACGATTTTATCAGGTCTGGGGCATGTGCATTTTACAAACGGCTTCGTGGGTTCCGAGAAAAACAGCCTGCTGCCGGGCTCCGGGCTGACCCCGTACGAGGACCCGTGGCCGCCGATTATTCGCTTCATCAAGTTTTACCAGAACAAGACAGCCAACGAGCTGCCAGCGGACCGCCTCAGCGGCCCGGTCGACATCGTGGTAAAAGTAGACGAGCAAAACGGGCCACCAACGACACGAACGTCGCGGCGCAACAACGGCACCTATAAAATTGGCTACAAAATCCTGAGCGCAGATACGAGCACTGTCGTTTTCGAGCCTCCGGCGGGCGGGGTGCGATTTCAGTTTGACACAAAGCCGAGCAATTCGTTCGTCAATATCGTCTATTTCAGGTCGCTCTCCTCGACGACGAGCCACGTCTATCAGGTCACCAACGATGTGTCGCAGGACAATTTCTGGAACACCTCTGCGCTTCCGGTGGGGGACTATGTTGTCATGGTCTTTACTGAGGATACGCGCGCAAACGTGGACACGGTTTTTGCGGCTGTCACCATTGTTGAGTCCGACCTGGAAGCCCCGGCACAACCTGCGTTCAAGTTTGTGAAAGAGATCGAAGGGGGCCTCCGCCTGGCGTGGTTTCCAAACGGCGAATCGGACCTGGCCGGCTACCGGTTGGCCTTCAGCTTCGACAACCAGAGCTGGTCTTTGTTCCGGGACGAAAACGTCTTCACCGCTGGCATCGTGGACACAACCATTCTACAGGTGCTCAATCGCGACGTCTACTTTCGGCTTTCGGCGGTTGATGAGGCCCCGTTGCCAAACGAAAGTGTCGCCTCGGACGTCTACGGCATGAGCAACGGCTCCTTTCTGAAGAAAGTTCTCCTCGTCGACGGCTTCGACCGGCAGGACGGGGGCTGGACCCAACCGAATCATTTCTTTGTTTTTACGCACGGCCAGGCGCTTGTGGCAAATCAGTTTAGCTTCGATACGGCAGCAAACGAAGCCGTCGAAGCTGGCCTGGTGGATCTGAACGGCTATGAGGCGGTGTTCTGGATTCTCGGCGACGAATCGACAGAGACGGAAACCTTCAGCACGCAGGAGCAGGCTCTGGTGCAGACGTATCTCGCGGAGGGCGGTGCCCTGTTTTTGAGCGGCGCAAACGTGGCCCGGGACCTGGATGTCGACACCGAAACGGCCGCCACTCCGGAGGACGATGCGTTCCTGCATGATTTTCTCAGAGCAGATTTCGCTGGCAAGGCAGCCAACCGGACGCAGGTCACGGGCCTGGACGATGCGATTTTTGAAGGTCTGCAGTTCGATTTTGGGCAGACGCCGTATGGGGTGGAGACGCCGGATCTCATCCTTCCGGTTGGAGAAGGTGCGGTTGCCTGCGCGCGTTATGCGACGGGTGAGATTGCGGCGATTCAGTCGGCCGGTCTATTTGGCGAGGGCGTGGCAACGGGGCGGCTGGTTTACACCACCTTCCCGTTCGAAACGATCTCTGACGAAGCGGTCCGCAACGAGGTCTTCGCCCGCGTTCTGCAATTTTTCTTCGACATCACATCTGTGGCTGCGGACGAGGACACGCCTGCTTCTGTCCCGGAGGGGTTCTGGCTTGCGCCCAACTACCCGAATCCCTTTAACCCCGCGACAACGATAGAATACGGTGTGCCCGCCGAATCCAGAGTGGCGATGGTTGTTTACAACTTGCTTGGCGAGAAAGTCCGCACGCTGGTACAGGGACGTGTTCATGCCGGCGTCCACCGGGTAAGCTGGCGGGGACGTGACGATCTCGAGAGACCCGTCTCTGCCGGGGTTTATATTTTGAGCTTACGAGCCGAAGAAGTCGATGCTGCCCGTCGCTTCGAGAGAACGCAGACGATTGTGCTTTTGAAATGAGGACGTGAGACGTGAAACGGCAAATGTGAGACGGGACATTGTCGTGTTGGGGGAACCTGGAGGCAGAGTTTCATTCCAACTAACTTCAATAGTATGAGAGGAAAGATTATGCAGCTATGGACGAAATATCTTGCGGTTTTGGCGACGATTGTGTTTCTCACCCGGGGAGTGTTTGCGCAGGAGACGGGTGAGATGCTGAAGTTTAACAATGCCCCCAATCTCGAGGTCGAGGTCAAAGCGGATCTGTCGAGGGGCGCGCCGGATTCGGTTGCGTACCAGTCTCCGGCGAGTGCGCAGAGTCGGGAGCCCTTTAACCGCATTCTTTTAAACGGCACGATTTCGGATTCCAGCCTTGCTTTGCAGCTTAGCTTCCGGAATGAGACAGGCAAGTGGAGCGGTTGGAAGGATGTCACCGTGAAGCGGTTTAACACAGGCCGGTTTTGGGCGAAATTGGATTTGAAGGATGGCAAGACAACCCGGAGCATAAAATACCGGTGGCTAAACCGTGGCGCCAAATGGCCGGCGAAGATAGAGATCTTTGCGGTCGAGGGGGTGAACCTGAAATCCGCGCCATCTGGAGAATCAGCCCCTGCCAAACCCAGGGACGATCTCCGGTTTTCTCAAACCGACACCATCCCCAGGCCGGTAGCGGTGACCCGCGAAGAGTGGGGGGCCAATCCGCCAATCGGCAACTATGTTCCGCATGACCCGTTCCGCTTTGCGCAGCATCATACCGCCGGTCAGCGGGTTTCGACCTTGGCCGACGGAATTGCGGAACAAAAGTTTATCCAGGATTTTCATCAAAATGCGCGCGGCTGGCAGGACATCGGATACCATTTTACCGTGGATGATTCCGGTCGGGTTTACGAGGGCGTGCCACCGGATTTTCGCGGCACCCACGTGGGAGGCAATAACACCGGCAATATCGGTATTGCCTACATGGGCAATTTCGAAATTGCCGGCGAGTTTCCGACACAGGAGGCCCTGGACAGCGTGGTCGCCATGTGGAGCTGGCTCTCTGACCATTATGGCGTGAATCCGGATTCCCTGTTCGGCCATCGGGACTACAAAGCGACGGACTGCCCGGGTGACAACCTCTATGTCGAGCTGCCCGGACTGCGCAACCGCGTCCGGAACGCGCTTGGCTTTGGCGCGCCTTATGTGGCCAATCCCGCGCCGCAACCTTTCACCCGGGAAATCCCGCCGGATGCCACGATTGGGTTCTCCCTGAGAGATGACGAAGAAGGTGTCGATGTCAGCTCCGTCATCGTTCGCATCAACGGGACTCAGGTGACGCCCGAGATCACAGGGACGCCGAGTGAATACCGGATTCAATATCGCCCGGCAGAAGTCTTTCCAAACTCACAAACGGTGCTCGTAGAAGTGCAGGCCTCCGACCTTGCCCAGCCTTCCCATGGCATGGTGTACGAGTACCGGTTCAAGATTGAAGTCGAGGCCTTGCATGCCGAAATCGTGTCACCCTCCACGATGCGCAATGCTGAGGTTGAGATTTCCGGGCAATGGCAAACGGACGCCGGCGATGTCTCCCTGGAGGGGCTGAATGACGGCATGCGGCTCATCGTGCAAGATAACGACGGCAGTCACAGGGCTCGTGTATTTCCAGTGGTGGCGGAAACCGGGGATTATCAGGTGTTGATGGCCTCGAACAACACCTTTCTGGGAGAAAGCGCCCACTACAGATTTGTCAGTGCCAGTGGGGTGCAGCATCCCCATTTTGCTGAATACAACAGAGTGTATCTAAGAAAGTGGGCGCCATTGAGCCCAACTCCGGTTCACTTCTCTTCTGAAAATCCGGCGGCCGGCTATGTCGAACTCAGCGGGTTGGCTGATTTGGACACGCGTCTGATGTTGGATGCCTTTCGTTTCGAACGGGTCGACCCGCTTACCGAACCTGCCGCTCCCACGCTCAAATGGGTGAAGCTCCTCGACCGCGCTGCACGGCAAATTGAAGTTGCCTGGTATCCCGGTCTGGAGGGGGACATTCTCGGCTATCGTTTGTTCATGAGCGAAGACGGCCGCACATGGAACGACCCCCTCAACGATGAGCAGACGCTGGGACCGGATGCGACCCGGCAAATCGTGTCTTACACCGGTACCAGCCCGACGGTCTACTTCCGTGTCGTGGCCGTGGACACAAACCGCGTTGAAATCGAGGGTCAGGAGCCGCAACCGCTCTCGAGCCCGCCAACAGACATCTACGGCGTCGGTTTTGAGAGACCCGCAGATATTCTCATCGTCGACAACTTCGACCGTCTGGCGAGCTGGCGATTACCGCACCATCCGTTCGTTCGCAGTCATGGCGAGGCGCTGGCCGCCAATGGCTTCGGGTTTGACTCCTGCACAGAAACGGCGGTTCAAACCGGAGCCATCGACCTGAATGAGTACGAGGTCGTCGTCTACTTCTGCGGCGATGACAGCCGGTCGGATGAGTCTCTCGCGGCCGCCGACCAGAGCCGGCTCATGAGCTATCTCGAGCAGGGCGGCAAGCTTTTCATCTCCGGTTCCGAAATCGGCTACGATTTTGATGCCACGACTTCTGCCGAAAAGGCCCGCTATCAACAATTGCTGAAAGCACGCTACCTGGGAGATCTCTCTGGCTCGAACCGTGTCCTCGGGGCCAGCGGCACGGTGTTCGATGGGTTGGACTTCACCTACGGCACCCTGAGCTCGGACGACCTTTACATCGAGGATTTTCCTGACTACATCCTGCCGAACGGCGGCAGCGAGGTCGCGATGAGTTATGACAATCTTCGGATTGCTGCGGTGCAGTACACCGGCAAGTATGGCACCAGCGACCAGGAAGCGCAGCTCATCTACATCGCGTTTACATTCGAGACCATCGAGTCGCCGGATGTCCGCGCCGATGTGATTGGGCGGGCGATGCAGTATTTCGATATCACGACTTCGGTCCAGGACACCCGGGCGGCCGTGCCCAAGCGGTTTCACCTGCGCCAAAACTATCCGAACCCGTTCAACCCGGGCACGACCATTCGGTACGAGGTACCGGAGGGCACAGGCAGCAAAAATATCAAACTCGAGATCTTCAATGCGCTCGGACAGAAAGTCCGAACCCTTGTCGACGATCGCCGGCGTTCCGGTGTCTACCGGGTGCAGTGGGATGGTCTAGACAGACGGGGCCGTCGCGTGGCCAGCGGCGTCTATATTTATCGGTTAACGGCTGGCGAATTTGTGGCTGCGAAGAAGATGCTTTTGCTGCAGTAGGGACCACCGCGGAATGAATCCCGCGGCTCAGGTTTGGAAGGAGGCTGAAGCGCCCTGTTGGTCGAGGCGCTGGCCTTGATTGAGCATCCTTGAGGATGCTTGCTCGTCTGAACCGAGCAGCCTTGCGAAGGTTTCGAACCTTCGCAAGGTTTTTGTTAGATCTGTCATAGTTAGGAGTTCGAATTTCCGGCTTCGCCGGCTTATGGGCACCACGACGAAAGCATATGAGGAGCTAATTGATTTTATTGCAGCCGGTACGAAACCAGATGATGTTATTGCCTATGAACCTTCACAGACTGCAAAAGAACGTGTGGCCAATTTGATTCATAAGGAAAAAACCAGCAGCCTCACTTCAGAAGAAAAATCAGAATTGGACAACTATATGCAGTTAGAACATATCATGAGGCTTGCAAAAGCACGGGCTCGTCGGTACGTTGCCTCATGAGTGGCTATGTTACTGAAGAACTCAGAGAGTTAGTCGCCATTCGCGCAGAACGTTTATGTGAATACTGTTTGATTCATGAAGAA
>JBHHXT010000140.1:0-12442 GCA_046757165.1 bacterium | reverse complement strand
ACGATTTCTTTCAAAGAAGCTCGACTTCTGTAATCGGTCAGTTACGGGTGGGTGGCGGTGTTCAAGCTCGAGCTTGAGGGGGGTGGGTGGGACACGCGGTTTACTGTCATCGAAAACCATGTTCAGCGTGGACATCGCTGAAGCGTGAATACCCAACGAATTACCCATTCCTGACTGACACCCGTACCGCCCGTAACTGACCGATTACAGACTTTTGGACTTTTCCCTTGCAGTCGACTCTATCATTTCTGCCGCGCTGTCTTGACCGGCCGTAAGCCATCAATCGGATCTGCGCGCCAGGTTCGGTCTGCCAGCTCTGCCGCTGTGGGTGCTTTGAGCGCCTCGCCGTCCGCCTCCAAACCGGCGTTGATGGTTTGAATCACGTGTTGAATTGGGCCGGGCAGCCAGCAGTGTCCCATGTCATATTCTGCGCCGCGGCCTTCCAGGTCCAGGTGAAATTCAATCATCGTGGCGCCCCACCGGTGTACGGCCCGGTAGAGAACCCCTGGCCGGACGCTGTGGTCGGACCATCCTGCCGGGCACTCGAAGAAGTCTCGTAGCGTCTGAATGGCTGCCAGGTTACAGGCTACAGGAGGCGTCGGGTAAGCGGAAACACAGTGGAGCAGGGTGAGATCGCGGCAGCCACCATTTCGCAGGAGATGGACCGCCCGCTGCACTTCTTCCAGCGTTGCCATGCCGGTCGAAAGCACGACGGGTTTGCCGGCGCGGGCACATGCCAGCAACAGGTCTTGCCAGAGAACTTCGTAGGACGAAATCTTGTAGAAATCGACGTAGGGGGAAAGCTCATCAACGGCTTGCAGATAGAATGGCGTGCAGCCAAACTGAAGATTGTGGTGGTGGCTGCGCTGCGCCAGGAGCGGCAGAAATTCCACCGGCAGCTCCCACTCCTGGCGGCGGCGGTGTTCAGTACTCCTTCTCAGGATTTCTGGCGCGAACAGTTCATCGACTTTGAAGAGCTGAAATTTGATCGCGCTGCAGCCGATTTGCGCTGCCGTGTCGATGAACGCCAGGCAGCGGTTCAAATCCCGGTTGTGGTTGCTGGAAATCTCAGCAACAAAATCGACAGTCATGGCGGGACGTTATGGCAGGAATGAGTTTAGAATCTGCAACAAGGTTGTCGCGATTTCGTTGGCGTCCTGAATGGACATGTTCGGGTGAATGGGGAGCGAAAGGATGCGCTCATAAGCCGCTTCTGCTCGTGGACACAGACCTGGTCTGGTTCTGAAACGCTGTTGGTAGAACGGATGCAGATGAACCGGCAGGTAGTGAACGTTGACACGGATTCCCTTTTCGCGCAGTTGCATAAACACGGCGGCGCGCTCGACCTGCAATCGTGCGAGATTTAGCTGCACAACATAAAGATGGTAAGCGTGCGCCACATCGGTTCGGCTCGCGACAGGAGTGACGAGGTCATTTTCCTCAAAGGCGGTATCATATGCCCGTGCGATCTCGCGCCGGCGCTCAAGCCACGCCGGCAAACGTCGCAGTTGTGCCAGCCCAAGGGCGCACTGAAAATCCGTCATGCGGTAGTTGTAGCCTAAATCAATAAGCTCATAAGTCCATGAATTCCTGGCTTCACGCTGATGGTGGTCGGTGTCGATGCCGTGGTTGCGAAAGAGACGCATCTTGCGCGCCAGCTCGCGACTGTCGGAGGTGACCATTCCGCCTTCGCCGGTGGTCATGTTCTTGACCGGATGAAAGCTGAAGGTGCTCAGGTGGGCTAACGAGCCCACGGGCTTGCCTTTGTAGCTGCCGCCCACGGCGTGGCATGCGTCGGCCACCAGGGCCAGGCCGTGGTTTTGCGCGATTTGGTTCAGGCTATCATAATCACACGGTTGCCCGGCATAGTCGACCGCGATGATAGCCTTGCAACGTGGCGTGATGAGCCTTTCGACCTGGTCCGGGTCGAGCAACAATGATTCGACATCAACGTCCGCAAAAACTGGCGTGCCGCCCTGGTAGACGACACAGTTTGCGGTGGCGGCAAAGGTCATGGCTGGCACGATGACCTCGTCGCCAGGTTGAATGCCGACGGCGTACATGGCGGCGTGCAGCGCCGCCGTGCCGTTGCAGACGGCGACTGCCTCGGGCATGCCAGTGAAGTCGGCGAAGGCACGCTCGAAGGCGGCCACCTGTGGCCCGGTCGTCAGATAATCGCTCCGCAGCGTCTCTGTGACAGCGCGGATATCCGCGTCGCTAATGGTCTGCGACCTCGATGATGTGCTCATCGTGTTGTTGAATGCCGAGGTGGTGTTCGACCAGGTGGCTGATTTCATCGACCGTCAGAAAGTGCGTATTGCTGCCGCTGTTGTAGGTGAAACCAGGTTGACACGGCTGGCCCCGGCGACCGTTGCCGCCGTCGCCATCCGAGCTGTTGCTCTTGTATTTTGTCGAATAAAAATCAGATGGCAAAATCACGAAGTGGCTCTTGAACTCGAGCGTGCTGACAGCTTCATTGGCCGTGATCAAATCTTCATGCAGCTTGTCTCCCTGCCGGCTGCCCACTTCCTCGATGCGGCACCCGGGTGCAATCGCTTCTGCCACGTCGACGATGCGGTAGGAGGGGATCTTCGGGACAAAGATCTCCCGGCCGTGCATTCTTCTGATGTTTTGAATGACGAAATCGACAGCCGCTTCGAGGGTGATGTTGAAGCGGGTCATGCGTCTGTCCGTCACTGGCAAGAATCCCTTTTCTCTATGTTTGAGAAAAAACGGAATGACCGAGCCACGGCTCCCCATAACGTTGCCGTAACGCACGACAGAGAACTTGATGTTCTTGCTGCCGCTGTAGTTGTTCGCTGCGATGAACAGTTTGTCAGCAGCGAGTTTGGTGGCCCCGTAAAGATTGATGGGCGCCACCGCTTTGTCCGTGCTGAGCGCGATGACTGTCTTGACACCGGAGTCCATGGCCGCGTCGATGACGTTCTGGCTGCCGAGAATGTTGGTCTTGACCGCCTCAAACGGATTGTACTCTGCTGCGGGGACTTGTTTGAACGCCGCTGCGTGAATGACAATGTCGACCCCCTCCATCGCCCGCTTCATGCGCGGCAAATCGCGCACGTCGCCGATGAAATATCGAATCGGAGCCCTGCCCTCTGGCGGCCAGACCTGCTGCAGTTCGAATTGCTTCAGCTCGTCGCGGCTGTAGCAAATGACTTTCTTCGGCTTGAAGCGTGTCAATGCTGTCTCGATGAATTTTTTGCCGAACGAACCGGTGCCGCCTGTGATGAGGATGACTTTGTTGTCGAGCATCATCTCCTTGCGCTGGGCTCAGGTGACGGCGAAGGAAGATATGCCTTCTTTGGAGGAAGACAGCTCCGCCACATGAGCCACATACGTGACCCTGGGTGATAATTGGAATAGCTTAGTTATCGTCTACCGAGGGACGATTCTGAATGTGGGGGAGGTTAGTATTTCTTAACTTATCCTGGATTATTCACGAATCACTTACGCAGAAGGCCATCGCGGGGCTGTCCAAAAAGCCTGTCATTTCGAGCGAAGCGAGAAATCTGTTGGTGCAAGGAATGCGATGTAAGTAGGTGTTTTCGTGATTCCTACGATGGGTGTCTTGTCAGATTCCTCCCTTCGGTCGGAATGACATTTCTGGTCTTTTTAGACAGCCCCTAAGGAAGACAGTACAATCGCGCCCAACCCTGAAAGGGTTGAACAGAACGGTATGGCTAATCATGGATTTGTAATTCTGGCTATGGATGCCTCAGGGCCTGCTTGTTCAAGTTCGCAGTGAAGAAAGGATGGAAAGAGAAAGTAGGAATGCTGGGGTTTTTCGTCCGGCCCTGGAAGATGCTGGCTCTAACCCGCGGCTAATTTGAGCAGATATGCGCACAAGAGCCCGGCATAATTGCCGAGCAGATAGCCGAGGACGCCCATCAGCAAGCCCACCGGGGCCATCGATTCGTAGTACGCAGCAGCAACAATCGGGGCACTGGCCGCTCCGCCGATGTTGGCCTGGCTGCCGATGGCGACGAGAAACATCGGCACGCGGGCGATTCTCGCGCCAATGAACATCAGAGCAATGTGGAAAATAATCCAGACCGTGCCGACGAGCAGTAAGACCGGCGCGTCCAGGATGCCACGCAGGTCGGCCTTCGCACCGATGGAGGTCAGAAAAAGAAAGAGGCCGGCATAGCCCAGCTTGGAAGCCCCGCCGGTTTCGATCTTGCGTATCGGCGTGAACGACAGCAAAATGCCAAAGGTGGAGATGAAGATGACCATCCAGGTGAAGCCGCTGAAGATAACGGCGACATTGGGCGCGTTCTGCAGCAGGGTGGGGTTTGTCATTTCGAAAAAGGCGTACCCCATTTTGCGGCAAACCACAGCGCCGACGAAGCCGACCGCCAGGATGACCGCCGCATCCGGAAGGGTCATCGGCTTGATCTGGCTTTCCTCGAACTCCTTCAGCCGCTGGTTGATATCCACCAGCACCTCTGAACTTGCTCGGTTCCACCGGTCGATGATTCGGTGGTAGTTGGCCAGCACCAGCAGGACGCCGGTCCAGGTATAGCCGACAGCAGTATCGACAATGATAATTGGTCCGATGATAGAATCTGGCGCAGAGACGGACTCCTTGATCGCGGCAAAATTGGCGCCGCCGCCGATCCAACTGCCGGACAAAGCGGCGAGACCTTTCCATGCCTCCGGGGAGAGCCACTTGGCGAAGAGCAGGTAAGCCAGCGGCCCACCGATCACAACGCTCAAGGTGCCAACCCCCATCATCAGCAAGGCTTTGGGTCCGATTTTCATGATCGTCGGGAGATCCGCGGTTATCATGAGCAGAAATAAACTGAAAGGCAGCAAGTAGTCGCGCATCCAATCATAAGCTGGCGAGGCCGAAGGAATCAGGCCAAAGGTCGAGGCGAAGGTTGGAATATAATAAACCAGGACGATGGAGGGAACGATGCTAAAAAGACGCTTGCCCCAGGACTGCGTCGTTGCCCAGAAAACCGCCGCACAGACGGCCATGCAAAAAGCCAACACGACCATGGTATCTTGGAAAATTGGCATAGCTAGATGAGCAAATGATAGTTGACAGGCGATGATCAAGCAATTGCACTAAATGGCCTACATTATAAGAAACCATCGCATCAATGTCAACAGCGAAGCCAAATGTTTATTTTATGTGACGTGCAATAAGTTACTGCTAAGAAGTAGGTTATGCCTTAATCACATAATCATCTTAAGATAATTCAAGAATGGAGAGATGGTGATCCTGCACAGTTTGGAACTGTGTAACCCTCTCGGATTTGTGCCAAAACACGGTTGTCCCGCAAAGGCGTCGCAGAGGCGGGATGTTGGATCAGGCTTGAATTGACCATCCCCCAAAAATGAGGGACAGTCAGCAAAGAGATCAGGATCTTGTGCTTAAGGGTGTGGGGCCACGCCTCAAAATGAGTGAAGGGGGAACTTGCTTGCTTCGGCAGTCGTATTCTCCCTCAACGGACCAGCCCCGCAGAGAGCGCAGGATTTAACAACCGGAAATTTGAAATCCTGGACTCCAAATTCGAAGAAACCGGGTCACAAAAAGTCCTGCCAAAAAGTGTTGAAAAGAACTCGGCAGGTACTCAGGAGTGGCCGAACGCAACGAGACAAATGTGATGATAGATTTGATCCAGAAATTTTTCACACCAGACCCCGGGCCGGCAAAGGAGGCCTCTGACGCTGCTCCGGTGCATGATATTCGCGTCGCAACTTGTGCCCTGATGCTCGAAATGGCGAACATCGATGGTGAGTTCAACGACCAGGAACGTCAGCAGCTCTTTGCGATCCTGAAAAAAGAGTACGGTCTGGGAAAAGAGGTCGCGGAACAGATCGAAGAAGCAGCCCGGGCCGAGTTGAAGGATAGCATTGATCTGTGGAGATTCACCAACCTCATCAATGAGAACTATTCAGAGGAAGAAAAGCTGAAAGTCATCGAGATGGTATGGCGGATAGTCTATGCTGACGGCAAACTGGATATGCATGAGGACTACCTGGTGCACAAGCTGGCAACGCTGCTGAAAATCGAGCACCGGCATCTGGTGGCAGCAAAACTCGAGGTCCTGAAACAGAGTTGACGTCACTGGCAGGCGTTTTCTGCCGAAGCAATCTCATCCTTTGCCTAACCGTGAGATTGCTTCGCTGAGAAGTCCCGAAAGCCTTGAAGCATTCGGGAAAATGACAGCAAAAAGCGAGTTTCGGGCGGCCACTACTTAGAGTTTGCCCGAATTCGCCTCGCCTTTTCCTTGTATTTCTGAGCACGTTCGTCTAATCCCGCGCGTTTGTACAGGGTTCCCAGGTTGCGCAGAATAGTCGCAACAGATGGATGCCGTGGCCCATACCGTCTTTGTCGGATGTCTAATGCGCGCTGGTAGAGGGGCTCAGCCTGTGTGTAAAGCCCTTGCGTTTTGTAGATCCCGGCCAGGTTGTTCAACAGGGTCGCCACACTGGGATGATGGGAGCCATGATGCTTTTCAATGATCGTTAGCGCGCGCTGATAGAGCGGCTCTGCCTGCGGCATTTTGCGCCAGGAGTCATAGAGGACGGCAAGATTGTTCAACGAAACCGCAACGTCGAGATGGTCGTCGCCGAGCGTTTTTTCACGAATGGCCAGCGCCTGCCGGTGCATGGACTCCGATTCGAAGTAATCGCCTTGCGCCTTGTAGAGCACGGCCAGGTTGTTCAGCGAGTTGGCCACTTCAGGATGCTCCGGGCCGAAGACGCGTTTGCGCAGGGCCCAGGCCTGCTCGTAGAGTCGCTCGGCTTCCGACAAATCCCCTTGCGCTTTGTGGATTCCGGCCAGGTTGTTGAGCGAAGTGGCAACATTGGGATGTTCGGCGCCATAGTTGTCTTTGGCGACCTTCAGCGCTTTTTCGGCAATATGGAACGCCGCCTTGAAATCCCCCTTTTTGTAGAAAACGGTGAGCTTACTGTTTAGCTCGTCCCAGAGAGATTTCATCGTCCGAAGTCGTACATCCTTCTGATTTGAGGGTGATACAGCATTTTGGATTGACGACTCAGCTCGAGTCCGAACAACAGACTCGCATGGCGCTTTCCTCACCCCCAAGCGAAGTCATAGTATCAACTACCTGTAAAGTCTTTAAAATGCAGAACATGGTCTACACGTTCACAAGCCGGAGGCGGAAAGGGACCAAAGAGATGATATCAGAAGGAGCACTGCAAACATGAAACAGGCATGTTTCACGTTTGACGGTTCAGAATGGATCCAACACGGTCTGTGACCGTGTTTTGACTAAGCCGTTTCTCCTTTGACTAACCAGGTCTTAGAAAGACACCGTTACAAACATTGCCCGTTTTTTGCGGCGCGATGATTCCTTGTTCAACGAGAAAACCTCACCGCCACTCTGCAAATTTTGCGTCTTTGCGTGCCCAATCGCTAATAAAACAAGGACCGTTCACCGAACCACCGCCACCTTCCCGGTGGCCGTCTTCCCGCCGCCCGTTACATAAAACACATAGATCCCGGAGGCCACCAGGGCGCCATCTTCATCCCGCAAATCCCATTCGATTCCGCCATTGCCGTCTGTTTCTTTCAGAGTGCGAACCTGCCGGCCCGACATGTCCAGGATTCGAACCATCGCCTGGCTGGTCAGCCCGGCGATGGTGACAAAGCCCTGGCCGGAATCCACGCGGTACGGATTCGGAAAGGCAAAGACGTGTGACAGCTCCTGACTGCTGAAGATGAGCGCCGCCGTGTCGCCCCGTCCGAACTGGATTGTTTCACCCTGCTGGCTGCGAACGTTGCGGACACGCAGGAAGTATTCGGTGCCAAATGGGCCAATCGCAGCCGTGGGGTCAATTTCCAGGAGAACAATTTCAGGCGCGGTGAGCAGGGGTGTCGCCGCCACGACCCGGACCTCCGGCTCGAAGCGATAGTTGCTGACCTGCGAAGTCGACTGCGCCTCCATCGCCTCGCTGAACTCCAGTCTGAGCTCGGTCTCGTTTTCCAGGGTGGCGCGCACGAGATACGGCGCTGCTGGTTGGCTGGCGACCTCAAAGGTGGCGGAGCTGCGGCTTGTGTCGATGGGCGTGCCGTCCAGGTCTGCGACCTCGCGAGCGGTCACGGGGTAGGAACCAGGCGCCAGCGACGCTGGCAGAGTCAAAATGACCTCTTGGCCAGAGCGGTGAAGCACGGCAGAAGAAGGGGCGCCCAGGCCCCCGATTTCATAATGGGTTTGATTCTTGACCGAACTGTTCATCCGTTCGCTGAAGCTGATCTTGACCTGGCTCGGCGGCAGGTAAAGCGCACCATCGAGCCAGGGTTTGCGGCCCGGTCTCACGTGCACGGCTCTGGTTTTGCGGCTCTCTGACGGGGATAGCGCCGGGTCGAGCGCCGTGACCGCGTACCAGTAGCTGGTGTCTGACATGACCGTTGAATCCAGGAACGGCGGAGCGACCCGGGTCGAGAGTTTGTGCAAATTGTCTGACGAGCGGCCGCGGTAAATCTGAAATTCGGGTGCAGCGCCTGAATGCTGCCAGGTCAGTTCCACCACCTTGGAATCAAGGGGTCTGACCGACAATGCCGTGGGTGTCAGCGGCCCGCCAAAGTTGGAAAGAAAGTGGTAGCCTGACACTTCGCTGCCGGTGTTGAAGTAGAACTCATTTTCGCCGTTGCCATCAAAATCAGCCACGATGGTGGTGTTGCTGCGGGCCGGGCTGGCATGCCAGATGACCTCGTATTCGCCCCGGGTTTCGTCGAAATCCACGATGTAAAAATCCGGAAAAACATGGATCAGAATTTCCGCCCGGCCGTCGTTGTCGATATCGCCGGAGGAGACGCCGCTGTCAAACTCGCGCGGGGACTGAAAGCCGAAGAACGCATGCTGCCAGACCGGCTCGAAGGTGTTGTCTGCT
Source organism: bacterium (assembly GCA_046757165.1). GTDB lineage: Bacteria > Zhuqueibacterota > Zhuqueibacteria > Oceanimicrobiales > Oceanimicrobiaceae > JBHHXT01. The sequence continues at coordinate 3,553 of JBHHXT010000140.1, read as the reverse complement.
TTTCGCTTGTAGATGCGGTAGAGCCAATGCCGGCTGTCAAACGCGCTTTCGAGGTTCAGACTCGGATCGGAATGGCAACCGGCGACGAACTCTTCGACGCCGTCGCCGTCGAAATCGCCGCACGTGAGGTAGTCGGTCGCGTCCAACAGCGGCAACCGGTCCGACCACGTGAAGTCATACTGGTCGTTGCCACGGTTTTCGTAAAGGTAGAGATCGCCGTCGGCGTCCCCGTGCAGGATTTCAAGCCAGCCGTCGCCGTCAAAATCGCCAATTTCTGAGTGCGGCACGCCGACAGCGTTGCTGCCCGGGGTCGGATTCGGAAAGGAGTCGACACGCGTGTATTTTGTCTCTGCCAGCGTTTCCCAAACCGTGTACAAGTCGCCGATTCGGAGGATGAGCTCGCCGAGGCCGTCTCGGTCCAGATCGGAGAAGCGGCTGGCCCAGGTGTCGTCGCTCGCCTGCCATTTGATCCGGCGTGGGAAATCGTTTGGGGCCTCAGCTTCGAAAACGAAGCTTTTTGAGCCTCTGCCGGCAAGAATCTCGAGCAAGCCGTCGCCGTCGGAGTCGCCCCAATCGCGCGGGATGAAGATCTCCTCGGTCGCAAACACTTCGCCCACGCGCTCTTGTTGTATCTCCAGGATTTTCATCTTGTCAAAATTAAGGGCGTTGTCATATTCGTTCAGGATGACTTCGAGAAAGCCGTCCTGGTCGAAGTCGGAGGGCGCAGCGATCAGGAAGCCAGGTTGAAAGGCAAGGGAGAGGTTGTCGAGCGGCACCCCCCCGATAGCAGGCGCACTCAGGTCGGCAGAAAAAAACTCGCCGTTGTTGTCTGTTTTGGCCGTCAAATCTGAACCGTTGACAGCTGCGATAAGAAACTCCATTTTTCCGGTGAACTCATCCTGGGTGAACAGAGTGCGGTGTGTCGTGGTGCGAAAGCGCAGATTTTTTTCTTGAAACCGTCCCGCGCTGCCTGCGGCTCGAAAAAAAACAGTGGCGTCGCAAACATCGTCGGTTTCAAATTCCAGCAGGAAACTGTGCCGGTCGCCGTCCAGCATCGTTGTCTGAGTAATGTTGCCAATTGTCGGCGGCGTGCGGTCGATGAAGAACCGGACTTTGTCCTCCACGTCTGGCTGGCCCTGGTTGTGCACCTTCAGTCGCAAGGTGTAGATGCCGTCCTGCAATCCGGAGACCTCCAGGTCGAGCAGATGCTCATCGATAACCTGGCGCTGCTGGACGTGCAGCAAAGGGGTCCATGCTTCGGGCGTTTCTCCTGCGCCGAGGGCCACAGAATAAGCTTCCAGAAACGTGCCGCTTGCGGTGCCGTAAATCGGCACCAGCCCGGACGCAAAGCCAGCGTCCAGCCGCGGTGAGGTCAGTTCTGCCACAGAGAAATAGGGCGACTCGAGCGCGCGCAGAGCATTGATTCGGCCGGCGGCAAAGAAATTATCCCAGCCTTCCTCTCCCAGATCTTCTGCCGAGGAGATGATGAGCCCTCGCACTGACTCGTTTGACAAAGCCGGTGTTTTGGAAAGGATGAGCGCGGCCAGCGCCGAAACAAACGGTGCCGAAGCCGAGGTACCGCTGAACTCGCCGTAAGTGTTTCGCAGTGCCGTGGTCAGGACTCCCACGCCCGGCGCCACGACGTCTACAGAAGCGCCGTAATTTGAAAAATTGGCCAGGCCATCACTGAGAGTAGTAGCACCGACTGAAATGGTCTCAGAGAAGCCGGAGGGAAAATGGATGAGGTCGGTAGAGGCGTTTCCGGCTGAGGCGACCAAGACACAATCCTGCTCATGCGCATACTGCATCACGTCCCGCAGCAGGGGAGAGGCTACTTCGTCTCCAAAGCTCATGTTGATGATGCGCGCGCCGTTTTCGACCGCGTAAACGATGGCGGAGGCGACGTCGTCTTCTTCCAGAAAGCCGCTCGCTGTGCCGGCGCGCAGCGCCATGATGCGGCAGCCGTACGCCAGCCCGGCGATGCCGATGCGGTTGTCGCCCGTGGCGCCAATGATACCGGCAACCGAGGTGCCATGGCCGTGTTCGTCAAACGGATCGTTGTCAGGGGTCTCAAAATCGCCGCCGTCCGGGAAGGTTGGTGCGTCGGTGAAATCCCAACCGCGCAGGTCATCGATGAATCCGTTGCCGTCGTCGTCGAGACCGTTGAAGTCGGTGGAGTCCACCCCGCCGTTGCCGTTCAGGTCTTCACCGGCGTTGACCCAGATGGCGTCCTGCAGGTCGGCGTGGGTGTAGTCGATGCCCGTGTCGATGACGCCCACGATCACCCCGGGCGAGGCAAGCTGGTGCTCCCAGGCTAACGCAGCCTGCACCAGCTCCAGGGCCCGCTGCTGCGCGAAGAGCGAGTCGTTCGGCTCGACGTGCAGCTTGTGGCGGAAGTTGGGCTGCGCGTATTCCACCTCGGGATGATACCCGTAGGCCGCGAGAATCTCTTCAAGATCTGTGTTGGCCGGGAAGGCTAGTTTGAACGTGCGGCTGAACCCGGCCTTGCGCCAGTGCAAGCCGTGAACGGACGGTGCTGAGAAAAGCGGCTTGATTTCTTCAACTGAGAAGGCAGCGCTTAGCGCGTTGAGTGACGGCCTGGCCAGCACAGAGGTCGGCGTGTTCACACGGACTCCCGGCCACGGCGCCCCGGTCCGAAGTTTGATGATGATCTCACCGGGAACATGTTCAGCGTGTTGCGCCTGAATTCCGCTTGCCAGCAGGCAGGGGAGAAGACAGCACAGCAGTTTTGATCGGCATGACAAGACGTGCACTAGGCAAGCACTTCCTTCTTTCTCAGGGACTGGTCGATCATGAGGGCGGCAATATTTCCAGTTCCCATGGCGACCGCGACCTGCTGGGACATGGGCCGCAAATCGCCGGCAATCCAGACGCCCGGGACATTGGTGTCGCCACGCTGCGATTTGGGCTGGGCGTGGGTGCCTGTTGGCGCCATTTCGACGCCGAGCTGCTGTGCCAGGTCGGTACGGCCGGTTGCCGGGCTGGAAACGAAGAACGCTTCGGCTTGCAGTTCCCTGTCATCTTCGAGAAGCAGCCCGGAGAGAATGCCCTTGTGGCCGATGAGTTTTCTTAGCTTGCCGGAAATGACAGCAATATCCTTGGCTTGCAATTGCCCGGAGCGTTTTGGTGATAACTCTGTATCCGCGGTCAGCAGCACGCGCAGCTTGCCGGAATAGCGGCTCAAGCCGATGGCCATCCCGGCCGCCCAATCCGCCGGTCCCGCGCCAATCACGATGGTGTCTTTACCCTGTATTTCAGGCGCCTCGCAGTCCGGGCAATAGAACATGTTGCCTTTGCCGGCGTACGCGAAGCAAGGCCGGTGGTCCCCAGCAACCGTGGGGTGGGTTCGGGCAACGCCGGTCGCGAGAAGGACCGTTTTGCTGCGCCATTCTGTCCCGCTTTGGCCTTTGAGAAGGAAGGCGCCTTCTTTGCCGGCGGCGAAAGTTACGTTGTCTTTGATGATCTCAGCACCAAGGTCTTCGGCTTGCCGCTGCAACCGTTTCAGCAGATCTATGCCGCGGATGGCGGGCAT
>JBHHXT010000139.1:0-12574 GCA_046757165.1 bacterium | reverse complement strand
TTATGCTTTCGTTGGCCGCGCCGTCAAGCTCTGGTGCGCCGGTCGGGCAAAAGAGTTCCGACGGTCCCCGTCGTAACGCCCCCGGGGATGCTCTGCGTCACTCGTGGGGGAACACCTGGGGCCTGGCAACTTGGGGATTTCGGATTTCACGTGCCATTCCCCGGCAACCGGATAATAAACTCGGTAAACTCCCCCTCCTCGGTCTCAAACGTCAGCTCGCCGCCGTGCTCCTGCACGATAATGTCGTAGCTGATGGAGAGTCCCAACCCCGTGCCCTGACCCGTGGGTTTGGTGGTGAAAAACGGCTGAAACAGCTTGTCCAGCGTCTCCTTCGGGATGCCGCCGCCGTTGTCGCGGATGCGCACCTCCACGCCCTGGCCGGTGGTTTTCGTGGCTACGGTGAGCGTGGGACTGAAGCCGCCGCCGGCTGAGCCGTTCTTTTTCTTGTGCGCCGCGTAAAAGCCGTTGCTGATGATGTTCAAGAACACCCGGCTGATGTCCTGCGGCACCACGCTGATCTTCGGCAGCTTGTCTTCCAGGTGCGTTTCCATCTTGATGTTGAACGACGAGTCCTGCGCCCGCATGCCGTGGTAGGCCAGGTTGAGCGCTTCTTCCAGCACGGCGTTCAGGTCGGTTTCCTGGCGCTCGCCCTTTTTGCCGCGCGAGTGCTGCAGCATGCTCTTGACGATGCTGTCGGCGCGCTTGCCGTGCTCGTTGATTTTCTGCGCATTTTGTTCCAGGTCTTGCAAGGCGAGCTCGACGTCCTCGCGCACCCCGGCGCTGATTTTGTCCTTTTCTTGCTCAAAACACTCGCGAATCTCCGCCACCAGCTCCATGGAAAGCTCTGCGAAATTGTTGACGAAGTTCAGCGGGTTCTTGATCTCGTGCGCGATGCCGGCGGTGAGCGCGCCCAGGGAAGCAAGCTTTTCCTGGGTCACGAGCTGTTCCTGGGTGGTTTTCAGGTCTTCGAGGGCGGCGTTGAGCTTGTGGTAGGACTCGGCGTTTTGCAGTGCCACGCCGACGTTGGCGGCGATGGTCGACAGCAACCGCATGTCGTCTTCACCAAAGCGATTCTCCTCCTCGGTGCTCTGCACGCTGATGACGCCGATAATCTCGCCCCCCACCGGGATGGGCACGCCGAGATAAGAGGCGGCCGGCACGCCCACGGTGTCAATCCCCATTTCTTCATGCCGCTGTTTCAAATCTTTGTTGATGAGCAGCGGCTCGCCGGACTGAATAATCTGTGAAGTCAGGCCTTGACCCAGGGGAATGGAAGCAAAATCGTCACCATACCCGTAGGGAAAATCGATCATGCTGCGTTCTTTGTCCAGCAAGGCGACATAGACAATATTGGCTTTGAAGGTGGCCCGCATTTGCTCGCCCACCAGGTGCACCAGGGCGTCGAACTCCAGTTGCGACACCAGCGCCCGGCTGATGTTGTTGACCGTGGCCAGCTCAGTGGCGCGCTGGGTGGTCTCGCTGAACAAACGGGCGTTCTCCAGCGCCACGCTCATGCTGTTGGCAAGGGTGGTGAGCAGACGTAGGTCTGACTCACTGAAAGCGTGCTCATGGTCAACGTTTTGGAGGCTGATGTTGCCTTTGACCGTTCCACTAACCTGCATGGGCACGAAGATCGCGGATTTGGGGGCTTCCCCATCGACTACCACCTGGTCGGTATATTGACGGACATACTCCACAAACTTCTGCTTCAACAAGAGCGGTTGCCCGGTTTCGAGAAGATGCTTGTGAAATCCGTCGATAGGATGCGCATCCACGTAGTATCGTTTTCCCTTTTCGATGACATACTGGAAATGGGCTAGACCCGTATCGAGGTCAAACGTTCGGATGACCACCACCTGGGCATCGAACAGTTGGCGGATCTTGTCGCCAACCAAGTCGTAGATTCCCTGCATCTCCAGCTCGGCGACCAGCCCCTCCTGCACGCTGTTGATGACCGCCAGCTCCTCAGCGCGCTGCTGGATTTCTGCGGTGCGTTCTGCCACGGTTTGCTCCAGCTCCCAGCTGCGCGCTTCGAGCTGCTGTGTGCGCATTCTGACCAGACCAAAAACCAGGCCGCCGCCGGCCAACAGGTAGAAAAGGTACGCCCACAACGTCCGCCACCACGGCGACAGAATGCTAAAGGCGTACACCGCATCGCTGCTTTCGCGCTGGTAAATATTCCTGGCCCGCACGATGAAGCGAAAATCGCCCGCCGGCAGGTTGGTGTAAATGCGTTTGTTTTCCTTGCTCCACGCCGACCAGCGCTGGTCGAAGCCTTTCAACATGGACTGAAAATGCGTCTCTTTAGGGTTGTCAAAGGTGGGCGCAGCGAACTCGAAGCGCAGGGCGTTTTGGGTGTGGGGTAGTTCGACGGTTGACGCAAGGAATCCCCCTAAGTCCCCCTTTTTCAAAAGGGGACTTCCTTCTCCCCCCTTTTGCAATGGTGGGCCGGGGGGAATGGCCGCCCCGCCAAACAGCACCGAATCCTCCCCCACGGTCACGCGCCGGATCAAAGCCGGGTAATCGGCCAGGTAATTCCTCCGCACGGATGGGTCGTAGCGAATGAGCGCTTCGGCGCCGCCAAACCAGACCGGGCCGAGATCGGCGCTTCCTGCTGAGGCCTTCTCAGGATAAATCACGTCAGGCGGGGAGTCCGCAAAGCGCAGGAAAGGCGTTTTTTCGACGGTGTAGCCGCCGGCCCCATCCGGGGTGGCTACGGCCGATTCTGCGCCCAGGCTTATCCAGACCCGCCCGCCGGCGTCTTTCCGTAGGAGAAAGTTTTCAGCAAGGGGATTGCTGCGCACGCCGGCAAAGGTAGAATCCGGGTGGAAGCGGCGGCTTCCGGCGTCGAACGCATACACGCCTGACAGGGTCGCAAAAAAGGTTCGACCCGCTACCCAATAGGGCTGGACCTTCCCGGTCGGCAGGCCGTGCCTGGTGTCATGATAATCGACCCGGGCGTTCTCGAGCATGGTGGAATCGAGCTCGTCCCGCGAGTGTAAGCGAATGCGCGCCGCACCATTGGCTAACCCAACCCAGAAGTCTCCGCTCGCGTCTTCGCTCAGGCCGTAGGGAGACGAGCGAATGGGGACCTTGCCCACGTCCCGCCAGCGCCGTCCGGTATGGCGCAGAACCGCCAGGGCGTCGTCCAGCAGCACGAACAGGTAGTCCGGGTTGCGGCGCCACGGGTGCAAATTCTGCGCGCGAAAATCGTAGTTCACCGACGGCCGCACCGGCACGGCGCGTTGGTGTTCGATGCGGAACAGACCGTGCGCCAAAATGGTAACGTAGAGCTCATCATCGATCACCAGCAAATCGAAACACTGGTCAGAAGTGCCGGCGACCCGTTGAAACCGACCGCGCTCCGGGTCCAGCCGGTGAACGCCGTAGTTGCCGCTGACGTAAAGCACGCCGCGGTGCCGCAGGATATCGTACACCGGAAATTCCAGACCGGAAAGCGCATCGTAGCGGGTGAGCGGCGACGGCGTCTCGACGTAGGCGACGCCCTTGTTGAGCCCCAGCCATAGGCCGGCGCCGGAGGGGTCGGGATAGATATACATAGCGCCGTTTTGATTGAGACCGGATGACTCGTCGAGAACATAGCGCAGCCGGCCGTCGCGTTCGATGACGGCCATGCCACCGACGATCGTGCCCAGAGCAAAGCTGCCGTCGGCGAGCACGGCGCCGGGCAGGTAGATGCCTCCCCGGGCAAGAAAATCATCCGCCTCGGTCTTGAAGGGCCGGAAGGTCTGGCCGTCGTAGAGAAAAAGACCCTGGGTGCGGGTGCCGATGAGAATGGGGTTCGGTAGGAGGGCTCCCCCCTTTTGTAAAGGGGGGTCGGGGGGGATTTCGTAAGGCAGCATCACATAAATTCGTTCGCCGGCGAACCGTTCACCCTGGGGCACCAGCGCCAGCGAGTCGTTTTCCATGCGCATCAAACCAACGCCCCACTGGCGAACATAATAGTCGCCGTGCACGACCGAAGCCACGTGGAAGCGATCCTGCGCCGGCCAGACTCTCATGACGCCTGCCGCCACAGTGGCGCCGGGGGCGTGTCTTTCCTCCTCGAGGGGGGACTCAGAGGGGTGTTTTCCCCCTTCGCCGGGCGTCCAGCGGAAAATCCGCCGATCGGTTAAAAAGTATACGCCCTCCGCGGTGACGTGGGTCATCCAGACGTCGGCAAACTGGCGGGCGTCGGCGGGCGCCTGCTCGCGCAGGGAAACGCACTGCATCTGTCCCCGGCCGTCCGGCGCCAGAAAACCGAAATCGCCGACACCGCCCACATAAATCGTACCGTCTTCCGCCCTGGCCAGAGAGCGGGCTGTCGACTTATTGGGTAGCCGAATCAAGCGCCAGCTCGCGCCGTCATACTCCAGCACGCCGCTGTTGTTGCCGAAGTACATCACCCCGCGGTCGTCCTGCACGATTGCCCAGTTGTTGTTCCCAGCGTTGTACTCCTTCGGGCTGAAGTTGGTGATGAAGGGCAGCCCGGCTTCGGCGGTTTGCGCAGGGAGGGGCTGCGCCAGGAGGAGCAGCAGGAGCAGGGTACCCTGGAGCTGTCCCAAAAACTCAAATGTCATTGCGAGCGAAGCGAAGCAATCCCCTGGTTTTGTGCCTGAAATCGGGAAATTGCTTCGTCGCTTCGCGCCCGGGAAAAGAATCTTTTTTCCTTTTTGGGATAGCCCCGGGGCAATCTGTAAAAAAAGTAGCTGTTTCATGGATTTGATCCTTTGTTCACTTGTTTGCGATTCTAGATGGCCCAACTCTGGCAGGGTTTCGAAACCCTGTCAGAGTTCAAATTCCCAACATCTTGTTCTTCAGTGCTTCAAAATCCAGCGGTTTGGTAAAAAAGGCGTCGCCGTCGGAGGCCAGCGCCACTTTTTGTGTCTCCTGGTCGCCGAGGCCCGTGATCAGATAAACCTGCACCGCGAGCTTGCGCTTGCGAATCTCCTGCAAAAGCTCCAGACCGCTCATGCCGGGCATGTTGATATCCGCCAGCACCAGCGCGACATCGCGGCCGCTTTCCGGCCGCAGCTCCTTCAACGCCGCCTCTGCGGAAACGGCGAACAGCAAGTCGATTTCGCCGGCCTTGATCTCCTTTCTGAATTTCTGCCGGAAGAGCGCTTCTGCGTCTTTTTCGTCGTCCACGATCAGGATTTTCATGTCAGGGTCCTGGTTCTGTGTTGGTAACTTTTCGGGCTGCCAGCTCACCGGTCAACACCTTTTTCTTCAACGCTTTGAAGGCAATCGGCTTGGTAAAATAGTCGCTGCAGCCGTACTCCACGGCTTTGCGGTAGGTCTGCTCGTCGCCGTAAGCGGTAATCATGCAGACGCTCAGCCCGGAGAAGCGCGCTTTGATCGCCTTCAGCAGCTCCAGGCCATTCATGCCGGGCATGTTGATGTCCGAAAGGATGAGCGAGAAATACTTCTCACCTTTCTTTTCGAGACACTGCAGGGCAGATTCTCCTGAGAAAGCGAAATGAAGAACGAGCTTGCCCTTCCTGATTTCTTTTCTGAATTGCTGCAGAAACAGCACTTTCACATCCTTCTCATCATCGACGATCATGATTTTCATAAAAGCGTCTCTCCCAAGTATTGCCAAGCTTGCAAACTCCAATCTGCAAAATCTCTGTTCAATTCACTGTCCGTTGTACTTCAGCGCCAGCACCGTGATGTCGTCGGACTGCGGCGCGCCTTTGGCCCAGGTTTGTACATCTTGCATGACTTGTTCGGTCATCTCCGTGACCGAGGCGTCCGGTTTATTCTGCAGACTCTTTTCGAGCCCGGCTTCCAGGAATTCCTCCTGGTCCAAATCCATGGCCTCGGTGACGCCGTCGGAATAGAGAAACACGGCATCGCCGGGCTGCAAAGTGAGAACATTGGAGCGATATTCCGCTTCTCTCACAGCACCGACAAATATGCCGCCGACCATTTCGAGCTGTTTCACGTTGCCGTCGGCCGAAACCAGGTAAGGCGGGTTGTGGCCGCCGTTGCAATACTCCATCATGCCGTTGCGCGTATCCAGCACCCCGTAGAAGATGGTCACGAACATTTCGGGTTTGCTTTCTTCCACCAGCACGTTGTTGATCTCGGCCATGCAGGCGTCCGGCGAAATCCCCCGCAAGGCGGTGTATTTCAGCAGCGTCCGGCTGACCGCCATCAACATGGCGGCCGGCACGCCTTTGCCGGTGACGTCGCCGACGGTGAACCCGATGCGATATTTGTCGATGGGGAAAAAATCGTAGAAATCGCCGCCGACCTCGTTGGCCGTCAGCATGCGGGCATGGATGTCGAATTCTTTGCGGTCCGGAAAGGGCGGAAAGGTCTGCGGCAAAATGGAGGTCTGGATTTCCGTGGCGACGCTCAATTCCATTTCGATGGCCACCAGCTTGTCGTGCGCCTTGATGGCCTCGCGCAGCATGTGCATCTCTGTCAGCGACTTGTTGACGGTCACCTCCAGATCGTGCAAATCGATGGGCTTGGTGACGAAGTCGAAGGCGCCGCGGTTCATGGCGATGCGGATGTTGGCCATGTCGCCATAGGCGGAAACGATCACCGGTTTGAGAATAACATTCAGTTCCTGCAGCTTCGAGAGCAGGGTCAGGCCATCCATTTCCGGCATGTTGATGTCGGTCAGCACCAGATCGAAGTCGCCGTTCTGGCCGAGTTTTTCCAACGCCTCGACGCCGTTTTCAGCAAACAGGAATTCATATTCCCGGCTGCGTATCTGCTTGCGAAATTTTTGCAGGATCATCTGTTCCAGATCCGGCTCATCATCTACCACCAGAATTTTTGCTTGCATGAGGTGTACTCCCAATTTCGTGCTTCGGATTCCGGTTTCTCCGGCTAGGTAACCTTTAAGAATCCCAAATCAAATTGCTCGCAGCCATTTGGCAAAGCTGGCATTCTCCTGGTCTGCGGGGTAGGTCCAATCGGGCCGCAAGTTCAGCCCATCTTCGTGCCGCCAGACGAAATCGATAGACTCGGCAATGCGCGCTGAATCGGTGACGCGAAGACAATAGAGCCTGCCCGCGGCCAGCGGTTTTTCGGTAATTTCCGCGGCAATTTTCTGCGCCTGCAAGGCGCCTTGCACGGTCTCAGCCTGATCCAGCGAGGTGGTGGCCCAGACCACGCCATTCCGGCCGCTCAGATAATCTTCCGGCTCGTACTCGATAGTAATCTCGACTTTGCTGCCGAACGGGAGGTCGAGCTTATCCCAGATCTGCATCTCGCCGCTCTCCAATTGCAGTTTGCCGATGTCCTTATAAACGGCGCTCTTTTTTGTCGTTTTCATCGCTACCTCCTTGTTGGAATTGTGTCAGTAGCGTATCGTGGGGTTCAACGAACTCTGCCTGCTGGGGTCAAGGTACGAAACGAGGGTGATGAATTCTTGGCGATTCCTTGCAAAAATTTGTCATTTTCTTGCATGTTGCGGGGGAATTGGCAAGGGTTTTGATGGGGACGGGTGGATGGTTACATGGTTGAATTGTTGAATTGTTGGAATAAATGTGTTGCATTTCCTATTCATTTGTATATATTTAACTATGAATTGTAACTCATAAAGCTCTAATGAAACAACAAGATAGAATCTAAAACCCAGTGGAAAGCATTCGTTAAGAGAGCTAAGCCAGATATGAAGGTAGGTAGTCTCATTCAGTCATTGAGGAGATCGCAAGATTCCTTTTGCCGGTCGTGTGGGCCATACAGAGCGAGGACGATGCGAAACAGACGTGGAGAAAAAACGGCCCCTGGCAATAGAGTAAATGGCGCCTCACAGATAGTCCGCTCACAGGCGATCAATCCCCGACGGACTCGGCGGCTGTCTTTGCACGACCTATCCCACTCCCTTGCGATACGCTGACGGCGACACCCCGAACTGCTTCTTGAAGCTGCGCGTGAAATTAGCCTGGTCGGAAAACCCGACCTGGTAGGCGATCTCGGCGACGTTGCCGGCGTTTTGCTCGAGCAGGTCGGCGGCGCGCTGCAGGCGCAGGCTGCGGAGCAACTGGCCGGGGGGCTGACCGATCAGGGCGTTTAGCTTGCGGTTGAGCTGGGGTTCGCTCATGTGCACCGTGGCGGCCAGTTTCTCGACGTTGAACAGCTCGTCGGCCATCCGCTCCTCGATGGTAGCAAGCACACGCTGCAGGAAGGCCTGGTCTACGGAGGTGGCCTGCACCTCGGACGGGCGAATCACCGTTGCCCGGCTGAACTTCTCGCGGAGTTTTTGTCGCAGCTCAATGAGATTGGCCATTCTTACCTGCAACTCTTTGGCGTTGAACGGCTTGATGAGATAGCCGTCGACGCCCGACTCCAACCCGGCTATCTTGTCTTCGTCCGCGGCTTTGGCGGTCAGCATGAGAATGGGAATGTGGCTGGTTTTTTCATTTTCACGAATCTTGCGGCTGAATTCATACCCATCCATCTCAGGCATCATGACGTCGCTGATGATCAGGTCCGGGATGATCTCCTGCGCTAATTCATACCCCTGCTTGCCGTTGCCGGCCTCCTGTACCTGGTAGGCGCTTTCGAGGTTCTCCCGAATGTAGGCGCGCACATCGGCGTGGTCTTCCACAATCAGGATCAGCGGCTGGTCTCCAGGTGCAGCCTCTACCGGCGTTGTCTTCCGGTCGTGTACAGCTTCGATTTCGCCGGCGGCTAGGCTTTCCGGGACCGGCGGTTGCGGGACCGGTGCTGGCTCTTCAGGCACGGCCAGGCCCGGTTGACGCAGCGGTAAACGCATGGTGAATTCGGCGCCCTTGCCAATCTCGCTTTTTACTGAAATGGTGCCGCGATGAAGCCCGGTCAACTCCTTCGCCAGCGCCAGGCCGATGCCGGTGCCCTCGAAGTGACGCGTGTCCGTGTCTTCGGCCTGGTAAAAGCGGTCAAAGATGTGTGGCAGCTTCCCGGCAGAGATGCCGATACCGGTATCTTGCACCGTGATTTCGACAAACCCGGCATCGGTGGAAGCCGTCGCCACTTTGACGCAAATGCGCCCGCCTGCATGCGTAAACTTCAGGGCGTTCCACAACAGGTTGGTCAGAATTTTCTCCAGTTTGTCCGGCTCATAGTCAAGCAGGATTTCTTCTGAGTCCGTTTTGAACTCGAGCCGGATTCCTTTTTCCTGCGCCAGCGCTTCAAAGGAAGCCACTAAATTCTTCAGAAACGGGATGACATTGTTTCGCACCAGATTCAGCTTCATGCTGTGCGCTTCCAGCCTGGACAAATCGAGCAATTGGTTCACCAGTTGCAGCAGTCGCTGTGAGTTACGCATGGCCACCTGGAGCTTGTTCTTTATCCTGCTTTCGGTGACGCTGGAGATGACGCTGCCCATCTGTCCCAGTACCAGCGTGAGCGGCGTGCGGAACTCATGAGAGATGTTGGCGAAAAAGCGGGACTTCATCTGATCGAGCTCTTTCAATTTCTTCGCCTCTACCTGCTCGAGGGCGAGCCGGTTTTTCAAGCGGATGCGGTTCATCTCATAGCGCCGGGCTGTATAAAGAACAGCACCAATGAGCAAAACATAGAGCGTGTAGGCCCACCAGGTTCGCCACCAGGGCGCGTTGATGATGACCCGAATCGAGGTTCCTTGTTGATTCCAGACCGCATCACTGTTCGACCCTCTGACGCGAAAAACATACTCTCCCGGATCGAGGTTGGTGTAGGTAGCAAAACGTCGGTCTCCGGACTGGATCCACTGTCGGTCAAAACCTTGCATCTTGTAGGCGTAGCGATTCCGCTCCGGCGCGGCATAATGCAGCGCCGCAAACTCGAAGGTGAAGACGTTCTGATCATGCGCCAGCACAATCTCTTCGGCCTCGGAAATATGTTGTCGCAAGGGAGAATGCCCCTCGGCCGAGATGCTCACCGGTTCGTTGAATATGAGAAAATCCGTCAGAACGACGGGCGGAATATAGGCGTCAGCGCGGACACTGTCCGGGTGAAAACGGGTCAATCCGTTTTTGCCCCCAAAATAGATTTCTCCGGTGCGCAGACTTTTGTAAACCGCACCTTCATTAAACTCCGTATTCTGCAGCCCATGGTGGCTGTCGTAACTGTGGAAGATTTCGGTTGCCGGATCAAAACGGGCCACCCCCCGGTTGGTGCTCAACCACAGGTCGCCCTGGCCATCCCGGGCAATCGCGTGCACGACATTATTGGGGAGTCCATGCTTTTCGAAATAATGTTTGAAGACGGCTGTTTTGGGTTCATAGCGGTTCAACCCGCCGCCCCAGGTTCCGATCCAGAGCGTGCCGTCCGCCTCGACAAAAAGCGAGGTAACGGCGTTTTCACTCAAACTTGCGGGGTCTGCGGGATGGCGGAAGAAGCGCTTGAACCGCCCGGTTCTTTTGTCAAAAAGGTTCAACCCGGCCGAAGTTCCCACCCACAATCCACCGCTCTTATCGCCACAGACGGCATAAACACGATCATCGCTAAGACTGGCGGGATCTTGCGGGTCGTGCCGGTAGCTTTGAAACCCGCGAGTTACCGGATCGAAGCGGGTCAACCCCCTGCGCGTTCCGAGCCAAATCAGACCATCATCATCTTCATAGATGGACTTCACGAGATTGTCATCGGAATCCTCCGAATCGGCGGGATTCATCACATTGCGGAACTGCCCGGCGCCGGGATCGAACTGCGCCAGGCCGTCGGGCGTGCCGATCCACAGCACGCCGCGCCGGTCCTTATAGAGGGCTTGCACCATGTTGTGCCTCAGGCTATGGGGATTCGCAGGATCGTGCCGGTAGTGACGGAATGCTGTATTTTCAGAAACGAATTTCGCAGAATTGCTGCCCGAATCGTCGCGGCCAAGCCTGTTCAGGCCAGCTCCTTGTGTTCCGACCCAGAGCGTGCCGCTTCGGTCTTCAAGAACCGACAGGACGGAATGACCGCTCAAGCTGCCTGCATCCGCGGGGTTGTGCTGATAGTGCCGGAATGGCCTGGACCTCAGCTCGATGCTGTTCACGCCGCCGGCGGCGGTGCCGAGCCAAAGGCCACCGGACCGGTCCGCGCTGATCGCATAGATGTAATTATTGCTGAGGCTGGTGGCATCCTGTGGATCATGTGTATAAAGCTGAAAATGCTCCGTTTTCCTGTCGAAATGATAAAGTCCGTTTGCCGTGCCCACCCAAAAGTTATCTTCCTGGTCCTCGAAGAGGATACAGATTTCCTGCTCAGTGGGATGCTTCGGGTTTTGCATGCAGCGCTCGAATGTTTCGGTCGTCCGGTTAAAGCGGTTGAGCCCGCCCCGATTCGTTCCGACCCAGAGCACGCCGTGCCGGTCTTCATAAACCGTTCTGACCCAGTCATCGCTCAAACTCTGCGAATTTCGCGGGTCATGCCGATACCGTTTGAATTTACCTGATTTCTTGTCAAAGCGGTTCAGGCCCGTACGTGTGGCCAGCCAGAGCGCGCCGGAGCGGTCCTGGCAAATAGATCGCACAACGTTGTTGCTTATCCCAGCCGGATTGTTGGCGTCATACTGGTAGTGTTTAAAGCGCTTTGTGGCTTTATCGAAGCGGTTGAGTCCGCCGTCCCAGGTTCCAAGCCACAGGAGACCTTCGCTATCCTCGGTAATGGCCATGACATCATTGGCGCTCAGTGTGTTGGGATCGTCCGGATCGTTTTTGTAGTTCCAAAACTGATCGGTTTGCCGGTCGAAGCGGCTCAACCCGCCGCCGCTGCCAACCCAAATCACACCGCCGCGGTCTTCATAGATTGTGTAGACAAAATTGCCGCTCAAGCTCCGGGGATTCTCCGCGTCGTGCCGGTAAATGGTGAACTGATAGCCATCAAACTTGTTCAACCCATCGGCGGTGGCAAACCACATGAACCCTTTGCTATCCTGCAGGATGCAATGCACCGATGTGTGCGAAAGACCGTCCTCCCGGGAAAGATGTTTGAATCGCAGATTCTGGCGGGTGGTTTTGTGGGAGTTGTTCTGCGCCAACGGAGCGCTTGCCAAAACAAACAGCGAGAAGACCAGAATCGCATAAAACGCAAAACCTCTTTTCCTTGCCTGAATGTTTACTGCCCATCTGTTCATTTTTCTGAAAAGTTCAACCGGATCTCATTTCGAATGGAACGAAGCGGAGTGGGAAATCTTTTACCTTCTGACGTGTAAAAAGTGACCTTCCTAATGCCGAAAAAAGAACTCTTTGAGAAAGTCACCTTTACAGACGCTTTTAACAAAAATAGCTATTATTGGCTTTATAAGCAAGAAGAAAGAGGTGCGAGAGGTAATCCAAATCCCAAAGGTTGTGGATTGTTCATTGGGATTTGCGGCGTGTTTGTTCCTTGACAAATACGTTCAAATATCGTATGATCGAAATATACCCTTTGTAAGCTTTTGGTCCGCGAAGCCGGATGCACCAGACCTGACAGGCAACGAAATTTCACATTATGAGATTCTCGAGAAACTCCCGATAGTCACGGGCAGGACCTGCTAAATTATGGCTAAAAAATTCGATGATTAGGAAAGACTATTTCACACTATCAAATCTTACAGAAGCTCGGCGAGGGCGACATGGGCGTGGTCAACACAGCCGAGGACACCAAACTCAAACGAACAGTCGCC
>JBHHXT010000138.1:0-12581 GCA_046757165.1 bacterium | reverse complement strand
CGTCATTGAGCAAGCAAGGACCAAATGACGTCGTAGGGCAAATGACGGCGCGATGCGCTAAATGACTTTTTTCGAGCGAAGTCTGCGAAAAAAATTAGTTAGTGAGTGAAGGAAAAAGGGTATGAAAACGGTCATCGAAAGACAACAGGCTTTCGAATTTGATGTGTACGCAAAAAGAAATGTGGCGCTCGTGCGAGGCAAGAATGCCACGGTCTGGGACGAGGACGGCAAGCCGTACATCGACTGCGTCTGCGGCCATGGGGTCGCCAATTTGGGCCATTGTAACGAGCACGTGGTGCAGGCGATCAGCGAGCAGGCGAAGATCTTGCTCACCTGCCCCAATGTTTTCTACAACGACAAAAAGGCCGCCCTTCTGGAGAAGTTGATTCAGATCACGCCAGAGAATCTAAAGCGGGCGTTTTTATGCAACTCTGGCACAGAGGCCATCGAAGCGGCGCTAAAATTTGCCCGCTTTACCACCGGCAAGACAGAGTTCGTGTGCGCCATGCGCGGCTTTCATGGGCGCACATTTGGCGCCATGAGCGCGACGTTCAAGCTGGAGTACAGAAAACCGTACGAGCCTGTCCTCCCGGGCTTCACTTTTACGCCCTTCAACCATTTTGAAAAACTCGAGGAAAAGGTGACGGACAAAACGGCCGCCGTCCTGCTGGAGATCGTCCAGGGCGAAGGCGGCGTGAATATCGCCCAGGGCGAGTACTTGCGGCAAGCAAAAAAATTGTGCACCGACGCCGGCTGTCTGCTGATCATCGACGAGATCCAGACCGGGTTTTGCAGAACCGGGAAGATGTTCGCGTGCGAGCACTTCGACCTGCAACCGGATGTCCTCTGTCTTGCCAAG
The DNA here is from genome assembly GCA_046757165.1 of bacterium. Lineage (GTDB taxonomy): Bacteria > Zhuqueibacterota > Zhuqueibacteria > Oceanimicrobiales > Oceanimicrobiaceae > JBHHXT01. The sequence goes on along the minus strand of JBHHXT010000138.1, from coordinate 11,722 downwards.
GCCATCGCGGGCGGCGTGCCCATGGGCGCGGTCGTCTGCTCGGATCAGATCGAAGTGCCGGTCGGCAGACACGGGACGACCTTCGGCGGCAACCCGCTCGCGTGCGCGGCGGCTCTGGCGACAATCGACTTCATGATAGAGAATAAACTGGATGTGCAGGCGAAGGAAAAGGGCGACTATTTCAGAAACAAAATCTCGCAACACAACCTGACAAAGGTTCGGGAAATCAGAAATCTGGGGTTGATGGTTGGAATTGAGTTACGAGAAAAAGCGCAGCCGGTCATCCTGGAGATGCTGGACAAAGGCGTCCTGGTCTTTCCCGCCGGAGCCACTGTGGTGCGCGTTTTCCCACCGCTGACGATTCCTTATCCGGAATGGCAGCTCACGATAGACAAACTAACCGAGGTTCTGGCTTAGTCATCTTGACCTCGGCGCTCTCCCGGAGTCTTATCAGGGGTTGAAATCGACACTCTCTAACTCGATTCTTTTCTACGGCTTATCATCTCTGTACCAGAGGGAGGGTCAGGTTCTTTTCCCTTGCTATTTTATGGAGAAAATGTTAAACTGAATGTTCTGCTTGCGCTCCTGTTGCAAGAACGCCGCGACCTGCAGCGATTTGAGGCAAAAAGACACTCTAGCAACTCGAGAGGACAAATTTGCGGATCATAATCATTGGCGGGGGTGAGGTCGGGTTTCATTTGGCCAAACTTCTTTCACGCGAGAGCCACGAGGTCGTGATGATCGAGCCCGGCAAAGAAAGGATCCGTCGGGCGGACGAGGTGCTGGATATCCTGGTCATTGAGGGCAGCGGTTCAAGTGTGCAGACGCTCATGGAGGCCGGGGTCAAGGACACGCATCTGGTCATCGCAGTTTCGGCGAGTGATGAAGTCAACATCGTCGCTTGCATGCTGGCGGACAAATTTGGTGTGGCCAAGAAGATCGCCCGCATTCGTAATCCCGAGTTTAGCAGCGAGCACGCCGTGCTCACGCCCGAGCAGCTTGGCATTGATTTGATCATCAATCCGGAGTTGGAAACGGCCAACGAAATCGTCTGGCTCATCCGGCGTTCGGCTGCCACCGACGTCATCGAGTTTGCCGACGGGGCTATTCAGCTCGTCGGTCTGCGACTGGACTCCAAGGCCAAGATTATCCATCGCCAGCTCCATGAAGTCAGCCTGGAGCTGTCCGACCTGACCTTCCGCACGGTTGCCATTTTTCGCAGCGGCCGCACCATCATCCCCACAGGCGATGACTATTTCCACAACGGCGACCAGATTTTTGTAGTCTCGAAAACAGAGTCCGTACCCGATTTGCTGGAGCTGTGCGGCAAAGCGGATGATCATATTGAGAAGCTCATGATTCTGGGCGGCGGCAAGGTCGGTCGTCATGTCGCCAAGGAGCTGGAAGGCGACAAAGATCTCTCCATCAAATTGGTCGAGTCGAGCCACGTGAAATCCCAGATGGTGGCCGAGCAGCTCAAGCGCACGCTGGTTATCCAGGGGGACGGCACGGATATTGACTTGCTGGCCTCCGAGGGCCTCATCGACATGGACGCCTTTATTTCCGTGACCGACGATCAAGAGTCGAACATCATCACTTCGTTGCTGGCGAAACATCTTGGGGTTCGGCGCACGATTACGATGGTCACGCAAGCGACGTACCTGCCGCTGATGAGCTCCATCGGTCTCGACGCCACGGTCGATAAGCGGCTCATCACGGCCAATGCCATCGCGCGCTTCATCCATCGCGCCGAGGTGGTTTCTGCGGCCCGGCTGCGCGGCATCGATGCGGAAGCCATCGAGCTGGTCGCTCATCAAGGCGCGGCCATCACGAAGAAATCTCTCCGAAAAACCAAGTTTCCAGCAGGGGCCATCATCGGGGCCGTCACCCGCGGTGGCCAGGTGTTTGTCCCGGTTGGGGACACGGTTGTGCAACCGGCGGATAAAGTTGTGGTGTTTGCGTTGCCGAAGTCAGTGGCGAACGTCGAAAAAATGTTCGGATAATGGATATCAAAGCGGTCCTGCATATCCTCGGCGTGTTGTTGGTCTCGATCGGCGCCTCGTTGTCAATCCCGATCGTTGTCTCCTTGATTTACAACGAAAACGATTTACAGGCGTTTATTCTTTCCTTCCTGTTTATTATCGTCGTCGGGCTTGCCCTGTGGAAATCAACCCCCTCTGACCGCGATATTCAGGTGCGCGAGGGGTTTGGGGTGGTCACGTTTGGCTGGCTCATCCTGGCGGCGTTTGGCGCTTTGCCGTTTGTGTTTTCAGACACCGGGATTTCCTATACCGACGCGTTCTTCGAAACCATGTCCGGCTTCACCACCACCGGTGCGACCGTGTTGCCGGACGTTGAGTCTCTGCCACACGGCCTGCTCTTCTGGCGCAGCTTCACCCACTGGCTGGGCGGCATGGGCATTATTCTGCTCTCCCTGGCCATCCTGCCGATGTTGGGCGTGGGAGGCATGCAGCTGTTTAAAGCCGAAGTTCCCGGACCGTCTGTAGACAAGCTACAGCCCCGCATCCAGGACACGGCCAAGATACTCTGGGCGGTCTACGTGCTCCTTTCTGCCGTCGAGACGGTTCTTCTCAAATTGGGCGGCATGTCGCTGTTCGATGCTTTGTGCCACACGTTTGCGACCATGGCGACGGGTGGCTTTTCGACCAAAAACATGGGAATTGGTCACTTTAAGAGCACTTATGTGGAGTACGTCCTCACCATCTTCATGGTGCTGGCCGGAACAAACTTTGCGCTGCATTACCGGGCTTTGCGCGGCAAACTGGATGTCTACCACAAGAATCCGGAGTTCCGGGTGTATCTCGGTATTGTAGCGATGGTTGCGTTGTTCTTACTCTTCAGTCTACGAGTGAGCACCTACAGTACTTATCCCCTGTCGCTGCAGAAGTCTGTCTTTCAGGTCGCTTCTTTGTTAACCACCACCGGATTCCACTCGGCCGATTATGAGCAGTGGCCAGTATCAGCGCAGCTCATTCTTGTTCTTCTGATGTTTATCGGCGGCTGCGCCGGCTCGACCGGCGGCGGCATCAAGGTAGTGCGCATTTTCATTGCCATCAAATACTCATTAGCCCAATTGAAGAAGCTGCTGCACCCGCATGCAGTGATTCCCATTCGTTTGGGCAATCAGGCCATTTCCCGCGACGCAGCCTCGGATATTCTGGATTTCCTTTTGCTCTACGTGTTGATCTTTGCGCTGGGCTCGTTTTTGATGACTCTGGTCGGTCTCGACTTGACATCTTCTGTCAGCACGGTGGTTTCCACGCTTGGCAACATTGGACCCGGCATCGGCACCGTCGGCCCGACTGAAAACTATGCCCACATTCCAGGTGTTGGGAAATGGCTCTTGAGCCTGCTGATGCTGATCGGCAGGCTGGAAATCTTCACGGTACTGGTTATTTTTAATCGTCATTTTTGGGTGAAGTGAATTTGCCAATGAATCGTCCGCAAGCTGTGTTCATCTTGTGCATGTTCACCTGCGTTTTCTGGTTGCCGCAGGCCGGGAAGCTCTGCGCCCAAACCCGGAGCCACGAGTCAAAGCGCGAAGTCATCGTCGGGGAGCTCGTGGGTCGAACCGACGTGCGCCAGCTAAAGGTGTTGACAAAACAAGGTCTTCTCTCCATAGCAGGTCAGGGCAACGGCAAGCCTTTCTCTGTGCTGCGGCGGTCAAAGAACTGGGTTGCGTTGAAATTCTACAACTTCGGCCTGAAAGATTTCAACCCGAACATGGTCACGATCCGCTTTTTTGAAACGGAACGCGCCCTCATTTCTGCCCTCATTCTGGATGAGGTGCACTTTGCCGTTCTCGAAAGTGAGGCCTCGGCGTTGGACATCCGTAAATCCAATAGCCACTACGTGCCGTTGCCGCTTCCCATGAAGCCCAATACGGTGAAGTTGATCGCCTATAACCACCGCAATCCACTCTTTGCCTCGGCTGAAATCCGAACCGCGATCTCGTATGGCATCGACCATGAGTATATTATCAAGAAGATTATCCGTGGCGGCAAAGCCAATCTCGCCAGAGGGCCTTTCGATGATGACTCGCCGCTGTATAACTCTGGCATGAAATCTTACAAATATAACCCCCGCCTGGCGCAGCGAACATTGGTGCATGCAGGGTGGCGAGACACCAACCGGGATGGTATTCTGGAGAAAGATGGGCGACCCTTCATCATGCAGCTTTACTACCAAAAGGGGCTGAGACTGGATGAGGCGATTTCACGAATCATCAAAATCAACCTCATCAAACTTGGCATTGACGTTCAGCCCAAGCCTTTGACGAAAGCGGAAATGAATGACCGGCTCGCCCTGGGCGACTTCGAGGCGGTGTTGATGGATTACACCTTTGAAAACAGTGTCGAGAGCCTGCGGGCGTTTTTTTCCAGGAATGGCGAGATGAATTATTGTGGCTACTCCAGCAGAACCTTCGAGAGGTATCTCAGTTTTCATGATGAGGCAACCAGTCAGCGGCGCAAGAAGACCCTCATCAAAAGTATGCAAAACGTGATCAACCAGGACCAGCCGGTGACGTTTCTCTATTTTAAGTGGTTGACGCACTACATTGTCAATGTCGACAGATTTGCCAACTTCCGGCATGTCATGGGGCCGGAAAGCGGTCAGATTCGGCCCTTCGAGGAATGGATCATCAAACCCGGCATCGAAAAGTAGAGACTTCTCAATGATACTCAAACCGCTGCAATCCTGATGCTGCAGTCAAAAAGCAAAATTCGGCACAGTCTGCTGACCCGTTTGCTGGTCTCGCATATCTTGATTGTGTCACTGCCGCTTTTCATCACAGGGAAAGTGTTGGTTGACACGGCGCAGGATTCCATCAAGGAGACGATCCTGGCGCGCAATCTGGAGTTCGCTATCCGTTCCACCCGCTTCATCGACTTGCAACTGAGCACGGCGCGGGATCTGATCAAGAGCCAGGCCAAGTTTCAATCCATCTTTCCGTTGAATCGCAGCACCCAGGAGCTCGCCATCAACACCCTGGTCAACGAGTTTGATTTGTTCAACCAGCTCTCCATTTTGGATACCCTCGGCCATGTGATCGCCTCCACCTCTTTTGATGACGTCGCCTCGAAGAAGATCAGCAGCAACGGCCTGGTGACTTCCATCATTTCATCCTTCCGGTACGGCAATGGCTACGAAACCCCGGTCTACATTTCGGAAGCTGAGCGCCTTCCCATGCTGGACATCGCAGAGCCGATCAAGCTTTACAATGAGATGGCCGGGATTCTGTACGCCATCGTCGATTTGAAGGCGATGTGGGACATCGTCGATGAAAACAAAATTGGTCAGCGCGGAGAGGCGTTTATCTTCGACCAGGATGGTGTCTTTATCGCTCACTCGGAGCGCAAGAATGTTTACTCGAAAAAGAGATTTCTGAACCGCCAGGTTGTGGACAGGATCCAAAAGGGCGAGAGCGGCCAAATGATCTACCAAACAGAGCAGGGCACGGAGATGGTCGCAGCCTATGCGCCGGTCGGCGGCTACGGCTGGGGGGCGATGCTGCAGCAGCCCACCTCGGAAGCGTTTGCCCCGGCGCGGCGTATGCGGTTCCGGGTGATTCAGTTCATGGTGATCAGCGTGCTTTTGGCCTCCATGCTGGCCTATTTCTATTCCAAGCTCATCGTCACGCCGGTGAACCGGCTGGTCTCCGGCATGGAGCGCTTTTCCAGAGGCGAGCTGAGTTATCGCATTACCGAGGTGACCGATGACGAGATCGGCGCCCTGGCGAAAAACTTCAACCGGATGGCAGAGCGGCTCATCGAGTTTCAAAACAGGCTCAAGCGCGCCGAAGTTCTGGAGACGCTCAGCAAACTGGCTTCGGTGCTGTCACACGAAATCCGGAATCCGCTCAATTCCATGGTCATCAACATGCAAATCCTCAAACGCGAACTCTCCCGCGACCGCCTCAACAAGGAGCGCGTCGAAAAATTTTACGGCATTCTCGAGACTGAAATCAAACGTGTCGATCAGCTTGTTTCCGACTTCCTGCTCATCGCACGGCCACCGAAGACGGAGAAAAGCGAGGTCGCGATCAACGAAATCATCGACGAGGTGGTGATGACGCAGGTGGCCGACTCGCTCAACAAGGGCGTTCGCATCGAGCGGGAGTATCTCAAAAGCCCGATCCGGACTCATGTCGATGCCTCGAAAATTCGTCAGGTGTTTCTCAATCTGACCATCAATGCCATCCAGGCCATGCCGGGCGGCGGCCGGTTGAAGATCGTGCTCAGGGAAGCAGGCAAGTCCTCCAGTCCGTTGCGCAAAAAATCCGTCGTGGTCTCCTTCTCCGACACGGGCCATGGCATCAAGAAGGAAAACCTCGCCAGAATCTTCGACTTCTACTACTCGACCAAGGACGAAGGGACCGGCATCGGCCTGGCGATCGTGCAACAAATCGTCGACGAACACCAGGGCCGGATTTCCGTCAAAAGTACAGTTGGCAAAGGCACGACCTTTACGGTGTATTTGCCGAATGAATATGGGGCAAAGGGGGAAGGGAAGGCGTAGGAGGAGAAATGATCCGACACCGTTTGTAGCGGTGTCTTTGTAAGTCCAATTTAATCAAAGCATTGCCGGTATTGTCAAAACACGGTCACAGACCGTGTTGGATCATTTCTGAACCTTTCTCTTGCAGGTTATGCCACGGAATGCGCAAAAGGATTGCATCATTCGGATTTTGTGCTAAATTTGGAGAAGACAAATCGTGCTACCCCATAATTCATCTGTAACTATTCAGGTATGATTGGAGAGCAAAAATCAGTGAACGTATTTTTGCAGCATCACTGGCCGGCTATGTTGCAAAAATACGTTCCTGGCGGAACTGATTTTTGCACTCCGGCTTTTGGGTGAATGGTTACATTCATCTTGAGGTAAGATATGATTTCAATAGACTTACCAACTCATCTTTCATTTCTCTGCGCGCTTTGCGACTCTGCGTGAGGCAATATGTCATCGCATTAGCTTGACTTTATTTCAACCTCGAAGAAACCTAAAGGAGTGCAGATGCCAAGATTCTCTTTTGTCAGCAGATTGTTTACCTTGCTTGCCGTTCACTTCGTTTTGGTGTTGCCAGCGCCGGCCAGCCAAAAGGACGCCACCGGCGAGGGGCACTTCCTGAAAAACGTTCGCCAGTTGACCTACGAGGGGAAGCGCTCCGGCGAGGGATACTTCTCGAAGGATGGCAAGGCGCTCATTTTTCAGAGCGAGCGCGTGCCGGGCAATCCTTTCTTTCAGATTTACATTCTCAATCTCGAAACCGGTGACAGCCACCGCGTATCGCCGGGCAAGGGCAAGACAACGTGCGCCTTTTTCCGCAACACAGACGAGGTGCTGTTCGGCTCGACACACCTGGACCCGCAGGTGGACCGACGTCAGCAGGAGGAATACCAGGCTCGCACTGCCGGCAAGAAACGTCGGTATTCCTGGGACTATGATGTGCACATGGATATTTTTTCTGCCCGGTGGGATGGCTCAGGGCTGAAACGTTTGACAGAAGCTTATGGCTACGACGCCGAGGGTTCCTATTCGCACGATGGCAAGAAAATCGTGTTTTGCTCGCTGAGGGAGGCCTACGCCGGCGAATTGTCCGCCGAAGATCGAAAACGCCTGGAGATCGACCCGTCCTATTTTGGCGAGATCTACCTGATGAATGCCGACGGCTCCCACCAGGCGCGACTCACAAACTGGCCCGGCTACGACGGCGGCCCCTTCTTCACGCCGGACGGCGAGCGCATCGTGTGGCGCCATTTCGAGGAAAACGGCGCCATCGCAGATGTGTACACCATGAAGCTCGACGGTTCGGATGTCAGACGAATCACCGATTTCAAGGCCATGTCCTGGGCACCCTATTTCCATCCCTCCGGCGAGTACCTCTTGTTTGCGGCCAACAAACTCGGGTTTTCCAATTTTGAGCTCTACCTCGTCGATGCGAACGGCGAGCGCGAGCCCGTGCGTGTGACCTTCACCGACGGCTTCGACGGCCTGCCGGCTTTTTCGCTTGACGGCAACAAGGTCTGCTGGACAAGCATCCGCACGGGAAACAAGAAGTCACAACTGTTTCTGGCGGATTGGGACCATGAGGCCGCGCTGGCTCAGCTCTCCACCGCTCCCAGACGCGGCACCGCAGAGCCTGGCCTCGAATCGTTCGCCAGCGAGAAAACGAACTCCGCTGCCGCCAGCACCGGGGATAAGAGCACGCTCTCACCTGAAATCGCCAGCAAAGATTTCAAATCGATCGTCAGCTACCTGGCCTCAGATGAGCTGGAAGGCAGAATGTCCGGGTCGAAAGGAACACGATTGGCGGCACAGTACATCGCTGCCCGATTTCAGGCCGCCGGCCTTCAGCCCCTCGGCGACAATGGCACCTATTTGCAGGAATTCGAGTTCACCGCCGGCGTCAGGCTCAGAGAAGGCCAGAATCAGATGACCATCACCGATGCAGACGGGACAACGTCGCTGCGACTCGACCGGGACTTTCGCCCGCTGGCGTTCTCAACCGAGGACGAAATCGAAGGCGAGGTGGTTTTCGCTGGCTACGGCCTGGCCGTGCCCGGAGAAGGGGGCGCAGGCGCCAATTCCTACGCCGGGCTGGACGTCAAAGATAAAATCGTGCTCGTCCTGCGCTATGTTCCGGAGGCGGTGGAGATGGAACGGCGCCAGGTCCTCAACCGCTATGCCGCCCTGCGCTACAAGGCGATGATTGCACGCGAACACGGCGCCATTGGTCTGCTGGCGGTCACCGGCCCGAATTCCCCCAACGCCGGCAAGCTGATCCCGCTCTCCTACGACAACAGTTCAGCGAACTCTGGCATCGTCGCTCTCTCCATCAGCGGTGAGGTTGCGCAAACGCTGTTTGCCCGGGCAGGCAAAACACTGGCTGACGTGCAGACTGAGCTCGACCGCGAAAATCCGCATTACGAGGGACGCTTTCAACTTCCCGGGGTCAGCATCAGAATCCGGACCGGGATTGCGCGCATCAAAAAACGGGACGACAACGTTGTGGGCATGCTGCCGGCGACAGGAAAGAAAACGGCCGAGGCCATCATCATCGGCGCGCACTACGACCACATCGGTTACGGAGAAACCGGCTCGCTGGCGCGCAAGGGTGAGGAAGGTCAGATTCACAACGGCGCCGATGACAACGCCTCCGGAACCTCCACCGTCCTGGAGTTGGCGGCGGCGCTCGCGGATGCACAAAAACACCAACCCGATGCTTTCAAGCGCGACCTGATTTTTGCCCTCTGGTCCGGGGAGGAGCTCGGCATTATCGGCTCTTCCGCGTTCACGGACACGCCTCCGGTGGCACTCAAAAACGTGGCCGCGTATCTGAACTTTGACATGGTTGGCCGGTTGCGCGAAAACAAGCTCATTCTGCAAGGCGTTGGCTCTTCCCCGCTCTGGCGAAGATTGGTCGAGAAGCGCAATGTGGTGGCTGGATTCAGCCTCGTGATTCAGGATGACCCCTATCAGCCCACCGACATCACCGCCTTTTATCCGAAGGGGGTTCCGGTTCTGAGCTTTTTCACCGGCAGTCACGAGGATTACAACCGCCCGACTGACGATGCCGAAACGCTAAACTACCCGGGGCTGGAAAGAATCGCAAAGTTCGCCATGGCTCTCATCCTCGACCTCGCCCGGGACGACCAGCGTCCGGAGTACGTCAAGGTCGAGCGTGTGAAAAGCCGGGCCGGAAACCGCGAGACCATGCGCGCCTACCTCGGCACCATCCCGGACTATGTCGGTGAAGGCACGGGGGGCGTCAAACTCTCCGGCGTCAGCGCCGGCGGCCCGGCCGACAAGGCAGGATTGAAGGGCGGCGATATCATCGTCGAGTTCGCCGGCAAGGAAATCACCAACATCTATGACTACACCTACGCCCTCGATGCAGTGAAGATTGGCCAACCCGTGAAGATTGTGGTCCTGCGCGAACATGAGAAAGTGCCCCTGGTGATCGTCCCGGAGGCGAGGGAGTAAAAAAATGTTGCCGTTCACAAAGAACGATGATGCAATAGGCGCCTTGCAGCGCCATCGTCAATTTGTTGTTGAGGAATTATTGTCATTTGAGCTTCGCTCGTCATTTGCCCTGCGGGCGTCATTGAGCAACCACTGACCCAATGACGACCCGCAGGGCGAATGACAGCGCGAAGCGCTAAATGACTTTTGCAGCAGTGCCTGAATAACCGCGGTTAATCCAAAAACGGAGGGAGTCAAGAATGGAAGGTTTAGTGTGGTGGCTCATCGTAGGTCTCGTGGCCGGGTGGCTGACGGGGAAGGTGATGCGGGGCAAGGGATATGGCGTGGTCGGGGATATTGTGATTGGCATTCTTGGGGCTTTGATCGGGGGGTGGCTGTTTGGCAAACTCGGCTATGTGGCGACCGGCATGATTACCCAGATTATCGTCGCTTTTCTTGGCGCCGTGATTCTGGTCGCGGTTCTGAGGGTGCTGAAGAAAACTTAGTCCGGTGTCCCAGATTGGCCTTGCTTTTGGCCGTGCCTTTTCGTAATATCAGCGTTCTCATTCCGTGAAGCAGAAGCGGGCTTAACCGACTCGACAGATCAACATTTGTGACTGAAAACACGCACGACGTAAGACAGATATCCTCCAGCCGGATACGGCGTCTCCAGGGGTCGCTCCTGGCCCAACGCTTAAGACTCATCGATCTTACAACGTTTACCTACATAGGTTTGCTCACCGTTGTCATCATTGCTTTTAACCAGCGCGTCGACGGGTGGTACTTCTACATTATTGGCCATGCCGGGGTGGCTGCCCTCCTGCTTGGACTGATTCATCTGGTCGAATCCCGCACATCGAAAGTGCTTCACTTCGTACGGGACATCTATCCCTTCATTCTGTTCACGCTGATGTTCAAAGAGGTGAGCCTGATCATCAACATTTTTTTTCCGTTTTGGCTGGAGTCGCATCTCATCAACTGGGACGTTGCGTTGTTTGGAGACCATCCAACTGTGCTTGTGCAGCGCATCTTCCACCCCTGGCTCACCGAGTTCATGGCCTTTTCGTACTGGTCATACTACTTGCTCATCCCGGGTGGTGGGCTGGTGCTGTATTTGCGCAAGAACCGGGAGATGTTTCATTCTTTGGTGTTCAGTTTGTCTTTTACCATGTACCTGTGCTACCTTTCGTACCTGTCCTTGACCGCGCGCGGGCCGCAACAAACCCTGTCTTTTCTGCTCGCTGAGCGTCAAGCCGTCGGTTTGTTTGACAGCATGGTCATGAATATCCAGGCAACTGCTTCCATCATTGGTGCCGCCTTTCCGAGCTCTCACGTGGCCGCTGTCTGGGTTATTTTGATTTTCATGTTTCGCACCAGGCGATGGCTTGGCTGGACGCTCTTGCCGCTCGTTTTATCGTTGACCGTCTCCACTGTCTACCTGCAGTACCACTACGCCGTCGATGCCATCGCCGGCGCCCTGCTGGTCGGCCTGACCTATCCATTGAGCCGTTGGATCGAAAAGAAGGCGGGGGGTCCTGTTGCATAGTTTTTGAGCAACTATGGGCACACCATAAACCTGTCACCGCTCCTCGGTTGTAGCCTCTTCTGTTTGCTGTCCTGACTCATGGACAGATTGCGTGTCACCAGGGACGGGCCTGATGGAGAATTGCGTGTTTCAGATATCGTTCTGACAACACTTGAAAGTTCCGTCGAAGGATTAACCGCTGGCGAACCTATC
>JBHHXT010000137.1:0-12609 GCA_046757165.1 bacterium | reverse complement strand
TCAGTTTACCCACTTATTCTTTATTATGAGTGCTTTACTTTATTACTGCCAACACGATGCTCAGTGGCGAAGGACGACAACACACCTGAGCGCCGATTTAGAAATAAGCTTTGAGAGAGCACAGAAGCATGCCATTCAAAAAGAGCCCTTCGTCCACTGAAGCAAAATGTTATGTGGCAAATGATATTTAACTGAAAACCTGTTAATCTCTCATCAGGACTGTCTTATTTTGCGGTTTTCCAAGCGTCAATAGCCCCGATCGATTTGGCTAAAGGCTCCAATGATTCAGGTTCATATATAAAAAAATTATCTATAAATCCCCTTATGGACTTCAAACCATAATTGTTTAGAATTTCTTCAATCTGTTCCTGTGTATAAAGAAATTTCGCTCGTCTTTCTAATTCCTGTTTAAATTTTTCTGTGTAAAAATAATCTACCATAGCTGTTCGGCGTAATTTCTCAATCGGTGCCAAAAAAATCAGTGCATCGTAAGCATCGTACATAGTTTGGCCAGAAGCTACATCAGGCACATGGTTTCCAATGTAACTCGCCTTACCAAAAGGGGTATCTTTTAAGTCAATGACAATGGGTTTGTCGCCGAATGCTTTAAATGCACTGTCCCATAAACCATTTTCATTGCGAACCCACTTAACACTTTTATTTTCTAAACTTCGATTAATATTGTGGAAGCGAATGGAATAGGTTTTTCCCGGATTGTCTAAGTTAAAAAAAGTACCGCAATTCCAGTAATATTTATTTTCACGGTTTTTAATTCCCTTATAGGCATGACGTGTATTTGTGAGAAAAATGCCCTTTCTACCAGATCGAAAATTATCCATATAGGAGAGAATTATTTGGTGCATCGTATAATCGTTGCCTGAAAGTGAAAGCTTGAACAGCTCGACATCCTCTTGAGTATGAATTTCCGACCAGTAAGTGGGTGCATTGACAGCAATTACTTTTAACCGATTTTCGGGAATTAAAGATGCGTTTACTGTCCAAATAGTTTGTAACAAATCAAAATATGTTTTAGGTCGCCAACCGAGGCCGCTGAAATTATTTTGAAAAGCTGGATACAACAGACTTAAGTCATTTGTTTCTGCCTCAAGATAGGCATCAATAGCCTGCTGCTGATTGATCGAAACGAGTTCCAGAAAAACATATTTGACTCTTTCTTGAAAGCGCTTTTCTTTTATCAATTTTTGGTAGAACTCAAAGGGTTCAACAGCGGTATGTAACGCGTCGTCAAATAGTATGAGGTCATAATCTTTGAGTTTGTTGAGAACGAAGCTAATCGGCTCTTCGCCCTTATCTTCTAACGTCTTGATATATTGCTGCAATTTCACACTGTTTTGATCCTGAGAAAAAGAACCACTGGCCACTATTAATAATAGCAAAAAGGATAGTTGTAGTGTCTTCATTAATATTCCTTTCTTAATATACAATGATTGCAAAAACCTCGCGTTTGTTAGCTACACCAATCAGAAGGCTTGAACTCTACCCACATAACAGGGGCGATATCGGGAAACTGGATAAGTCCGATGCTCGAGATACTGGCGCATTTGAAAAACGAAACTACCCGTCTGTTCACGATCACTTCGTTTTCTCCCTTTCTGAAAACCAGAGGTCATCGCCGCACAGGTGCATTCAATCGAGATTGGAAATCGTAGTTGAAGATAGGGATTAATGAAAAGTAGCGAAATGTGACGCAAATGTCAACAAAAAGTTCAGGCGTGATTAAATGTCACGCTTGAGCGGGACCAGCTCCGCAGAAGGCGCGGGGGTTTGCCAAGCACAACTTTGGCATCTGAGACGATCCTCTTTGATTAGTCCACACTGGTTCTCCTGCTTATCCCTGACTCCCGGACCGCATGTTGGTCGTTGCCGCCCACTTGCGCGTCACCGACATCTTCACTCGCAATCAGGATGTGGAAAGCCAAGATGTCTTGCTCCGCCAGGAGTAAGAATCGCCGTGCCAGGTCAATGGGCTGCTTCATAAACCACCTTGCCTTTCTTTAAGACCCAATAAAGCTCAGTGCCCGGCAGATGACCCCATTCATCCACTTCCTGCTTTGAATAAACGAGCAGGTCAGCTGGAATACGATGGGGGCGAAGCACGCGACGCAAGCGCACCATTTCTTTGTGCTCGCTTTTGACCTGAGGCATGACAACCAATAAGTCGACGTCAGAGTTCGTCCCCGGCAGCGCGGCGTGCGTGCGAGCCGAATAGAATTATCATGGTCGGCCGGGCCTCGGCAACCAGCGCGTTTACGGCTTCGCAAATCGTTTTATCGGGAACCATTGCACAGGTCCATGTCCTTGGGTTCTGGTAACATAAAGGTCCGAGTAATAAAGAACGATGTCAGCAAAACGTTCAGAGCATCCAGCGGTGTGCTGCTGCTCAATCCCTGGGACGTGAAACTTATTGTTCTATTGTTCCATTGCTGCTCCTGATGAACAATTCAACAATAGAACAATGGATTTGCCTCTTGCTAGACAAGCTCTCCGCAAGCAACACACCCGTCAAAAGATCAGGCTCAACTCAGCGCGTGTGGCGTGATTATCGGAATGGATTCTCTGCTCTAACACAAGACGAAGCGTCCATAGCGTTCGCGGCCACTGCAGGTTGATGTTTGTCAGCAAAGATGTGCCGTTCTCCACTTCGGTTTGGTGGTCGAGACGCGCCCCAACGGAGAAAAAGTCGGCGGGAATGAGTTCATGTTCCAGGGTAAACCTGGCGTTTGTTTCACCACCGAAACGTCCAAATCCCAAACCCAGTCTTGAAAACCACCGCCCCCGGTTATGGACGCCCATGAGGCTCCCCATACTTCTCCCGTCATCTATGAATAGATGCGCACCCACAGAGCTCAGGCCTTTTCGGTAAAACGATTCCCCAAAAACCCCCTTGGGTTCTGAACCAAATTCAAAACTGGCTTCATCTCTTGCTTCATCCGTCAGGGGGATTGAAAACTCACCTGGAAATACAAGACTGACGATATTGAACCATCCATCAGCCGCATGGCCCCCTGGCATGGATCGATGTTCCACGCTGACGGAAGGAGAGCGACCGTTAGGCGCAAATGCCCGAAGAGATTTTTCCCTGGCATCGCTGCCGCCGCTTCCCGGAATTTTCGCGCCAATGACGACAGGAGATGACAGTCCTAGTTTTCTGGAATCATCGATCTGGTTGAGAAGGCGATATTGCCCTGCTTTGAGATTTAATGAATTTGAAACCTTGTAGATGATGAACAGATCTTCGAATCTGCCACTTCTATCTTTTAGGCTGCCGTCGGACCGTGTTTGTTGGCTGAGGATTCGCCATTCCAGAAAATAGCTGACGGGCGAATTGCCAATCGGCCCGCCGGAAATCAATTCCACTTTATTGGGGAACGTCTTGTCAATATCATTGGAATGCTGTGCCTCACCGCTTTGGGTCAGCCATAAGGCAAAAGGCCAGGTCTTTTTTGTATGCTCGCTCTTTGGAAAGCTGTAACCGTTTGCCAAGAAGTCTTCACCAAACTGATTGAGCATGGGAGGGATCACATGGCAGGTATTACAGTTTGCGTTGTGTTTGCGTGCAAAATATGGCACTCCGTATGCCTTCTGCAAATCGGAAAACACGCCTATGGCGCACCAGGTGAGCAAAAGAGCCCGGACAAGACTTGTTCTGGTTGTCATTGTATAGATAAGCATATGTATTTACCTCGTCTGTTGATGAAAGATGCTCACGGCCGCACCGGTTGCTCGACCGTGAGGGTGGGATTCTTCTAAAAGGCAATGGGCAAAACGATCTGGAAAGATTCATACTGCCGTCTCACGTCTTATGTCCGACATTCGACAAAAAAGGCGGAACTTTTCGCGCTTTGATGAATACTATCTTATGAGTGTAGTTATGAGTTTGATTGGAGCGGCCACGTAATTATACTACCTTATTCCTCCCTCCGGTTACGTGGTCGCTTTTTTTTTGTTCCCTTCCCGGCGGCATAATTCAACGTAGATCTAACTGCCAAAAAGGTGCAGAAATGATCCAACACGGTCTCTGACCGTGTTTTAACTAAGCTGTTTATCGTTTGATTAACCTGGACTTACGAAGACACCGTTACAAACGGTGTCGGATCACTGCCTGTTTTGGGCACCGCGAAGAAATCTTCTCCCTACCTAACGCGGCGAAGCCGCATCATTAGGTGAAAACACCGAGCACAAAAGAGTCTCACACAAAGATACTAAGAACACGAAGATCTCAGACAACAGCGATTTCTTTGTTTTTTCTTTGCGGACTTCGCGTCTTTGCGTGAGGTATTTTACCGTATCCCGGCTGCTGTCTGCGGCGCACGATTCCGCCACGGCGGATCCGGCAAAGCCCGTTTTCGTGGCCAGACTTCATTGAGCGTGTCTCCTTGGTAAAGCCGGCCATTCTTCATCACGAACCGGATGGTGTTCGTATTGCGAATATTCTCCAGCGGGTTGGCATCCAGGACGACCAGGTCCGCAAGCTTGCCCGGCTCGAGGCTGCCGATGTCGTGGCCAAAGCCGATGCCCTCCGCGCCGTAGATGGTGGCCACACGCAGTGCGTCGTGTTCTGAAAGGCCGCCGGATTGAACGGACCACAATTCCCAGTGGTAGCCCAGCCCCTGTAATTGACCATGGCTGCCGACCCCGGCGCGGCCGCCGGCCGGGATGAGACGAGCCAGAAATTGCGCGTGTTTGCTGAAGACATATTCATCCTTGTGGAACCAGCCGCCCGGTCCTGGCCTGTTGCCACGGCGCAGTGACTTCGAGGCGAGCTCCTTGTATGGCGTAAAACGGCGCAGCTTTTCGTCCCCATAGACATTCTCGGTCGTGAAGTAGTAATTCTCGCCAAACGGGCCGCCGTAGGAAACGAGCAGGGTGGGGGAGTAGGTGATGCCTGATTTCACGAACAACTCTTTGACATCCTCGTAGAGCGGGTAGATCGGCAGGGTGTGCTCCAGGCCGGAGTAGCCGTCGATGGCGTGGGTCAGGTTGAGCTTGAAATCCAGCCCACCCTCGGTTGTCGGCATAAGATGCAGCTCCTTGGCCGCCATGATCAGCCACTGCCGTTGTTGCCTGTTGCCCGACATGTACATCTTGAAGGTTTTGGTGTCATAATAGTCGCTATACCGTTTCAGGACCTTGCGTGCATGCTCCAGGTCTTTGATCTGCTCGACCCAAAAAACGCCCGGCCCGGTTGAGTAGATGCGCGGGCCAATCATGTCCCCCGTTTCCACCAGGTCGGAGTAGGTGAGAATGTCGGTTGTTGCGGTCTGTGGGTCGCGCGTGGTCGTGACGCCATAGGCGAGGTTGGCCAAATATTGCCACACCTGCGTGCTGTGGGTTTCGGGAATCAACCATTGCGCGTGATAGTGCGTGTCGACAAACCCGGGCAGGATGGTTTTTCCGGCAAGCTCCATAACCTCGGCGCCTGCCGGGATTTCCACCTGTCCGGTTGGTCCGACACCGGCAATGCGATGATTGCGCACCACGATATCGCCCTTCTCGATGATCTCGTGCCCTTTCATGGTAATGACGCGCGCGCCGCGCAAAACCAGCGTGCCTTGCGGCAGGTCACGCGTCGCCATGACTTTGATGCGCTGTTCTCGCGGCTTGTATCGGGGTCTCTCTTTTTTCTCTTCCTTTTCCTCTGCTTTGGCTGTAGTGGTATCCTGCGCTGTGGTGTCCTCTTCGGCCGCCTCCAGGCTGTCTTCGAACGCTTTGGCTTCCTCCAGGTCGTAGGTGACGAAAGCATTGCCGATCGACCAGTGGATTTGTTTCCCGTCCGCACTCCAGGCCGGGAACTGGCCCCCGATATCGGTAAGCTTTCTTGCCGGGAAGGCGGCGTTCTCCGGTTTGGCCACACTCACGGTGGGTGTCTCGCCACCGACGTAGGGCACCGTGACGCTATAGAGATGGTTGATGACCTGTGCAACAGCCTGATCGCCAGTTGGCGCCATGAGCATCAGGGTCGCCCGGGTCGGTTTCTTGGCGCCTGGCAGCTTCGAGCCCGTGACTTTGACATGGGTTTTGACGTCTGTGCCATCCCAGCGCATGGAGATCAACCCTTCGTCCGGACTGTAGGCGTAGATGCGGCTGGCATCCGAAGTAAAGTGGGGTGCGGTACGGCCCTCGGTGGGCGCGATGGTCCGCACCGGGCCACCGCTGGCCGGCACGTACACAAACTGGCTCGCCAGTCCACCCCTGAAGAACCCGGTGGACTCCTGCAAATCACGCGCTGAGGCGCGAATGGCCACAATGCGGTTGCCGTCCGGCGACCAGGCGGTGTGCTTGTACAGGGCACGCGTCTCGGTCAATTGCACCGGTGTACCGCCACGGGCGGCCACTTTGCTGATGTGGCCGCCATTTGCATCCTCCCAGGTGACATACGCAATCCACTTGCCGTCCGGCGACCAGGTGGGGTAGTGCTCGCCCACCTTCGATTTGGTCAGCCGTTTCGGTTTACCCTCTGGCAGAGCCCTCACCCAGAGCCGGTCGAGTGCGGTGAAGGCGAGCTTCTTGCCATCCGGAGACGGCACGGCGTGGCGAATCTGCCGGGCCACGAAACTGGTGGCGTCGTCGATTTGGTAGTCGAATCGTACTTCCGGTCCGAGCGCCAGATTGACCTCGGCGGTGAACGGGATCTGGGTCGCTTCCGTGCCGTCGATGGGCACGCGCCAGATTTTTCCGCCATAGGAAACGATAATCGCCCGCGAGTCCGGGGTAAAGGAATAGCCTGGCAGAACGTCCATGGTCGCGCGCGCTTCCTGGTCATCGCGCTGCACCGGGTAGGCGAGCCAGCGCTCCTCGCCCGTGGCCAGCTCCCGTATCCGCAGACCGGTTTGATGGTCATAGCGCGTGCCGTAGACCAGATAGTTACCATCGGGCGAAAGCGCCGGTCGAAGGGCAGAGCCGTAGCGCGAAGTCATGCGCGTGCTCTTGCCCGTGTCGCGGTCGTAGCGCGCCAACTGGTATTGCGGAAAGATGGCGTTGTATTGCCAATCCCGCATACGCTGTGCGTACCAGATATAGCGTTGCTCCGCACCAAATGCCGCTCCGAGGGTCTTGAGATTCTCCGGTTCTTTGATGAGCTGCACGCCGGAACCGCCGTCGATATGAATCATCCAGAGCTTCGGGGGGCCGAACACCCCTTTCCCTTTGGAGAAGACGATGTATTTTCCATCCGACGTCCACTCCGGCGACAGGAGATACCCTGATTTTTCCTCGGTCAAGGCTTTCCTTTCTTTGCTGTCCCATTCCAGGATCCAGACGTTGTCGCTGCCGGATGAGTCGGAGATGAAGGCCACCCGTTTGCCATCCGGGCTGAAGCGCGGCTGCACGTCGTAGGCCATGCCACTGGTGATGCGCGTCGCTTGCCCGCCGCTGATGGGCAGGGCGTACAAGTCGCCGAGCAAGTCGAACACGATGGTTTGGCCGTCTGCGCTCACGTCCACGGACATCCAGGTGGCCTCTTGCGCGGTAAAAGAAAGCGTGCGCCCTGGCTCCAGGGGCAAGCCCTTCTTTTCCTTTTCTTCCCCGTTCTCCTCTTCTTTCTGAGTCGTGTCCTCGCGGACCGAGGTTGTTGGCAGGGAACCTCGCCCCGGCGTGAGGGGAGCGCCCTGGCTGCCACAAACAAAACACAACATCACCCACAGGGCTGTTGCCCACTGTTTCCCGGCGCGACCACGTCGCTGCGGGAACTGTCTTGGCATTCTTTTGCAAGAAATCAAAGACGATAACATAACGCTCCTTTCATTAATTTAGGGTTAACGTCCGATTCACGTTTCACGACACGCGTCTTTTTTTCTTCGGGTCGAACAAGACGGTTTGCAGTGTCTCCAGACTGATGTTAGCGCCGCAGAGAACAATGACGACATTCCTGGCGACGAAATCCTGTTGTTGTTTCAAAAAGCCACTGAGCGCCACGGCTGCAGCACCCTCGATGAGCATGTGGTGCGTTTGGATGAAAAGCTGAAGACTTTTCTTGATCTCGTCCTCGGTCACCGTCACATATCGGTCGACCAGGGTGCGGCAGAGGTCGAAGGTCATCGCGCCCGGCTCGATTCCGCCCGCGGTGCCATCGGACAATGTCGGGCGGGAGGGCAGGGCCAGAATTTTCCCTGCCCTGACCGACTGAATCATGACTTGAGAATTTTCCGGAGAACACCCGATGATTTCAACAGCCGGGCACACCGTTTTCAGATAGCCGGCGATGCCGGAAATGAGGCCACCGCCGCCGAGCGAGACGAACACCGCGTCCGGGGTCTCGAGCTGGTGCGCCAACTCCAGACCGATGGTTCCCTGGCCGGCCACCACCTGCAGGTCGTTGTAGGGCGAAATGTACGGCATGCTGCGGGTACTTGCATATTGCCTGGCGTGTGCTTCAGTCCGGGCGGGGTCCGTACCCCAAAAACGCACCTGTGCGCCGAGCTGCTCGATGGCCTCGACTTTGTCCGGTGAAGCATTCTCCGGCACAAAAACGATACCACTGGCGCGAAGCTTGCGGAGACCAAACGCGACCGCGGCGCCATGGTTTCCCGTCGAAGCGGTGACCACCCCGCGTTTTCTCTGCACCTCTTTCAGGGACAACAGCTTGTTCAACGCGCCGCGCACCTTGAACGAGCCGGTAAATTGCACATTCTCCAACTTCAACCAGACATTCGAGCGCGACTCTTTACTCAAATAGGGTGACCAGTCGAGGTGGGTCTCACGAATGTGCGGCCGAATCCGGCTCTCTGCGCGTTCGACCTCCTGCGCCACTGAAACTGGCGTGATTTCGCTAACGATTTTGGTCCTTTCTGAATTTCGTGCCTTGTGAAATCAGGAGATGTGGTTTTCTTCTATAAGATCGCATCCTGCCCAACTAAGTCAAGGAAAAAATGGTTCCCCAGTTGAGAAATAAGATCACAAAAGGGTTGCATCTGTAATTATTTTTGCAGATATTCTCGAAAATAAAAATTACTCACGCCTAAGCTCGCCTTTTATGCCCTCAATCTAAATCCAATGCTCGTCTTACCCCAAAAGGTCGGCTTTTTCAATTCATGGAAGGAGGGTTCCGGTGGATTTCCATACCCTTACCATTCTCAACAGACCAGGACTCAAGGTCAAGATTTCAAGAAAGGACCATTCAGGGGAGCCGTTTGCGCAGAACGTGCTGCACGGCCTGTCAGCAACGCCAAAGAAGCTATCACCGAAGTATCTGTATGACGAGACGGGCTCGAACTTGTTCGAGCAGATTTGTGAATTGCCCGAGTATTACCCCACGCGAACTGAGCGCGCCATCATCAAACATTATGCGGACCAGATCGCGTCCTTATGCGACCGGGACGTGGCCGTGATCGAACTCGGGAGTGGCAGCTCCAGAAAAACGCGGCTGTTTATCGACGCCTTCTTGCGGGCAGATCACAAGCTCCACTACCTCCCGGTCGACATTTCGAAATC
Organism: bacterium; assembly: GCA_046757165.1. Taxonomy (GTDB): domain Bacteria; phylum Zhuqueibacterota; class Zhuqueibacteria; order Oceanimicrobiales; family Oceanimicrobiaceae; genus JBHHXT01. The sequence continues at coordinate 3,159 of JBHHXT010000137.1, read as the reverse complement.
GATGCTCGTCAACAGCGCCAAAGCGCTCTTGAAGCGATACCCGAAGCTGCGCATCACGGCGCTGGTCTCCGACTACTTTATTGCGCTCAGCGCCCTGAAGGAAAGACAGCACCAGCAGAAGCTGATCCTGTTCCTGGGCTCGAGCATCGGCAATTTCGAGAAGGACGTGGCTGAGGACTTTTTCAAAAGAATCCGGGCAACCATGAACGAGCGCGATATGCTGCTGATCGGCATGGACCTGCTCAAGTCTGAGGATATCCTGGTCCCGGCCTATGATGACGCACAAGGTGTCACAGCAGCCTTCAATCTCAATCTGCTCACAAGAATGAATCGCGAGCTCGGCGCCAATTTCGACCTGGCGAATTTCAGACACAAAATCAATTTTAATCAGCAGGAAGGCCGTATCGAAATGCATCTCGAGAGTCTGCGGGAACAAAGGGTGAGGGTCGGGCAGCTACAGCGTTGGTTCAACTTCGCAAAGGGTGAGACGATACACACAGAAAATTCTTACAAATATACCCGGGAAAGAATCTGTGAGATGGCGCAAAGGGGCGGACTCCGAATCAATTCAAGCTGGTATGACGAACGAGAGTGGTTCAGCCTGAACTTGATGAGCCCGGCTTGAAAGTCTTGTTGCATGAGCGATAAACCCGATCGAAACAGGCAATCCGAACTGGATAGCACGCAGGGGCCGCATCCCATCCTCTTCGACAACGTCACCAAACGATATGCGAGCCAAACCGCACTGCGCGACCTCTACCTGACGGTGCCGGCCGACGCCACCACTGCTGTCATCGGTCCCAGTGGCAGCGGGAAATCCACCCTCATCCAGCTCATCAACGGGTTGATTCTGCCAGATGAGGGGCGCGTGCATGTCTTTGGAACTCCTGTCGAGCACCATCGGTTGGAGCACCTGCGAAGACGGATTGGCTATGCCGTGCAAGGTACAGGTTTGTTCCCGCATCTCACGGTGGAAAAGAATATTTCTCTGCTCGCAACCCTGGCGAATTGGCCGAAACCGAAAATCGAAAACCGGTTGCGGGTGCTCATGGAGCTGGTCAATCTGCAGGATGAGTACCGCAGCAAGTACCCGCACCAGCTCAGTGGTGGCGAGCAGCAGCGCGTCGGCCTGTGCCGGGCCATGATGCTCAACCCAAGGATCTTCCTGCTCGATGAGCCCTTCGGCGCACTCGACCCGCTGACGCGCAGCGAGATCCACCGTGAGTTTATCAAACTGCAAAAACTGGAGACGCGCACCATTGTCCTGGTCACCCACGACTTGCGCGAAGCCATCAAATTGGCCGATTTTATCGCCATCCTGAACCAGGGCAGGCTCGAACAAATGGGCACGCGCGATGACATTCTGCAGCGGCCCGCGGGCGCATTTGTGGAGAACTTCGTTCACTTGCAACTGGAAGATGATGTTTCGCAGCCATCGAACAATTGATTGTGCGCGACTGAAGCGCACGAACACAAGCAAGCAGGGCATGCCCGCTCTGCCTTTTGCCGGCGCTTCGGAAAAAGCGCGCCGCTTCATCGCTCAGGTGGTTAGCATTATTCTTACGCTGTGCTTCCTCCCGTCAGCCTGGAGCCAGCCCATCAAGATCGGCAGCAAACACTTCAATGAGAGCTACATCCTCGCCGAAATCATGGCCCAGCTTCTCGAAGCACGCGGCTTTGAAGTGGAACGCAACTTCGGTCTTGGCGGCACGCTCATCTGCTACCAGGCCCTGGTCAACGGTGAAATCGACCTCTACCCGGAGTATTCCGGCACCCTCGAGCAAGCCGTGTTGAAGCTGGAACAGCCAGTCTCCTACGAACAATTGCAAGCCCTTCTCAAACGTCAGCATACGCTGGACCTGCTGCCGTCCTTCGGGTTCAACAACACCTACGCGCTCACCATCCGCGCTGATCTTGCCAGAAAGCACGACCTGCGCGCCATTTCTGACCTGACCGTCCATCCCAACCTGCGCTATGGCCTGAGCTACGAGTACATCGAGCGCGGCGACGGCTGGCGCGCCCTGGCCCGTTTTTACGGCCTGAGCGCCACCCCCCTCGGCATGGAGCACGCGCTTTCCTACCAGGCTCTGGCCGAAGACAAAATCGACGTCATGGATGTCTACTCCACCGATGCAGAGATTCAGAAATACGACCTGGTGCTCCTGGAAGATGACAAGCACTTCTTTCCGGTCTATCTGGCCGCCCCATTGGTACGCGCAGACCTGGCTGGCCGGGTGAACGGGATCCTGGCCCTGCTGGCAGGCGCCATCTCAGAAAAAGAGATGCAAAAACTCAACGCAGACGTAATCATCGCAGGCCGAACGTTTTCTGAAGCCGCCCATGCGTTTTTGGCTGCCAAAGGCCTGAAACCCGACCTTGCAGAAACCAACCCGGACAAGCGTTGGCAGACGCTGGCGGACCGGACTGTGAGGCACGTGCTGCTCACGACCACCGCCCTGTTGGCTGCGACCCTCATCGCAATTCCTGCTGGCATGCTCATCTACAGGATGCCAAAGATTTCAGGTCCGGTGATTTATCTCACCGGGTTGCTGCAAACCATTCCTTCCCTGGCCCTGCTGGCATTCATGATTCCGTTCTTCGGCATCGGTGTCAAACCCGCGCTCGTGGCCCTGTTTCTCTACGCTTTGCTACCGATCTTGCGCAACACCTACATCGCCCTCACCTCCATTGACCCGCTTTTGAAGAAAGTCGCTGTCGGCATGGGCTTGAGCAGCTCGCAACGCTTGCGCCACATCGAGCTGCCCCTGGGCGTCCCGACCATTCTCGCCGGCATCCGCACGGCTGCCGTGATTCTGATCGGGACGGCGACGATTGCGGCCTTCATCGGCGCCGGCGGGTTGGGCGAATACATCGTCACCGGTTTATCGCTAAACGACCCCTACATCATCATGTGGGGCGCGATTCCGGCGGCCCTGCTGGCGATTGTCGTGGAGCTTCTTTTTGAAGTGGTCGAAAAAGTGCTCATCCCGCGACATCTGAATCAAGAGTCAATGAACTAAGTACGCAATTACCACGAAGTGCCTGGTGCGGCTTTGGCCGCAACCCAATAATTGATGCAGCCACGAATTGACACGAATAGAATGAGTATTGAATTTGAATATGAGGTAAAGGAGTGAAATGCTTTAGCATTTCATGCAA
>JBHHXT010000136.1:0-12635 GCA_046757165.1 bacterium | reverse complement strand
GCCCAGAAGATGCTTACTATTCTTTTCATGAACCCACAGTTACTTTTTGATGGGTCTGGAAATCTCAAGAATGTTGAACCATTTTGAACCGCAGCTTCGCCAGCTCACCCAATAATGAAAAAAGAATACGACTTCTCCAAAGGCGAGCGTGGTAAATTCTACCACCCTGGTACTGAAATAAATCTGCCCGTTTATCTGGAGCCTGAGATAGCTGAATTTATTCAGAAATATGCCAGGGAGAAAAACGTTGGCACTGAAACAAGTGTAAACGAATGGTTACCGGATGTAATAGCCAAGGTTAGTACTTGCGGCCGTAACACTGAGGTAGTGAAATCAGAAAAAAGGGGAATGGAAATGGCGCTTGAATATCAGAATCGAAAAGGAAAGATTTTCTATCTGCATGTCGGCAAGACGAAAAAGGGCAACCCGAAATACTACTTTTCTCAGAGTCAGACAGGTAAGTTGATGGCATCGATTCCGGTGGGATACGAGATCTACGAAACCCCGAATGCACAGGTTTTTCTACGGAAGATTCAACCAACATTGATATCGGAGACAGAAAGAACCATGGTCGAACACGGCTGCGAGACCAACAGCGATGTGACCTGTTTCAAGATTGACATCAAAAAAGATGCGATAGTTGTTTATGTTGCTGAAGATAAGGGGGATCGCCTGGCCGACATACTGAAGACTTTTTCCTCGGTCGGATTCGATGAATCTCTGAGGCAAGAACTATTGCACTATGAGGCAGTAATGAAATTCGAGTTGATTGATAAGGAGAGGCGATTATTCATCGCGAAGCGATATTGTTTCCAGGGCTCAATCGATGATTGGATATGCATTGGCCATATCGATACACTGGAAGCCCATGTCAGGAATTATGTCAGACACTTAGGTAAAGATTCGTTCTACGAATTGATGTGATTTCAGCTAAATTTCAGCAGGCGCTCAGGAGTTTCCCCCCGGCGATGCAACATTGGCGCACCCTGGGCGGGCTTGGGTCGCTTTTGTGTCTTTCGCAAGTTGCGATTATCGAAGATTTGTCATATATTGCTGCCTATGGCTATTAATATTGAATTTAGTGTGGAGTTTCGAGACAATGCTTGTAAATCAAATTAGTGTCGATGAGATAAAGCGCGACTTCTCAAAATTTCTCAAACGAGTAGAATCAGGAGAGATACTCTTAATTATGAAAGCTGGAAAACCGTTGGCTGAAACTAAGCCAGTTAGCCAGGATACGTCCAAACTCCGACCGTTTGGGCTTTGTGAAGGAGACTTTACTGTTCCGGATGATTTTGATGTACCATTGCCTGAGGATATAATTAAAGGATTTGAGGGACAGTGAAACTTCTTTTGGACACTCACATTTTTCTTTGGTACGTTAGCATGGATAAACGTTTGCCAGTTGCGTTGAGAGACCATCTAAACGGAAGGAACACACCATGAGGCATCTAAAAACACAAATTCGCGTGACGATAAGTCTGGGAGTCGTGGCCTTGGTCGCCCTCTTGTTGAGCCATTTGGCGTTGACCGACATTTACCGGGCCGAGGCAGACGTATCGCTGGAGTGGCGTGTCGTGCGCATCGGCGCTTTGGTATTTCTGGGTTTTCTTGGCTCGGCTCTGTTCACTCTCGGCAGGGCACTGAGAGTGTTGCGGTGACGTCGGGTGTGGGTAATTTGCTAAAGCTGTAAGACTTTTCGATGAGAATAAAGATAAGTCGATACAAGAGGCAAACGAATTGAAAAAGATCTTTTCTTCAATAGCGGAAAAATCAAAATAATGATAGACACCTTTGTTTCGGATATTGGTGTTTTGAGATTGGAATTCATTTGTAATTTGATGTTTGTGGTTTGGCTTTTTACAAGGTTTCAGCCCAAAGTTGATCTTTACCCAAAGAACTTAACATTGAACGTGTTTTAAGCCAAACAAACACCCATGATCATCCACCTGGACAAAACCAAACTTCACCTGGTCGATTTCTTCCGCAAGACGGAGGCCCTTGAACTCTTCGAGGCGTACAAGCGCTCGCAGTGGTGGCCGTATGAAAAAATTGTCGCAAGACAACTGGAGAAAATCAGGAGCCTGCTCAGCCATGCCTACACCAACGTCCCTTACTACCGGAGGTTATTCGACGAAAATGGCGTCAAGCCGGAAGCTATCCGGACGCTGGGGGATTTCAGAGGCTTACCGCTGCTGAGCAAAGAAACGGTACGCGCTGCCGGAGACCGCATGCTGGCCAAAAACAAAGAGAGGTTCAAGCCGCACAGGAAGGCAACCGGTGGCTCGACAGGCCGGCCGCTCACGTACTACATGGACAAGAAATCGCGCAGCGCCCAGTGGGCGCACATCTACCGGCTCTGGAATACGGCGGGCTGGGATCCGGGCGACCGCATGGTGGTTCTCGGTGGCACCTCCCTGACCCCCTCTGCGTACGCCGTCAAGAAATGGTTTTATGTCAAGTTGAACAACTGGCTGCTGCTTTCCGCTTTTGGCATGAGCGACGAAAGCATGCAGCAGTGGGTGGGCAAGCTCAGAGGATTCAAGGCGCGCTATCTGCACGCCTACGCCTCCAGCGCCTACCTGCTGGCAAAATTCCTGCAAGACAACCATATCACCGATATTCGCTTTCACGCCGTCTTCACCACCGCCGAGGTCCTGCAACCGAAATACCGCGAAACCATCGAGCGCGTTTTCGACTGCCGGGTTTACGACTTCTACGGCGCCGCAGACGGCGGGGCGTTCGCATTCGAATGTGAAAAACAAGAGGGCCTGCACTGCGTTTCCGAAAGCTGTTTTGTTGAAATCGTGGCCGAAAATGGCCGGCTTGCTGAACCGGGGGAAATTGGCGAGGTCGTGACAACCGATCTCAACAACTACGCCATGCCGTTCATTCGGTACAAGCTCGGAGACAAAGGCACGTTTGCCGCACACGCCTGCGCGTGCGGCCGGGGCTTGCCGCTGCTGCAGACGATTATCGGGCGCACCCCCGATTTCATTGAATCACGGGCCGGCGAACGCTACCACGAGGAGTTTTTTTCCTATCTGTTTAAAGACGTGGCCTGGATCGCTCAGTTCTGTGTCGTACAGGAGAACCGGCTAGAGCTGTGGGTCTATCTCAAGCCGGACCGGCCCCCATCCGAGGCCGAGATCGAACGCATGCGGCGTTTTTTGAGCAAAAAGTTTCCGGGCATGCGTTTGGAAATCAAGGTCACGGACAGTTTGCCGGTGTCTGCAAACGGGAAGTTCAAGTACATTATCAACAAGACCACTCATCAGAATTAACGGGAAGCGGCAGGAACGGTGGAAAACAAAACAGTCACACCCAAACTGATCACCATCGACGTCGGCAACAGCCGCATCAAGCTCGGCCTGTTCGAGAAAAACGACGACTTCCGGCAGGGCGGTCACCTGCCAAAATATTTGCGCTCCATGGCGATCAACCTCGATGAATCCGTGCCCTGGGAGGAGCTGGCGCGGTGGACAGAAAACGCGCCGGACCTGGTCGCGGCCGTCATTCTCGGGGGCGTGAATCCGCGTGGGCGGGACAAAGTGTTGGATGGCTGGCCGGCCACCGGTTGGCCGGACCCTGTGATCATCGACAACCCCTTTGTGCTGCCGATCAAAATCAACGTCGCCTCCCCGCGCACCGTTGGCGTCGACCGGCTGCTCAATGCCATCGCCGGCAACATCATCCGCCCTGCCGGCCGGCCGATGATCATCATCGACAGTGGCACGGCAACGACCATCGATGTCGTTTCTGCTGCCGGTACATTTGAAGGCGGCGCCATCTTGCCCGGCTTTCAACTCGGCGCGATCGCCCTGCATCAATACACGGCGATGCTGCCTCATATCACCAATGAAGAGCTGGCGCGACGCACGCCAAACTCGATCGGCAAGAACACCCGCGACGCGCTGCGCAGCGGCTTGTTCTGGGGCCAGTTCGGTGGCGTCAAGGAGCTGGTGCGATTGCACCAGGAGAGCTTGTCCGAAAAGCCGGTGATCGTCGTCACCGGCGGCGCCGGGCGGCTGATCGCGCCACGCATGCCAGAGGTCCTCCACGAGCCGTTTCTGGCCTTGCAAGGCCTGGTCATCGTCGGCCAGAAATTGAATGAAAAGCGCAAAAAAAAAACGTTCGTGAACAAAGAGAATGGAACGCGGATTTAACGGATGTAACGGATTTACACGGATCTGATTTTGGGTGAAAAGCAAAAAATTCATGAGCCATACGTCTCTTGAGATTGGAACCTTTGCGAGTTTTGCGTCTTTGCGGTTCATCATTTTATTGCGGCTTTGCCGCGATAGGACTAAGTCCAATCCGTTTCGATCCGTTAGATCCGTCTTATTCGTGTTCCATTTTTTGACACTTTTTTGTAAGAAACGGGTGGTAATAACATAAAACACAGTTGGAACTCTGACGCAAGGGAACTTTGAAGATTGTCATAACAGGATGTGGTCTGATTGCCGACACCCATGTACGCGCGCTCGAGCAGGTGCAGCCGGGTGCGCGGATTCTCCTGTGTGATCGCGATCGCAGCCGGGCGGAAGCGCTCGCGCGCAAATGGTCGCTCAAAGCCGTCCACACCGACCTTGCAGCGCTGCTGGCCTCCGAAAAACCAGATGCCGTGCACATCGTCACGCCGCCGCCCACGCACGCCACGCTGGCAACGCAGGCGATTCGAGCAGGCTGCCATGTGTACGTCGAAAAACCCGTGACCGAGACCCGCGCCAGCTTCGAAAAGCTGGCCGCCCTGGCCGCGAAAAAACAGGTGGTGCTCTATCCGGGCTACAGTACCCTTGGCATGCCCGTGGTCCTGCGGCTCAAAAGGGAAATGGCCGGCGGCAGGTTTGGCCGGCTCATTGCCGTGCATTGCACCTTTGGCTGCTCCTGGCCAAACAACCGTATTCCGTACAACACGCCGGACCACTGGGCCTATGCGCTGAAGGGCGGCATTTTGCAGAACATGATCGACCATCCGGCCAGCCTGGTCCTGGACCTGCTGGCCCCCATCAAGCATCACAAAATTCTGGTTGGCCGTCGAAATGTCCTGCCGTACGACTGCCCGGATTTGCTGCACGTCGCCCTGGAAAACGAAGACCAGGTGGGTTCATTCACGCTGTCCCTCGGTCACGGCAGCGCGGACCGCCGAGCTCACCTCCTGTTTGAAAAAGGCTCGGTCACCGTCGATATGGGCCGGATGCTGTTCACTGCCACAGAAGGGCGCGGGCCGCACAATTTCGTCAAAAAAGCCGCATCAGGATTACAAGAAGGGCTGGCGCAGATCACGGGCACGTTCGGCAACGCCTGGCAAACCGTCCGGGGCAAGCTCCGCAAAGAGCCGGGCATTACAAATCTGATTGAAAATTTCTATGCGAACATCGCGGGCCAGGCGGAGCGCCTGGTGCGGGACGAAACCGTCCTGGAGGTCACACATCTGCTGGACGTTATTTGGAACGAGATCGACTATCGGGTCACATCAAACGGGCGCGGGAAACGGGCCGGGAAAACACGGCCGGAGAAACGGGTTCGGGAGTGATCGCGATGACCGTGAGAATCGGCTCGAGGCCAGGTTTCATAACTTGACGCGGAGCGTCAGGGATGCGCTCCCACGCAGAGCATGGGAGCGAGAGTGCAAGACTCTCTAAGACCTTGCGAAGGTTCAAAACCTTCGCAAGGTTACTCAGGCATTTCCTGTAACTTGACGCAGAGCGTCAAGTGTGCGCTCCCACGCGGAGCATGGGAGCGAGAAAGAAAAAAGACGCAGAGCATGGGAGCGAGAAAATCTTCGCAAGGTTGCGTGGTCATAGGGAGACAAAAACAACCATGAAAGTTTTGCTGACAGGCTACGCTGGCTTCCTGGGCAACCACATTGCCCGGGCCCTGCGCAAAGAAAACCACACGTTACGGGTAGTCCTGCACACGAGTACCGTGGCCAGACGCGACTTGCCGGCAGAAACCGAGATCGTCTGGGGGTCTGTTGCAGACGCGGACACCGTGAACCGTGCGGTGGCTGGCGTCGATAGTGTGGTGCATTGCGCCTGGAGCTTTCGCGCACCGGAGCCGGGCCATCCTGGCATAAACATCCCGGGCACCGAGCTGTTGTTCAGCGAAAGCGTTGCAGCGGGTGTGAAATCATTTGCGTTTGTCAGCTCCGTCGCCGTCTACGGCATGGAGGAAAACGGAGGGGCCGAAATCGATGAGAGAACGCCCCTGACCAAGCTGCAGGAAGACCGTTACCCGGTTGAAAAAATCCAGATTGAAAAGATGCTGCACGCACTCGAGCGCGGGAAAACGCGTTTGGGCATTTTTCGACCTGGCCCGATTTTCGACGAGACCAAGAGTTTTATCAAGAAAATCGCTGGCAGAAAAGGATTTTGTCTGGCCATCGGACTTGGCAACGGCCAGAACCTCATGCCAAACATTCACGCCAGCGATGTGGCAAGTGCTATCACCGCCTGGTTAGCGCGAGGCAAGGATGGCGATGTTTTCAATGTGACCCCCACCGGGCAGCTCGCGCAAAAGCAGTGGTACAGAAGCTGGGGAGCACAAAAGCAGTTGAACTTGAAACAGCTCTTTGTGCCGCCTGCGCTCGTGCGTGCCGGATTCTTCGGCGTGCGCGTGCTCAAAAAGGGACTGGGAAAGCCGGGCAAAAGCAATATCGATTACGCCCTCGCTTGCGCCACGCGCAATCTGCGCTACAGCAATGCACACTTGCGAAAGAGCCTGGGCTGGCAAGATGTGGAGACGAAAAAATACACCGGGTAAGTCCATGTCAAATAAAAGAATCGTTGCTGCGGTCTTCTCCTACTATCCCGCCGACCCGCGGGTGCGGCGTGAAGCCGAGGCCCTGGCCGCAGAGGGCTTCGCCGTTGACGTGGTCTGCTTGCGCAACAGGTTTGAGAAAGAGAAGGAGCAAGTCGCTGGCGTCACCGTCTACCGGTTGCCTTTGCGGCGCAGGCGTGCCGGCAAAATCAGGTATCTTTGGGAGTATTTCGCATTTATCATGCTCGCCTTTTTCACACTTGCCCGGCTGGCCATTCGGCACAGGTACGCCCTCGTACACATCCACAACATGCCCGATATCCTGGTGCTCAGCGCGCTGGTGCCTCGCCTGAGGGGGGCCAGAATCATCCTGGATTTGCATGATCCCATGCCCGAGGTGCTCATGACCAAATATTCTCTGGCTCGCTCCCATCCCGTCATCAGACTCATGAAAGCGCTGGAAAGGCTGAGCATCTCGTTCGCCGATCTCGTACTCACGCCCAATGCAGCTTTCAGGGAGGTCTTTCTGGCGCGAAGCTGCCCCCGAGAGAAAATTCACATCGTGATGAACTCACCCCAGGAAAACATTTTCACCATTCGCAACGGGGACCTGCCACGTAAGCGCAACGATGGTCAGGCCAGCTTTCACATCATGTTTCATGGAACGATTGTTGAAAGACATGGCCTCGAGACCGCATTGACCGCCATCGACCAGCTTCGAGAAACGGTTCCCGGCCTGGTTTTCGATGTCTTTGGCGATGGCGACGATGTCGAGCAATTCCAGACGCAAACAGCAGCGCTTGGCCTGGGAGAAATGGTGAACTATCATGGCCATGTCTCTCTGGAGCAAATTGCCAGCGCCATCGCGCAGACGGATGTCGGGCTGATCCCGAACAAGCGCACTCCCTTTACAGAGCTGAACCTGCCGACGCGAATTTTCGAGTATCTTTGCATGCACAAGCCGGTGGTTGCGCCCCGCACGCGGGGCATCCTGGACTACTTCGACGAAGACTCGCTCTATGTTTTTGAGCCCGGCGATGCAGAAAGTCTGACACACGCGCTACGCCGCGTTTACGCCGGTCTGTCGCAGGATGACCACGTTCTCAACAAAGGGATGGCAGTCTACAACACCTGGCGCTGGCACTCCCAGCGCAAACATTTTGTGGCGATCGTTCATGGCTTGCTGCAAAGCGCGGGTATCCAGACATAGAAGTACCGAGCAAATGATAATGGATGCACTTTCCATATTTATTGAGTGAATTTGACGCGGTTACGCCGAAGGCGTATGATAACAAGGCCCGGGGTCGCGAAGCGCACCCTGGGAGTGAGTTATCAAAAAACCGAAACCCTGAAAGGGTTTGACAAAAGAGTGCGCCGTCATGCCCCACTCAATGGTTCAGAAACCGTTTCTCGCTGTGAATCGTTCCTGGAGAATATCGACAGCCATGCCGGGAATATGGTATTGGAATCGATGAGCGCTACGTATGGGATTGAAATGTGATACAATTTCAGCTTGGCAAGCGACTTGTCAAACCCATTCAGGGTTTGGTTGTTGTGAGGGTTTTTCCAGTCCCAGGGTACCCCGACACGTCGGGGCACCCTGGGCTTTGATGTTTAACCGCTTCGCGGTAGAATTGGAATTCTACCCCCCTTTTGAGTTTTGTGAAATCCACTTTTCGCGACAACAGATTTTCGCACGGAAGCGCGGCTCTTGAAAAGCAACGAATGGGCGTTTGTGCTCAGAATGACACGAGCTTCCGACATTCAGTCATAACGACGAGATCAAAAAATGAACTCGACCGAAGAACCGTTGCAAAAAATCGCCCCGGACGTCAAGCTGGGAAGCAACGTCCAGATTTTCAGCTTTGTGAATCTTTACGGCTGCGAGATTGGCGACCATACCAGGATTGGCACCTTCGTTGAGATTCAGAAAGGAGTGAAAGTCGGCAAGCGCTGCAAGATTTCCAGCCACACGTTCATCTGCGAGGGGGTGACGATCGAAGACGAGGTCTTTGTCGGTCACAACGTGACGTTCATCAATGACCTGTATCCGCGTGCGACCACCGGGGACGGCGCGCTGCAAACCGATGAAGACTGGGTGTGCGAGCCCACGCGGGTCAAGCGGGGCGCAGCCATCGGCTCCAGCGCCACCATCTTGTGCGGCGTCACCATCGGAGAAAACGCCGTTGTCGGCGCGGGCGCGGTGGTGACGAAAGACGTTGCGCCGGATATGGTGGTCGCCGGCAATCCTGCCCGTGAACTTCGGAGACTTACAAAAACACGCCGTTAGGATGAGCGCACCCACGCAACCTCAGGCGCCAGCAATTGTCAGACCTGGTTCCTTTTGTCTCTTCTCGCGACATTTCTCGGAGAAGGTTGGCGGCAAGGTGATAAGCTTGAATGCCCACCTCTGCGCATTCTCTGCTCCAAAAAAAATCCACCATCTACAAGTTTTCTTCAGCGGCGTGCTCTACAATCTGACTCAGCTCGTGGCACAGCACACCCTCGCGGCCCCTGATCCCGAAACGGCCATTGCCGTGCTGTACAAAAAGCTCGGGCCCGAAATCGCCACGCATCTCGATGGCGCCTACGCCATCGTCATCCTGGATGGCCCGGACCTAACCTTGCTCAGGGATCGTGAAGGGCTGGAAAGCCTTTACTACACCAAAAAGAACGACGCCGTCATCATTTCGAATTCCATGCAGGAAATCAAAAAGCTGGTCAAGCTCGAGGTCAACAGCCGCGATCTGCCCAAATACTTTGTGCTGGACCAGATAAACGATGAGCACACCTTTTTCAAAGACGTCTACCAGGTCAAAATCCTCGAGATTCTGAAGGTTCATTGTGCAGACAACACGTGGCAATCCAGGACATACGACCCCATCGCGTATGCTCCCATGCGTGGCGAGCGTCTCGATGACGACCAGATCGTCACGAGGTTAGAAGAGCTGCTCGCGGACAGAATCCGCACGCTCATCGCAGCCTTTCCGCACAGCCCGGTCCTCAACACACAAAGCGGCGGCACGGACTCCGCTTTGACGCAATGCCTGCTGAAAAACCTCGGCAGCAACCAATCCATTTGCGCCAATTTCTCAACTTATGGCCTGGACGCACAGTACTCGCAGGAGGTCGCGCACCACCTTGGTTCAGACCACACCATCGTCGAAGTGGGCGTGGCCCAGTTTCTCGAAAACCTCCAGGAAGGCATCAAGGTCTTCGGAATGCCGCTCATATTCGAAGGCGAGTCCATGTTCAACTTCATGTACAAACAGCTCGGCCGTCAGACCAGCCCGCACGGCCCGCCGGTCATCTGTTTCGACAGCAACGGCGCGGACGCCATCCTGGGACATGGGCGGTTGCTGATGGCCCTGAATGTCATCGAAAAATCACCCGGGTTCTTTGGTTTCCTGACCCGTGTGGCCCGGCACGTTGCCCGCAACCCTGTTGTCGGGATGATGCATGAGATCGCGAAAGGCGCCAGGACCGGTGACATGACGCCGCAGCTCTACTTCGCCATCTTCAACCTGAACGCAAGAGTGGAGCTGGTCAGAAAGGCGTTTGGACTGACAGATGTCACCTTTATTCCGGAGTTCGAGCTGGCGGAGCAGGCCAAGTACCCGGTGAGCTTGCTGGAAAGAATGTACCGCTTGCAAGTCTTCCAGTATGAAGTAAAAAGAATCAACAACATCACCTTTCAACTGGCCAGGCGCTGCAATGTCATCATGCTCTACCCTTTCAGAGACAAATCTCTCACCGAGTTCTTCCTCAACATTCCGACCGGCAGAAAAGTCAAACACCGCGTGCAAAAATACTACGGCAAGAAGTTGCTGACAAAGTACCTGCCGGCAGAGCTGGTGTACCGCCAGAAAATCAACAAGGGAATTCCGTATCAGAAAATCTTCAAGGAGGAGGCCGGCTTTGCGGCTCTGATCAGCGAGATCCGGGAGGCGCGCTATCGCTATTTTGACTTCGATTTAGACGCCGTCTTTGGCACGCCGGGGCTTGAAGGTTTTGCGATGAAGGTGATCAATTTTCACATCTGGCATGAGTTGTTCATTGCGTAAGCGGTGCTTTTGCAAGCCCGCACGTAAGAAAGTTCGCCAACTCAGCAAGAAGTAGTGCCTACTGGTCGACCTGCGCGCGCACGTTGCGCGGCGGCGCCGGTGGCCCGTCTGCCCGGCCACTGCCGGCAAATTCGTGGGCGCCCATATCCACCCCATTTCCCTGCGGCACAGAGGTGCCAACGAGGTCCTGCACCAGTCCGACATCCAGGGCGGCATCGACACAGGGGGAGTCCCCGGCCAGTCGAATGTCCGGCACGGTTTGTGGTGAGGACGAAGTCAGGCGCGGATCCTGGGTGATCGAATGCGCATCATCGCCGTATATCTGCTGCCATTGCGCAAAGGTGACGTCGTCGTTTTCTCCAGGTCCGTTGCGGAACAGAACCCTCCCGGTAGAAGAATAATAGCAGTTGTAGTCGAATTGGTTGTTGTGGTCGTCCGGCAACCCATTTGGGTCGGCGATCAAGAGCTGCCGGTAGCAGTCATAAAACAGATTGTTCTTGATGATGTTGTCTCTTGGCTGCGTGGTCCGGGCGGTTTTTGTGTTGAAAATCGATACCCCTATCACACAATCAGTCACCGTGTTGTTGACGACCTGATTACTGCGCCCGACTTTTTGGTGGTCGACAAAGGAGCTGGTCACAGAGAGCACGATCACGCCGGCGTGGCACTTGCGCACGAAATTGTAGGCCACAATGGCATCGTTGTACGTTTCAATGCCCTCCTCCTCACAATCATGGATGAAATTTCGCGTGACGGTGTTGCGGTTCACCGAGCGAATGGCCTGGTGCACGACGTGGTGAATATGGTTGCCATCGATGAGGTTGTCCACCGAATGCACCTTGATCGTCACACCGACCACGCAATTGTAGATCTCGTTGTTGCGCACAATATTATCATGCGCATTGTAGCCGAGGTTCGCGCCGGCCGTGCCGATGTAAACCCCGGCCCCTTCTTTCCTGTCACCAATGTCGTGAATGACATTGCCCTCGATGACGGCATTGGAGGTGTTGTGATTCAGGCCGATGCCATCCGGACTGCCGGGACCGGATTTCTTGATGTACTCGATAATGCAGTTCCTGACCACGAGGTGGTCCGAGTTGATGCCATAGACCCCCATGTCGCCGCAGTTCAAAATGTGCACCTCCTCGATGGTCACGTTTCTTTCATCTCCGGCATAGATGGCGTCGTTGACCACGCCGACTTCGTACTGTTTGCCATTGTTTTTGATATTGCTGTCGTCGCTGGCGTGCACATGCAGCGCGCCTTTTGCCCAATACCAGCTCCCGGGTCTGTCACCGACCTCTGATTTGCGGCTCGCTCGTTGCAGGCGCACGCTGTCTTCCAGCACCTGGGACACGCTCCTTTCCTCTTTCAGTTTGAAGGTGTTCGGCACGCCAGAGCTCTGATTGAATGAAGAATTCGGAACGACAATTGTGCCATCGATCTTCGGCCGGGCGCCGCTGCCGTAGGCGCCGATGGTCATCCCTGACCGGGCCCGCAAGGATTCGCCGCGCCATGCTTCGCCACGCTCGAGCAGGACCCTGTCTCCCTGGCCCAGATTGGCGTCGTTGACCTTTGACAGGGTTTGCCAGGGCGAGCTTTCTGAAGTCCCTGAATTGGTGTCTTTGCCGTTTGTTGCGTCTACATAGTAAGTTTCTGCATGGCAGAGCGCAACAACAAGCAAAACGCAGGCAGGAATGGTTGTCCACTTGCTAAACAACTGCATCAAATCTCTCCCGTTTTAATCGATGATCGAGGATCGATGATTGATGATTGTGGTTGACCAATAGAGCTTTGATGGCCGCAAAA
>JBHHXT010000135.1:0-12643 GCA_046757165.1 bacterium | reverse complement strand
CAGCAAATGACGAGCGAAGCTCAAAATGACGGTTTTCTCAGCAAACGATTGACCCCAAAAAAATTATCGACAAAACTTTGTCGATGATTGGCGCCAAGCGCCTAATGACCTGAATGGATTAGACATAAGAGGAGTTCGATGACGACCTTTAAGAAGAATATCCTTGGGCTCACCCTGTTTTCACTAGTCCTGGCGGCCCTGGCGTTCAGGTTTGATTTGTTCGCCACGGCCGGCAATCTCTACCAGCAGGTACAGCGCGTGATCGAAGTCCTGCAAACCGTCGACAAGCTCTATGTTGAAGAAGTGGATGCCGAAAAATTGGTCGACGGCGCCATCCATGGTTTGCTCAAAGAGCTCGACCCGCACTCGATCTTTATTTCGAAGGATCGCATCCAGGAAATCACCGAGCAATTTGATGGTGAGTTTGAAGGGATCGGGATCGAATTCATTGTGCACGATAAGTATCCGGTGATTGTCTCACCGATTGCAGATTCCCCCTCAGAGCGCGTGGGCTTGCGCTCCGGTGACAGAATTGTTGAAATCGAAGGGGAGGCCATTTATGGTCTCACGGAGGACGGCGTACGGGAAAAGCTGCTCGGCCCGAAGGGAACCCGGGTGACTATTCAAATCCTGCGCCCGGGCATCGAAGCCCCCTTTGATGTGACCATTGTACGTGACAAGATTCCGATTCATAGCGTCACGGCTGCTTTCTTACTCGATACCCAGACCGGCTATATCAGAGTTGGACGTTTTGCCAGAACCACCAATGATGAGTTCGAAGCAGCCCTGCGACAATTGCAGCAAAAAGGCATGAAACGGTTGGTTCTGGATCTGAGAGGAAATTCCGGCGGCTATCTGGACCAGGCCGTGGAGATGGTTGACTATTTCCTGCCGGGGGAGAAGCGGATCGTCTATACGCGGGGCCGGATCAGAAGCTCAAACGAGGATTACTACTCTTCGGGTGAGCCTGCCTTCCCGCGCCTGCCTCTAATCGTGCTGATCAACCACGGCTCGGCTAGCGCCTCTGAGATCGTGGCGGGCGCCCTGCAGGATTGGGACCGCGGCTTGATTGTTGGAGAAACCTCGTTCGGGAAAGGACTGGTCCAGCATCAGGTGGCTCTAAAAGATGGCTCGGCGATACGCGTCACCATAGCGCGCTACTACACGCCCAGCGGGCGGCTGATTCAGCGCTCGTACCAAGGCGGCCTGGAAACCTACATTGCGGATGGCTACGATGATTATGACCCCAACGTCGATGCCGATGATCGAGCCGGCAAACCTATTTACACAACCCATGCTGGCCGCAAGGTCTTCGGTGGGGGGGGCATTTCTCCGGATATCATCATCAAGTCGCCGATGCTTGCTGTGTCCACCATTAAGTTGATTCAAGAGCAGGCGTTTTTTGATTATGGCTCGGACTATGCCTCCAGGCATCCAAAACTCGGGCGAGATTTCGAACGCTTCCGGAAGACTTTTTTCGTCGACTCTGAGATTATCGAGGAGTTTCTGGCACTGGTCCAGCAGAGGGGGCTTGATGTATCGAAAGCAGAGCTCGATGGGGACCTGGCGTTTGTGAAGCGCAGGCTCAAGAGCGAGATTGCACGCCACCTCTGGAGTTCGCGCCAATATCGTCAAGTGGAGGCTGCGGCGGACGTGCAGGTCAAGCAGGCTTTGCAGCATTTTTCGGAGGCGGCCAAGATTGCTCACTTGACGGTTGGGCGTTCCCCAGAGTGACCTGCTCGCCGGCCTCACCAAAAAAAGTATTGACTTTTAAAACATAAATAATTATAATGTTGAAACATTTCTGAAACTCAATTCAAATCGTCAACGATCTTCAAACTATCCAAATTAATTTTTTAAGGGAGGAATAAGAGTAATGAATTTTTTGCAATTGTTCAATGATGGCGGTGGATTTATGTGGCCCATTCTTGCATCTTTCGTTTTGGGACTTGCAATCAGTCTAGAGAGGTTTTGGACGCTATCCCGTGCTTCTGTCAATACGCGCAAATTTCTTGCGACCATCAAGAAAGCATTGCATGAAGGGGGCGTTGAAGCAGCAACAGAAGTCTGTGCCAACACACGTGGTCCCGTCGCTTCGATTTTTCATGCTGGGCTTTTGAGAGTCGATCGCGGCATTGAACATGTAGAAAAGGCAATTATGAACGCGGGATCAATCGAAATGGCTTTCCTTGAAAAGGGGTTGGTTTGGCTTGGTACCGTTATCAGTGTTGCGCCGATGCTGGGCTTCCTGGGTACCGTTTGGGGCATGATCGAGGCGTTTAAGGCCATCGAAGCGGCCAACGACATTTCGCCCTCAATTGTCGCCGGTGGTATCTCGACCGCACTGCTGACAACCCTGTTTGGTTTGGTTGTTGCGATTATCATTCAGATCCTGAACAACTACTTTATTTCGCGCGTGGACGGTTTGATTGTCGACATGGAAGAGAGTTCAGTCGATTTCGTGGACACATTGATCGAAATGCAAAGAAAGGGCTAATCACAACCCGGAGCGTTAGTTTGGAGAATTTCCATGTTAGTTGAAAAAAAGAAAAGCCGTGAAAGCGAAATCCCCATGGCCTCGCTGGCCGATATTGCCTTCCTCTTGCTCATCTTTTTCCTGGTAACAACAACCATCGACGTGGACAGAGGAATCGGTTTGACCCTGCCGGCGAAGGGGGAGCAGACGGAGGTCAGAAGTAAGAACATCACCAATCTTTTGATCAACGCAGATGGCGAAGTTGCGATTGATGGCGAACCGGTTGCGTTGAGTGACATCAGCCGCTTGATCCGGGAACAAATCATGCAGAATCCAAATCTCATCATCTCGGTTAAAACAGACCGTCAGACCAGGTATGAGACATATGTCCAGGCGCTTGATGAGCTCAAGGTCGCCAACGCAACCCGCATCTCGATTGCCGAGCCCGAAAAGTAGGTAGGGCTTTGGCTTTCTCAAAGTCTAAGCGGAGGAAATAGAATTGAAATTCGAAGGAAAACAGAAAGTTAAACCTGGAATACCGCTCTCGTCGTTGCCGGACATCGTATTTCTGTTGCTCATCTTCTTCATGGTGTCGTCGGTCTTTAAGGAGTTTTCTGGTCTTCCAGTCAATTTGCCCAACGCCAGAAAAATCGAGAAGCTTGCCGGGAAACGGGATGTCGCTTATCTGTGGGTGAACAAGAAGGGAGCGGTTTCTATCGATGACCGCTTTGTCAATCTCAGTCAGATTCCGAACATCATGCTCGCCAAAGCGAGGGACCCGCAACATCCCCTCAAACTGGTCTCCATGAAGATCGACAAAGGGACCGAAATGGGGATCGTCACGGATGTCCAGGAGAAGTTACGCGAATCGGATGCACCTGGTGCACTCAATGTCAATTACTCAGCTAAACCAGCTTTTTGAGGTGTCATTATGAGGAAGAACCCGGACGCTAACCTGAAGCTCAGGTACAAAAAAGTGCTGGAGCTCGGTCTTGTCCTGTCGTTGGGTCTGATGATCATCGTCTTCCAGTTGCTGCGTGTCATCGATCTGGAGGCGGTGGAAACCACGACCAAAGAAATACAGATCGAGGTCGCAGACATCCCACCCACCGAACAGGTGAAGAGGCCGCCCCCTCCACCAAAACCATCCATTCCCATTCCTTCCGAGAGTGAGGATATTCCGGATGATTTGACGATTGAGACGACTGAGCTCGACCTGTCTGACATCCCGCCTCCACCGCCTCCGCCGGAGGACGATGATGGTATGAACATCTTTGTACCCTATGATGAAGCGCCGTCTCCGATTGGCGGGTTCAGAGCGATTCAAAGAGCTTTGAAATACCCTGAAATCGCGCGCAAGGCAGGCATAGAAGGCCGCGTGGTTGTATATGTTTGGGTTTCAGAGAAAGGCAAAGTCATCGACACTCGGGTCATTAAATCACTGGGACACAGTGGTTGCGACCAGGCGGCGGTCAAGGCTATCAGGAGCGTGAAATGGAAGCCGGCACTGCAACGAGATAAGCCCGTAAAGGTGTGGGTTGCTATTCCCGTGATTTTTAGATTGAAGTAATACCAGGGATTTGCAAGAAAAGGCGGTGCTTTGTCAAGCGCCGCTTTTTTTATGTCGAGTCTTCCCCGAGTTACAATGGTCGTTCGCAACGCCATGAGAGGGCCTCTATCATCCCTTCTGACAAGGTGGACATTCCCGGTGGTTTTGCTGCTGCTGCCTGCGTGTTTCAATCCATTTGCCCCTGAGCTTGATGAGCGCATCGACCTGACCAATGTCATAACAGAGCAGACCAGCCCCGAAGAAGTCCTGCAGAATTTCAGGATCGCCTATACCTTCAAAGATTCGTTATTGTACAGCGATGTTCTGGACGAATCATTTGTCTTCGAATTTCTGGATGCCAATCTCGAACCGGTTACGTGGGAGCGGGACGTGGACCTCAAAACCACGGGCCGGCTCTTCCGGCAGTTTGACGTTGTAGATTTGCACTGGGACATTCTATTTCAGGAAAGCCACGCTGAGCTCGAAAGAAGATTTCTGCGCTTCAACCTCAATCTCTTCAGTTCGGACATCAACTTCCTGGTGACCGGAACCGCCATCTTTACGTTCAAGCAGAGTGGGCTGGATCAAAAGTGGCGGGTCGTCCGCTGGAAAGATGAATCCCTGCGGTGATTTTTGGGAATAAATCATAACGCCAGCCTGTTGCATAGATTTGAGATTCCAATCGAATAGTCACTCGTAATGTAAGTCCAATTAAACTAAAGAGCTTGATGCAGGATGAGTCCAGGGAAAACTCCGATTCTTTGAAGCGAAGAAACCAGGAGTTTCAAGAGTTGGCCATGGTGCACATGGATTCTCTGTATAATACGGCGTTGAGGATGACACGCAATGAGCTCGATGCCGAAGACCTGCTGCAAGATGTTTGCATACGCGCTTATCGGTTTTTTGACAAGTTCAAGAAGGATACAAATTTCAAGGCGTGGATCTTCAAGATTTTGACCAACACCTACATTAACCAATACCGCAAGAAGCTAAGTCTGCCTCATCAGGTTGAATTGGAGAAGGTCAAGCATGTTTATATTGAGGATAAACGTGATGTGCACAATCACGTGATTGAAAATTTCCGCCAACTGGAGTACGAGAGTCTATTCGACGATGAAATAAGAACCGCTTTGGAGCAGTTGCCTGACGAGTTTAGAATGGTGGTCTTATTGGCTGACATTGAAAATTTCTCTTATAAACAGATCGCCAAAATAATCGGCTGTCCGTTGGGAACGGTGATGTCGAGACTTTCTCGCGGCAGGAAACAATTGCAAATCCATCTCAAGGACTATGCCCTCCGGGGCGGATTCATCAGTAGAGCAAACTGAAGTATTTGTGGGACCTATTTTCTGGAGGTAAAGATTTCAAATGAAGGAAGAGCGCGACAGATGTGATTATCTCATCACCGGCTACATCGATGGCGAACTCAATGAAAAGGACAGGATGGAGGTTGAAAAGCTGCTGCAAGAATCGCCCGAGTTATTGCAGCGCTATGAAGCTGAATGCAAGCTAAAGGAGTTGGTAACGGAGAGATTGCAGATTGCCAAGGCTCCGGCCCATTTGAGACGGCGTATCGAGCGACAAATCGCCCGCGGCGGGGACCTGCCGACTTTCTGGCAGCTCATCCAGTCTCTTTTTGAGTACCGTCCTGTGGCCACGTCTTTCGCCCTTGCCGTCCTGGCTTTCTCGATCCTGTTGCCGACCTTTGGCGTCATGACATCGAGCGGGGACGCGGGACGATCGACTTCCGCTGGACTTTCTGTACATTCAGCACAACTGCGTGGCGAGATTATCTGTTTGGACTGTGATTTGTTCTTGAAGTATCACGGCGTCCCCGTACGCCATCAGGTCATTCACCGGCCGGGTTTGCGGGCTGAAGATGGTGCCGTCTGGACCATTCTACAAGACGGGACAGGCAAGGAAATTCAATACAATCGTGAACTCCTGAAGAGGAAGGCAACCTTGTTCGGCGTGGTATTCGAAAACCCGAGATATATCAGCGTCAATAAGTATAAGTTGTTGTAAAATAACTTAGTTAGTTAAGACACGGCAGATTGGAAGCGACAGTCTGTTCAAGACGAGCCCCTGCGGTGCGTCCCGCAAGGGCTTTCTTGTTTTGCCACAATGCCGGTGGGAATATTTCAAAAACTTAGTTTGTTCCAGGGGGTAACCGTTTTGCATATTATCCACTCTCTTGCCTGATGTCTACTAACTAATTCAAGAATTATCAGGAAGCTGTTACTCTCTTAATTACTATTACTATTCACTTATTTATGGAGGTCACTATGAAAAGAGTGAGAGGAACATCGGTATTGCTAGCCATCCTGGTTTGTGCCGTTGCTCTTACCATGAGCAATCTGGTTGCCCAGGAAAAGAAGCACGCGCCGAAGCCACTGACTCAGGAACAGAAGATGATGATGAAGAACATGGCCATGAAGAACATGGACAAATTCATGGCCAGCAAGGAAGCGATGATGCAGAAGTTACCGAAGCATCTGATGATGACTCAGAAAGAGACCATTGCGTGGGGGGAAAAGCTGTTTAACGACACCAAAGCATTGGGCACCAATGGTCAGGCTTGTGCGAGCTGTCATCCTGGTGGTGGCACCACCGGCGGCGAGGCGGAGACTCCGATGCCAAGCGAGGCTACGGGCAAACCCTACAAGCTCCCCATTCCAACGCTGGTCGGCGCGGCAGCAACCTTCCCGAAGTACAAAGTTCCAAACGACCAGGTCATCGACATTACCGATATGGCCAACAACTGCATCATGATGTTCATGGCTGCTCAGCCACTTGACAAGAAGAGCAAAGAAGCCCGGGCTCTGACAGCTTACATTGCCACACTCAGCAATGAGGACAAAGTATCCGTTGGAGAAATTCCGGAAATGATGAAGAAGATGATGATGGAGATGGGCAAGAAGTAGTCCCTGATGCTCAGATAGAACTGCGGCGTGGGTTGTGCGCCTCGTTGCCGCCCGCGCCGTGTTCTATGAATTATTCCCCTAATAAGCAGGAAGGATAGAAAACATCACGATTACTATGAAACGATATTGGGTTCTATACCTTGTTTACGCGGGCATTGTTGGGTCGTCGTTTTTGTTCGCAGGAGAGGAGAACGACGAGTGGAGCGGAACCCCGCAAGAAGCCTTTCTAAACAGCGAGATTGTCAAGACGTATCAATGCACCAGTTGTCATACGATTGGAGAACGTGGCGGAACGGTGGGCCCGATTTTGAATTTTATCAGCAACCGGCGGTCTGAAGAATGGTTGCGAAAGTGGCTGGCCGACCCACAGGCTGTCAAACCCGGCACCAAGATGCCGACTTTTGACTTTCCGCCGAGGCAGCTCGATTCAGTCGTCGGCTATTTGACCGCGATGAAAAAAGAATTGAAAACTGAAGAAATCTTGAGCAAAGAGCTTCCGCTTACCGAAAAAGGCAAGTTGCTTGTTGATGATTATGGCTGTCTTGGATGTCATCGTGTTGGTTCGGATGGACGGTTTATTGGGCCGGATCTGACCTGGGTTGGGGTGAGGAAGACTGAAGAGTGGGAACAGACCTGGCTGCGAGACCCGGAAGCCTTCAAACCCGGGACATTCATGCCCAATTTTCACATCCCGCAAGAGGGAGTGAGAGCGCTGTCGGCCTACCTGCACACACAGCAGGGGCAAAAGAACGACGACTCTCAGGAGTGGGAGTTCCGGACGAACTTTTTTCTCGGCAATATCGACAAGGAAAGAGGAGAATTGGTTTTCAAACGGTTTGCTTGCTGGTCATGTCACGGAGAGTTTGGCAGCGGGGGCGTTAGAAATCCAAACATGGCGCCAGACGAAATGATGCCAGCTTTGAAGACGGTTGCCAACAAGTACTCCCAGGCGGAATTCCTGGCGCGGCTGCAGAAGCGTGTTTACTCGCAGCCCCTCGATGCCAACGCACCCCCGCCCCCGTTCTTTTGTCCGGATTATGGCAATCACATGAGTGCATCGGAAGTGAGTGACCTGTACGCATATCTGAAATCCTTTGCACCGAAGAAGCATAAGTGGCGGTTCAAATAAAACGTGGGAGAAGATCTAACCGATGAATAAAGTCATGAAATCAATCCTCATTACGGTTTGCTCACTGCTCGTGGCGGTTTGGTTTATGTCGATGACCGGGGCGGGCGCCGGAAGCAATCCGCCTGCACGGCCAGCCGATACCGGCTCGATTACCGGGGTGGTGAAGTTCCCGGAAGACTATCCTGAACGAGACAAGATTACCATCACCAAAGATCCGGCGGTCTGTGGCGCGTTTCAATTCTCTGAGCTATTCGTTGTGTCTGAGGCTAACCATGGGCTGAAGAATGTGGTCGTCACGCTTGTCGGTGCCAAAGGTAGGGTGAAGGCCGGCGAGGCAAAGGTCACGATGAGTCAAACCAAGTGTCGGTATGTCCCCCATGTGCAGGCCGTGCCGGTGGGCACGAAACTGGAAATCCTGAACAACGACGGCATCTTGCACAACGTTCATGCGTACTTTGACGGCCTCGATCCCAAGAAAACCGTTTTCAACAAAGCTCAGCCAAAGTTTCTGAAGAAGATCGGTCAAACGGTTGACAAAGTTGGGATGTACTACTACAAGTGCGATGTCCACGACCACATGAGCGCCTACATTGCCGTGATGGACCATCCCTACTACGCCGTGACCAACGAGGCCGGTGAGTTTGCCATATCAAATGTTCCAGCGGGCACGTACAAGATTCAAGCCTGGCATGAAGTGTTGGGTAAATTGGAAAAAGAGGTGACCGTTGAAACAGGTAAACCCGCCCGGGTCACGTTCGATATCCTGCCTAATGAGTAGGAGCGGCCCGAGCAACGATAGGCAACCCATTAGGCGCGCGTCGATTGTTCTGGTTCTGGTCTTCTGCACATTCATGGTTGCCGGGACGGCGCATGCAGGAGCCTGGACACTGAAGAAAGGCCATCTCTGGATCAAATCCGCGCTGCTCTATCAAAAGACAAGTGATCAATACTATTCCCGCAACACCCCGTGCCCGCTGGGCGTGAATTGCACTGAAGGCCAGCGGGTCGATTTCCCCTTTGATGGCGAAAGTGAGCTGACGGCCGTTTTTGTGGACGTCCACTATGGCTTGTTCGATCCTCTGGAGATCTATCTCCAGGTTCCTTTCTTTGACATCCAATTCACCGACCTGGCGAGTCCTCAGCGGCCCGGGACGAGCGATATTGGCGACGTGCGATTCGGAGTCAAATACCGTTTCCTGGCAACCCCTCTTGTTGCCTCGCTGAGCGTTCAGGCTAAGGCCCCGACCGGCTTTCTCAACAAGGACGCTGAAATCATTCCGGTGGGCGATGGGCAGTGGGACCTGGAGCTCATCGGGCAATTTGGCAAATCTTTGTGGCCCGTGCAGAGCTATTTGAATCTCGATCTCGGGTACAGAATCAGGTTTGCACCAGCCCTCGAAACCTCGAGTGTAGAACCCGGGAACGAGTTTTTCTTCCGCGGCGAAGCAGGTTACAATGTGCTGGAGAATCTGGTGGTCAAGTTCGCCCTGTCCGGACTCTATGGCGACCCCTTCAAGAACCATTCGTTTGACACTCCTTTTGACATCCCGGAGTCGGAAAGGGAGGTCCTGTATGTGGAACCCGGCATCTCCCTGCAAGTCGTCCGGGGTTTGGCTTTCGAAACCTCCGTTCAGGTGAGTGTTTCGGGCAAGAATTATCTGGCAGGGGAAGTGTTCAACGTGGGCGTGTCGTACAAGTTCTCGCTGTTGCGATGACGAATAGATTATTTGGCAATGACGAGGCCAGCGCCGACGGTTGTGGCGTGCGAGGTGTTGCGTCCGGTGAGGACCTGGTCTAGTTCAAACGCCAGACTGATGGTGGCAGAGAGTTTATAGATGAGCTGCAGTTGTCCTTTGACAAAGTCTTCTACCGCACCGGTACCGATGAAGTTCTGAATCGTACCATTGACAATGCGGAAGTTCTTCTGCCCTGCGTCTTCGGAGATGCTGCGAACGCCGTGCAGTCGGCCGATGAGCAAATAGTCATCGGTCAGGTTGAGGCCCAGTTCAAGCGAGAAGGGTAGCTCGTCAACCGGGTCACCGGAACGGGTGCGAAACCCGGCATCGATGTTCAGGTAGCCCCGGTAGTTGAACAGCGGATGGCCGAGCAGCAATCTCAGGTCGAAATCTGTCTGCCCGTCCCCGAGCGGCGGCGCGGAATCCAGCTTGTCTTCGTCGGTTTCATAGCCGGGAGCGAGTTTCAAACCGCTTTCGATAGAGACGATCCACCGGCGATTCGACAGGCGGTAGCGGAAGCCAAGGAAGAGATCTGCAAGACCGGATGAGGATTTGTCGCACTCCTCAATGGCACAGTCAAAGGAGACTTTCTTGAAGGGGACCGAGGCGATCACGGTCAATTCATCGGAAAGGCCATACTCGAGATAGTGGTAGACACTGAGGTCGATGACTCGACCCTTGTTGGAGAGGGATTCCCGCTCGCCGTTCAACAGATATTGCGACGTGGATTCAAATCTCAGGACACCCAGTTTGTAAAAAAACGCACCGCGCTTCTGCGTCCAGGCGCCGGCGTAGGCGGGGACGTCAGGGGTTGTCACGAGCAACAGCAGGATGATTAGAGTGATTCTTTTTGACATCATAGTAGTTTAACTCGGTTTGGATTTTGATAAGTGAAGAGGTGTACGGCTCTTAGCATTTAACAATATTTTCGGTCGTTTGCTTCCCTGGGAAGTCAGGAGACTTCCCCTTTCCCGGAAGAGCCGGTGGTTTTGGTTTAGGTTTAGGTATTTTGCGGAGTACTGAGTATGAAGTTAGAAAAAATGTGTTTCGTTTTCTTCCTGTTCTTTGGCCTGCTTGTATTCGGGTGCGCAAGCAGTGATGGGCCCACATCTTCCGAGGCCAATTCTGACCTCGCAGATGACGGTGGCAGTGGCGGCGACGATGGCGATGGGGGGATTGGAGGTCCGCCCTCTACTAGTAACGACAGCAGCGGCTTCAAAGGCACCTGGGATTTGAACCGGGCGGACATCGTGCGCGGCTGTTCCACCGGGCTGGACTGTATTCCATCCATCGATCACCCGGATTTCGTCGCTGTAGAAGCCGCTTCGTTCATGGAGAGGGATGACGTGGTCTACGGCATGGTCATAGACGGTCAAGCCTACGCCTACCCTGAAAAGATTCTTGACTGGCACGAGGTCGTCAATTACAAGTTTGGCAGTGCGCCGATTACCCTGACCTACTGTCCGTTAACCGGATCTGCGGTGGCTGCCCCGCCTCCCGTTGATGATGTGACCATGAATCAAGACAGGCAGCAGTTTGGCGTTTCAGGGTTTCTATACAACAACAACCTGATTGTGTATGACAGAGTCACTCGCAGCGCCTGGTCTCAGATGTATCTCAGGTCTGTCAATGGAACCTTGCGCGGCGAATTGATGCAGACCGTCCTTTTGCTGGAAACGACCTGGGAGAGCTGGAAAAGGATGTTCCCGGCTTCGAGGGTCGTTTCGAATGATACGGGGTTTGAACGCAATTATGATATTTTCCCCTACGGCAATTACAAAGAGGTGGAGGCGCTACTGTTTCCACTGACGACCTATGACACGCGACTCTTTTTCAAAGAAAGGGTGCACGGCATTATCACCGACCGCTTTGCCCCGAGTGCAAAAACCTATCGCTTCAACCTGTTTGAAAATGGGGCCCGCGCGATCAATGATGAGGTCGACGGCCAACCTGTTGTCGTCGCAGGAATGAAGTCTGCTCACTTTTATATCAGCTATTCGCGAGTCGCGAGTGACGGGACGGTGTTAACCTTCGACGTCAGCACAGATTCCCCCAATATCTATCCGTTTGACCTGCTAGACAATGAAGGGACGACCTGGAACATTTTGGGACAGGGCGTCTCCGGTCCACGGACAGGCCAGAAACTCGAGCCAACCGACTCATACAATGCGTATTGGTTTGCCTGGGGAGCCTTCTTTCCGGGTGTGCCCATTTATCAGTGATGAAAGTTTTTTGAGCGACCACCAGCCCACCGGCCTGTTTGGAGCCCTTGCACTGCGGTTTACGAAGCAGGCCGGTGCGCTTATCCTCTTCTGTACGGTTCAACTCCCGATCGCCGAACAATCCTGCAAATACAAAGTAGAGTACAGAGATCCAAGGGGCTGTCCCAAAAGTGCACTTTTCCTGTCATTCCCGCGAAAGCGGGAATCTATAAGCTATTGTTTTTTTGGGGATTCCTGCTTTCGCAGGAATGACAAATCGTGGCTCGTTTTTGACTTTTTGGACAGCCCCTTTTTTATTCGGGCAACAAGAGGCAACCTCAAATCTTTCGGTGACCTTCGGTGACATCGGCGTCATTTCGGTGGAAACTAATTCAGGCCGATTGGCTGTAGCGCTTGAGCTTCGGGATCGAACGAGGTGCAAGAGAAAGTGAAGGCGAATATGAATTGTCGAGACTGAAAAGGTTTTAGGCGCTTGGCGCCAGACATCGACAAAGTTTTGTCGATAATTTCTTTTGGATCAACCGTTTCAGAAAAGGCCCGTCATTGAGCTTTGCTCGTCATTTGCTGTCATTTGCCCTGCGGGCGTCATTGAGCAAGCAAGGACCAA
>JBHHXT010000134.1:0-12666 GCA_046757165.1 bacterium | reverse complement strand
TGCGAAGGTTTGAAACCTTCGCAAGGTTACAGGTTCGAGAAAGTCTCCTACTCCGGCGAGACCGTCTGACTGAACAAAGCCAAAACCTATGGTTTCAGTGGCGTACCAGAGGAAGTGTGGAACTTCCACATCGGCGGCTACCAGGTGTGTGAGAAGTGGCTCAAAGACCGCCAGGCCAGGGGCAAACATCCGCCGTCCGGGCCATGTGCTCACGCCGGAGCCTGAGGCGCACCGGACATCAAAGCTGTTTTTCTGAATACCCATCCTCAGAATAGTCTGTAACAGGTGAGCCGCCAGCGGCGGATTCTTTCGACAACGTCTGCTGCGCCCCCTGAATCCTGACAACCGCCGCCTCGATTTCCTGCGCAATCCACTTCGTGAAATTCGGGTGCCCGGAAAACCCCTGTTCGTTGTAAAGAAAGTCCACGCCCTCGAGAAACTCATCCCCCGGGTCGTTGCCTTCCAGCCGGGCCGCGACCACCAGCGCGCGGCCGCCGTCTTCCTGCGCCTGTTGAATCAGCGTTTTGACCTCCGCAACCGCCTGCGGGCGTTTGTCCGGCCAGTCTTCCCGCCAGGTGGCTGCCTTGATTGCCTTGAATTTGTCTTTGGCCAGCGCCTGCATCTGAGAGGCTAAAGACCGCAGAATCGTTCGCCACCGCTCGTCGCCCTGGTCGTCGCCCAATCCGTGCGCTACCAGAATCACCGTCTCTTCTTCCGGCTTTTGACTGATGGCCAGCGCTCGTTCGAGCAGCACTTCGGCGAACAGCGGATCATCCTCCACGCCGCCGGCGGTGTAAAGAAGGGCGCTGCTGCGCACGCGGTCCGGGAGACGCCCCATGCGGTTGTTTTCGGCCAGCGCATCGTCGAGGCCGAGGATGTATTCGATCTTTGCTTTGAAAGAGGAGGTCAAAGAAAAGGCACGCAGTAAGACGATATGCGTCGCTCCCCGTGCTTCCAACCGGCTCACGGCTTCTTGAATGAGAAAGGGGTCGCCCATACTCATGGCGTACTCTAATTTGTACTTTTCCGCCATCGGCTGGACCACCCGGCGCACCTTTTCATTATAATAGTAAAACGAGCCGTGATTCATGAACACGACGCCGATGTTCTCCTTTGTTACCGGCAAGTAACGGTTGGCCGTTCTCTGGAGCCAGCGCACGACATTGGCGTGCGGCAGAATCGATTTGCCGGCGTAACTGATTTCCACATCCCGCAGGGTGTACTTGCCCAGCATGTTTTCGACCGACATCATGGGCGTGAGCTTCATGCTGATGAAAAACGGCACGACCAGGGTTCTGCCTTCCAGCGCAGCCAGGCGCTCGATCTCCTGGCTGATTTCCGTCCGGCGCGCCGGTCCCTCTTCTGACTCCCGGCGTAGATAAACAAGACTATGGGTTTCTTCAAAACCTATCTTTCTTTGCACTTGCTGCGCCAGCCTGTGCAGTTCTTCCTCCATCATTGCTGCTTCTTTGCGGTTGGAGGCGCCCGTCCCGATCACAATCAGCCGTTCATTGGAAGGCGTCTCGCTCAGCTCTTTGGCCCGGTCTTCGAGAATCTGGACGGTGAGATAGCTTGCGGACAGCGTCTGAGCAAGTGTGAGAGGTCGGTCCACCTTAACTCTATCATTTTGTTCCGCGACATTTGAACTTTCAGACGAAGGAGCAAAAAGACTTCTGGCTCTTTGCAGATCCGGATCGCTTTCCGATAAGAACAACGGGATGACCACGATTTCCGTCGCGCCCGCGTTCTCCAAAGCCTGCACCGCATCCGTCAAATAGGTTGACAGCGCCTTGCGGCTGGCAAAGACCAGTTGCGACGGGACGTTGGCGTGAGTCTTTTGAAACTCATGATAAACCTCGCGGATTTCGTTGTTGCCCATAAAGCCGCGGTCAGGAGCCAAAACGATGAACCCTGGCCCGGTGCCGGCACGGGCGAGGCTGGAACCAAAAACAGCCAGCAGTATGCCTGTTACAATAATCAGTCTGAGAGCTTGTGCCTTTCTTGTCTGCATTGGATTGACTCCTGTTTTATGAGAATTTCGGGTTTGCAAGGAACGATTCTCGACAAAGGCGTGACGATTCGTTCTATCCGCTAAATCCGCGTTCCATCCATTTTTGAGCTTAGTAGCTCAAACTGAACCCGCCATAAACCTCGCGTCCCGGACGCGGTTCAAACTTTATCTCCTGCCGGTCAAAAATATTATCCACACCAAAATGAAGCTTGAGATATCGGGACAATCTCTGACTGGCTCGAAAATCCCAGGTCACGTACGAAGGCGACCTTTTGGTTTCAACGTTTTGACCGCGGCCGCTGGTGAACAGCCACCCGCCTTCATATTCGCCACGAATGTTCGCATTGAACCCAATGGACCTGTGGTTGAACTCCAGCTTCCAATCGGCGGTGTTACGGGAAACGCCCAAAAGCTCCTCACCGGTTTCTTTGTCTTCCGACCAGACGTAAGCATGGGAGGCTGAAACGGAAAAATACCTGGCAAAATGGGTTTGGATTTCCGTTTCAATTCCCTCGGTGAAAGCCTCGCCGATATTTTGCTGTACAAAGTTCAAACGATTTTCGACCATGCCGTCGAAATTGGCCCGGATGGCGTCGTGCAAATCGTTACGGAAGACATTGACTTTACCGAGTATGTTGTCCCGCCAGCGGAAATCAGCCCCAAAATTGACGCTGGTGGAGGTTTCCGGCTGCAGGTCGGTATTGCCCAACACCTGGTAGCCGTGAGCGAAATTGATAAACGTCCGGTGCAGGTCTTTGATCGATGGCGCGCGGAACCCCTGGCCGTAAGACCCGCGAAAGGATACATTTTCGCTCAGTTTGTAGTGCAAATTGACCTTGGGCGAAATATGCGACCCAAAAGCGGAATGATGGTCCAAACGGCCGCCGACCACCAGAGTCAAGGGTTTCAGCAGTTGAATTTCATCCTGCAGGTAAACGACCTTGGTGTTCTCACTTTGATGCGGCGTCTCATTTACTTCGGTTGAAACCGTACTGGACTCTTTCGCTTCTAAAGTTTCCCGGAAAGCGTCCAGGCCAACGGTCAGGAGATGTTTTCCCACAAAAAGCCGGCTGAAAACCAGCTCGCCGCGTATTTGATTTTCTTCCTCAAAGGATTGATCCAGCCGTTCGCTGGTGCGAAAGCTCTTGTCTGTATCGCGGTCGTAATCGGAGGCGTAGAATTTGATCTGCACATTGGAAAGGGCGTCCGGCTTCCAGTTCAGCGCCAGACTGCCGTGCTTGCGCTTTTCATCGGAAGCCGCATCGAAAACATCGCCGCGCGAGATACTCACCGGCCGGTAAGTTTCATCGTAGAGATACCCGGAAAAGGTCAGCCTGGCATTGGAGGACAAGTCATAGGTAAATTTCCCCGTCACGCTGGTTTTTTCATACGGCGAGCCGTTGTGCGCCACATCTGACTTGTCCATGTCAAAGCCGTCGGAGAGGTTGCGACTGGCGGTCAGAATGCCGCTGAGCCCGTGCTGTTTGAATTCCAGCGTCGCCCGCGGTTCTTTCTTGTCGTGGGTGCCAAAAGTCGTGGTGATCCGCGCAGCCAACGGCGCACTGGCGGTTTTGGTGATGATATTGATGACCCCGCCCATGGCCTCGCTGCCATATAGCGAAGACGCGGCGCCTTTGACAATCTCGATATGGTCGATGCTCTCGATGGGAATCTGCCGCAGGTCCACCAAGCCGGCGGTGCGGCCGATGATCTCTTCGCCATCCACCAGAACCAGCACGTACTCGGCGTCCAGGCCTTGCATCTGCACACCCCAGCCGTGCCCTTCGCTTTTTCGCATGCGAATGCCGGCCTTCTCCTCCAGTATCTCGCTGATATCTTCTGCTCCGCTTTCTTCGATCTCCTCGCGGCTGACAATCTCGGTGGTGGCTGGCACATCTTTGAGAAGTTTTTCGGTGCGGGTGGCGGTGACCACGATTTCATCCAGAGGCAGGGCCCGCGCGGCCAGCACAAAGTCCACAGTCGCCTTTTCCTGCACATTGACTTGAACTTCCTTCACGGTGACGGTTTGGAAACCGATCATGGAGGCACGTAGCGTGCACCTTCCAGGCGGGACTCGAGATATGCGGTAGGCGCCATGCCGGTCCGTTGCCGCCCCCAAAGCCGTCCCGACGATCGTTACATTGGCACCGATGAGCGGATCACCGGTTTCCTGGTCCGTCACGCGTCCTTTTATTTCGCCTTTGTTTTGCGCAAAGGCGCCAACAGGAGCCAACAGGCAGACCAGCATGATGACTGAGAGTCTGTTTCTTATCTGCATTTTAGATATCTCCTTGTCCGTTGTAATTTGGTAATGTCGTTTGTTTTTTGACAATCGAGTCTGTAAATGGCGGCGCTCTATTATTCATGATTCTCCTCCTTTGACTTTTATTTTTTGATTTGCTATATTCCCAAACGGAAAAAGCCGGTGACAAAGGTTCATTCCTTTGTCACCCCCAAAAGAATGCCGGCTGGCCGACAAGCCTGGTGGCATCTGAGGGGTCCGTCTTTTCCCGCTTTCCTGGAGTGAGTCAGCTCAAACCTTTGCCGAGGGAAGTTGGCTCACTCCTTTTTTATTTTGCAGCTATTTTGTCTATCTTGACATGCCCGCTTTGTTCTCTGTTACTCAGCAGTGGCGTGTTTTGGCTCGACCTGCCTGGCCAACCTGAATTTATCGACAAGAAGGCCAAACCAACCTAACAAGAACGAAAGCAGGATTCCCGACTGAAGGGCCAGCCCCTCCAAAGTCGAATGGATTTCCAAAAAGTTCAAATCAACATTCAGAGAAAGAGGGGTTTCGTTCAGCAAGCCGATGCTTTGTAATTCTCTCACGCCATAGCCAGCAAAAACGATGGCCAAAAGTCCGAGTAGAACTCCGGTAACACCAAAAAAGGGCCCGAGAGGAATCTTCAATCCAAACTTGAGAATGAAAAATACGAGTACGATAAGAGCCGCCACTCCCAAAATAAATCCGGAGATTATTTGAGAATGAACCACACTGCTCCTCAACCATAATGCCTGATAGAAAAGGACGGTCTCGAATGCTTCGCGATAAACAACCAAAAACGCCGCCATCGCAAGCGCGAAGCCACTTCCTGTTCCGAGCGCTTTTTCAGCTTTTGTCTGGATATAGGTTTTCCACTTTTGCAGGTCTGACTTGTGGATAATCCAAAAACTTACACAAAACAAAACCGCGGCGGCCAATAGAGAGGTCATCCCCTCCAGAGTCTCTTGTTCAAATTGAGTGATCACCACAAAGCGTTGCGCGGCGATCCAGGTCAAGCCGCCCAGAACGATACCCGCCACGGCCCCGGCGGTCAAATATTTTTTCAACCCTTGATGGCCCAGGGCCACCAGCAAAGTCATCAAAAGAGCGATCAAAAGTACGGCTTCGGTTCCTTCGCGCAAGATGATCGTTAAGGATTGAATGAAAGCAAACCCGGTGACAGCTTCTGAAGACCCGAATGTGGACCTGATTTCTTCAAAAATGTTCACCAACTTTCGATAACGCTGAGTGACCTGCGTCATGGGCGCTTCACTTCTGACAGCGCGACGGTACTGGCCAAATTCTTTTTCTACAACCGTGACCAACGCCGGCGCCTTTTGCGACAGAAGTGGCTCCACCGGTTCGATCCCTTCCAAATAAGCGTCCAATGCAAGCTGCACCGCCTGGTCCGATTGCCCATTTTGATAGGCCGTGATACTCTTGCTGAGTTTCTGCTGCGCGGCATTCAGTTTTTCATCGGGATTGACTTCTGGCGGATTCTGGCGCCAATAGTCAATGACGCTCGTCCAGTGCGAGTCTGGAGAAGATGTCAGAACCTTTGCACGGGGCTCAGTTGCCAGACGCTGGACGAGCTGCTTGTCGGATAAAGTGGCCAAATCTCTTATGGAAAACCCGACTTCCTGTTCCGGCAGCTCAGGTGAAAAATCCCCGCGCAGCGTCATCAAATAGAATGCAATATCCCAACACTGCTGGTCGGTAAAGGCCTGTTGGTGGGAAGGCATGGCGGTGCCTTGAACCCCGAACGTGATCACGTTGAAGAATTGGTGCGGCGTCGCCTCCAACATGCGCTCGGGATTCTGAAAATTGCTCGGCGGAGGATTCAACGCTTTCGCCGAACGTCCCTGGCCATCGCCGCTCGAGCCATGACATTCAGCGCAGGCGATCTCGTAGAACTTCTTGCCCGCTGTCAAATCCGGTGTGTGGGTAGGATAAGGGGTGACACTCAATTCCGTAGATAACTCCCGGACTAATTTGCTGGTCAAGATTTTGATTTCTGACCCAGAAGCTTTTGCCCCGACAAGCTCTCGCACTCTTTGTAACGCCCGGTATGTTGGCCTGGCGGTGTTCTCCCGGTTCAGTGATATGTATCCTTCGATGGCGGCCTCACTGAACTCCACCATCTCCTGGTATTCATCTTTATTGACTATCTTGTGATTCTCGACCGCTGCATCATAATCCGCCCCGATGTACTGCAGGTAGGAAATGAGTCTTTCAGGTTCAATGCTCGGGGTCGCCCTCTGTATCTTTGGCGCACGATTCAAACCTGAGGCAGTCTTGTCCCCTGCTGGCAGAACCAGGAACAGGATTGCGATTGCAAGCGGTGCGAAAACCAGACTAGTTCGTAGTTTTTGTTTCATGGTCATGCACGACGTCTCTCTTTCATCCTACCGCATTCAGTTGAACCGACACCTGGAGCTTCGCTAGCTCCCTAAAAATTCGTTTTGATCCCGGCCACAAACGTCCTTGGCAGGCCCGGCCGGGCTCCTGCCGGTCGTCGCGCTGCGACATATTTCTCGTCAAAGAGGTTGCGGACAGTCGCAAAGATCTTGTTCGCGTTGGTGAGAGCGAAATTGGCAGAAAGATCGAATACCAGGCGAGAATCTGTACTCGATTCGTCAACAAACTCACCCTGACCCGGTTGGGTTCGTGTTTTGCTGGTGTATTTTGCGCCAACAGTCACGCCAACTCGCTGACTTTCCATGCCGATACTGGCAAATAATTGATGTTTGGGCACATATGGCAATTCATCGCCGTTTTCGACATTCCCCCAGGGGCCAAAACTGCTTTCAAAGGTATTTTGGAATTCCGTCTCCGTCAGGGTATAGGCCAGGCGAAATGGAATGACGAGGCCCGGGCGTGTCATTCTGCTGGCGAAGTCAGTGTTCAGAGAGAGCTCCAGGCCAACGACATTGACTTCGCCGCCGTTGAATTGGTCGCCCGTGCCCTCGCCCCCGCTCGCCAGCAGGTCGGAGCCTAACAAGTTGCTGTAATCATTGAAGAATACCACACCTTGTGCACTGAAGTCCGGCCGGTTTATTCTGACGCCTAATTCATAGTTGATACTTTCCTCGGGGTCGGTCCCTTCCTTCGAGCCTGGTGGAGCAAACCCTTTGTGGACGCCCAGAAACGAACTGAAGGTGGGCGTAAACTTGTAGTCCAACCCCACACCGGGGATCACGACCTCCACCTGGTTGCTGCGGCTCTTCAGGTTGATTCCCGTTCTGTCCGGATCCTCTTTGCCAAAGTCATCGCGGGTCAGGTCCATGTTTTCATACCGGATTCCGGGGACCGCCGTCAGCTTGCCGAAGTGTAGCGTGACCTGGGCAAATCCGGCCCAGACTTTTGCTTCGCCGATGCGGTTGCTCTCCGTGCCCGGGATGCCCGGCCGGCTGAGTTCCATGGTCCCCTCTTCCATCCGAAACAAATCAACCCACTGAAAGCGGTCGATTTGATCTTTGTGATATCTGAGGCCGACTTCCGCTTCATGGGAGGCATTCAAGGCCTTGAATCGGAGTCCGACCTGAGTTTGCAGGCCCCAGGCAAAGTAATCCCGGTTGTTGGCTTTCACTTCCAGGGCATTGTCATTTGGGCTGGTTTGCCCGGTCGCAATGGCATATTCCGCCGCAAAGGTTGATGGATCTGCCAGGACCGCAGCGATTTTCGTTCTCGAGCCATCTTCTGTGGCGCGAATTCGGTCCAATTTGTACCAGTTGCGTTGGAAGTCCGTTCGGTAAAACGACGTCGTCAGATCAAGGGCGTTTGCCGGCTTGATAAAATGGCGGACCAGAATCTGAGTATGCTCGGTCTTCATGACATCATTCTGAGAGGCGGCATAGCGGCGAACCGGATTTTTGCGGAAATCGGCTTCGGTCAGGCCCAGGTAGGTTTCATTGGAAATCTCATCTGTTTGCGCAAATTTGAAACTGAGCTGCTGGTAAACTTTCGCCTCTTCGTCCGTGTTGAACCGGAACTTGAGCATGTAGTCGTCTTTATCGAATCCGGTATTGCCACCGCCGTCAAGCCTTTTGAAGCCGTCGGTCTTTGCTTGAAAGGTTTCTGCCACAAATCCAAAATTCTTGAAGGAATTCCCGGCCGTGGCGTGAATTCGTCGCGTGTCATCCTCACCGGCGAGAATCTCCAAATAGCCGTCAAAATCGCCTGGTATCGGTGTGGAAATAAGATTCAATGCGCCTCCGGTGGTGTAGGGACCATACTTGATCTGGCTGGAGCCTTTTCGGACTTCGATGCCGCTCATGCGCCCAACGGTTGGGAAATAGTAGGCTGCTGGCGCTGAGTACGGGGCGGGCGCTTGCAAGATCCCATCTTCCATCACCGTAATTTTCGAGCTCCGTTCCACACCCGTGCCGCGGAATCCAATGTTCGGGCGCAACCCATACCCGTCTTCATCCTGGATATTGATGCCTGGCACCTCCCGCAAGGCGCGATGGATGTCGTTGTAGTCGAATTTGGCCAGATCCTTCGCATCCAAGTAATGTGCCGAACCGGGGATGCTGAATATGCGGTCCTTGTTTCCGACCAGCGAGGTTCGTTCCACCACGATGGCATCGAATTCGACCGCTTTGACAGACAGGTTGAACTCGAAGCTCAGCACCTCATCTTTGGTCAGGCGAAATTCGCGCTTCTCGCGCTGGTAGCCCACCCTGCTCACCACCATGACATAACGGCCTGACGGCACGTTGCTGATGACAAAACTGCCATCACTCGCCGTCGCTGCACCGTAATTTGTCCCTTTGAGCACAACGTTCACAGCGGCCAGAGGTTGGCCGGTGCCCAGAGCGTGTACCACGCCTCGGATGTTTCCGTGGTTTGAATCAGAGCCGGTGCCATTGTTCTGGCGCGTTTGCGCGTGCGATAAAGAGCAAATCGAAAAAGTCAGGAACAGGAGAAAAACTGAGCGAATCAGGCCTCGATTACTTCGCATGATAGCCTCCGTTAATTTGTTGGTTGAAATGGTTCTATTCGTCATCGTTCCGATACTTGAATTGAAAGGGATTAAAGCTTGACTTTTTGCTGTTCGATAACTATTTTGACAAAGAAAAAGGCGCACTACTCCTCTCCTCAAAAGAAGAAGTGGTGAATACACTAGCCCTGTATGTTGCCTCTTTTCTGAATAACACGCTGCCTTACCCTTGGCAGAGGGAAGCAGCGTGTTTTTTATGTCCTAAGCCGGACAAGCCGGAAATTCGAAATCGTAAGCTCTAAATTCGAAAAAGAACTGAACCACAAAAAAGTCTTGCCCCGACAGTCATTTTGGGAATACAATTTGGACAGTCGGGGCTTGCCAAAAAATGACAGAACTTGACTTGTCAGCGCCTAAAGGTCTCCATCCTCCGGCATTAAACACTCTGTTTCGCAGATTCCACAATCATCGGCCTGACCTGCACAGGTGCATTCATACTGCCAAAAGGCACTCAATAAGGTTTTCACCCGGGTGTCCTCGGAAGATAAAAACCTCAAAAACCGAAAGAGTTTTTCACAGGATTCCTTGCTCAGCAAATGCTCCATCTTACAGGCATCGATCTCTGCTTGCGACGGCTCAACCTGAAGCACGTCCTGCAGGAATCTGATCAGAATGATTCTGTTGGATAGAATAGATGAACTGAGGCGTTTCCCTTCCTGAGAAAGTCGAAGAAACTTGTTCTCGTCCTCCTCGATATACCCTCGTTCTTTCAAAGTCTTGAGCGTAATGGAAGCGCTGCTGCGCGTAATTCCAAGATGTTTGGCCACATCGGTGACTCGGGCATAGCCCTTTTTGTCGATCAAATGTGCGATCGTCATGATGTGGTGTGCGGCGCTGTGCGTGATGACGTTGTGTTCAAAAGCTTTCCAGGTTTCCATTGTTCTACTCGCAGTTCATAAGGAGGTAGCCAAGCATGCTTATTGGTATAGAAACATGCAACTTGTTTTATTAGCCTGACAAATCGCAGGCAATATAGTTAACGACATGCTATTTGTCAAGAGAAATTTTCGTTTTTTTTCTCATCGATATTTGAGGCGGGAAGTCGGACGTGCTCTTGGACTGAACCGCTGGCGCCGGCCAGACCCTCTTTCTGTTTGTCAAAGAAACAGTTTGCTCCCCCCCATTTCTCTTTCTCCGTCAGTATCCCACGGCCGCACCGTCCGCACTTCTCGGGTCGGCTGCGCCAATTCTGTATCCAGTCGCCGGGTCGATGGTGATGCCCATGGCGCGGCCTTTTGTTCTGAGCACGCCAAGGCTGGTGTTGAACCGGCCGATCACCAACCGGTGTCCCATCTCTTGCAAGCGCTCGAGGGTGTCCGTCGTGGTGCCCCACTTTTCGATGTCGACCACGTCTGGGAGCCAGGTATGGAAAAACCGGGGGGCATCGATTGCCTCGAAAATATTCATCTGATGGTCCACCACG
The DNA here is from genome assembly GCA_046757165.1 of bacterium. Taxonomy (GTDB): domain Bacteria; phylum Zhuqueibacterota; class Zhuqueibacteria; order Oceanimicrobiales; family Oceanimicrobiaceae; genus JBHHXT01. The sequence goes on along the minus strand of JBHHXT010000134.1, from coordinate 1,967 downwards.
TTCAGGATGCACTGGAGCACGATCCCGATGATTCTTCGTCCTCCCGGACTCCCGATGACCATGACCAGGCTGTCCTTCTTCGTGATCAGGGTGGGCGTCATGGAGGAAAGCATGCGTTTACCGGGCTGGATCAAATTCGGCTTTGTCCCGATACGGCCCAGCGTATCTGTGTGTCCGGGCCAGGCGTTGAAGTCACCCATTTCATTGTTCAGCAGAAAGCCCGCGCCCTCGACCACAATCCCTGAGCCAAACCAGTACTCCAACGTGTAAGTATTGGACACTGCGTTTCCTTCCACATCCACAACACAAAAATGGGTGGTTTCCCGGGTGGAAGAATCAAAGCTCATGGAATCCGGTGTGCTTGTTGAGGCCTGTTCCAGGTTGATTGTTCTGCGCAGCGCCTCACCATGCTCTTTCGACAGCAGCCAGGAAACCGGCATGTCCGGGTTGAAGTCCGGGTCGCCGAGATAAGTTGCACGGTCGGCATAAGCCCGGCGCATCGCCTCTACCACGACATGCATATATCGTGCTGAGTTGTGGCCCATTTTTTCCAGATCGAATCCCTCCAGAATATTGAGCATGATCGCCAGAGTGACCCCTCCGGAGCTCGGGGGCGGCATGCCGTAGACCGTATAGTCGCGGTAGCTGGAAACGATTGGGTCACGGAGGACGGCGTGATAGCTGGCCAGGTCTTCTTTGGTGATGAGTCCGCCATTGGCTTGCATCTGAGTCGCGATGAAATCGGCTGTGGCGCCGGTATAAAACCCGTCTCTGCCGTTGGCGGCAATTCTTTTCAATGTCTCAGCCAGGTCCTGTTGAACCAGGAGTTCACCGGGCTGGTAAAGCTCCCCTCCCTCTTTGTAGAAGGCCTTCGTCGTGGAAGGGTATTGCTCGAGTCTTGTCGCACTCGCTGCGAAGTGACGGCTCAACTGGTAGGAAACTGGAAAGCCCTTTTCTGCAAGCTCTATGGCGGGCTGAATCACCTGCGCCAGAGACAGGGCGCCAAACTGCTCCAGCGCCATCGCAAGTCCGGCAACCGTGCCCGGAACGCCGACCGAGAGATATCCCTCATGGTTGAGATTCTTGACCGGGTGGCCGGATTCATCGAGATACATTTTCTCGTGAGCGGCCCGGGGCGCCATTTCACGGTAGTCGATGGTCGTGACTCGACCGTCATGCAGCCGGATGACCATAAAGCCGCCGCCGCCAATGTTTCCGGCTTTGATATCCACCACGGCCAGGGCGAATCCTGTCGCCACAGCGGCATCGATGGCATTGCCTCCTTTCTCGAGAATCTCCGTGCCGATCTGCGAGGCGATGCGGTTGGTGGAAACAACCATGCCATGCTGGGCATAGACGGGCTGTTTTTGTGCGTGGAGCGTGGCCGCGTGAAACCAACCAAATGCAAAGAAAAAAGAAACTGCAAGAGATCTGAGACTCCGTGCCACTGGCAACCTCCGGATGTGATTGAGTACAAGGTGGGGAAAAATTTCAGAATGATACCATTTTTAGGCAACTTATGCAAGTCCTTTATGCAAATAAGCTCGAGTGCCTTGAGGCAATGAATAGATTTTTCTTTACTCTAATGCAAGAATACTGTACATTTTTTTCCTGAAAAGTGGTAAACAGAATGGCAATCTCGACGCTGCAATCGAAGCCTATCGCAAGCTCATCACCCTCGACAGGTCGCAGGGCCGGCGCGACATGGGACGGTCGATAAACCACTATCACCTGGCGAAATTGTACGAAGAAAAAAACTGGCCGGGCTGGCGATCCAGGAGTATACACGCTTTTTGGAGATCCGGCAGATGCGGATGAAGGGGGACCGGAGTTGTTCGACGTTCAGACACGGCTGGTGAAGTTGCAAGAGGTGACAAAAATATGATGGGACGAGAGGTCTCTCATTACAGAGTTCTTGAACAGTTAGGCGAGGGCGGCATGGGCGTGGTGTACAAAGCCGAGGACAC
>JBHHXT010000133.1:0-12735 GCA_046757165.1 bacterium | reverse complement strand
ATGGAAGATCGAGATGAGTACCTCTGCATCCTGTGTATCCCATGCCTTCGTTTCTCGATCAACCATTTCTTGAAGTTAATCTTCGACAGTCGACATCTTTTCTACTTATCCCATCCCAAAACACCTGGCGACCTGTGTCACCGGCGGCGCCAGCCGTCCCGTGGACCATTCCATCGCCATTTATTGTCTATGATATTGGTTGGCTGAAAGTTCAAAAAAGGTAAGAATTGCGAAACTGAAACGCAAGCCATTTCCCATAGACAGATTGCCATAGCAGATTACCTCAGCAACAGCAGCTTCCTGCTTTGTACAAATCGCTCAGCTTGCAGCCGATAGATATAAACCCCCGAAGCGGCCTGTTGCCCATTGTCCATTCGGCCGTCCCAGACCACGCTGAAAGTACCGGCCCCTTTTTTCTCACGAATCAGAGTTCTGATTTGCTGTCCCAATAAATTGAAGACCACCAGGCGAATATTGGCGGAGTTCGGCAAGACAAAGTCGATGCGCGTCTCCGGATTGAACGGGTTGGGGTAGTTTGGGCTGAGAGAAAATGTATTGGGGATATTCCCTGCCGGGGTCTCGACACTCACGGGCGGATTCTGCACAACGGCGAACGGTTCAACAGCCACGGCCGTGCCGTGCAAACGGCTGTCCGCGGAAAAAACTTCAGCAGTGATGCGCAGAATGCGCGGGCCGATTTCCGCATCGGAAAATGCCGAGATTGCGTTATGGGTAAAAATCCCGTCCCCCGCCACATCATCGCCGGCTGAAACGCCATCATCAAAAAACCTCCGATTCGTTACTTTGGAATCCCGCAGCCCGTTGAGCAGGGCCACGTTGCCCACATAGGAGACGTTATTTGCGGGGCTAACCTTGACGCGAATGGTCGCATTCGATGCACCGTTCACAGCCACAACATCAGGGTTGACGGTGATGTCCGTGAGAGCGGGCGCTTCTCCGAGGCTGGCAGGATTGATATCCAACGTCGCCAACTGCCATCGGTTTTCAGGGCTCTTGAAAGAAAAGAGAACCCGGGCGCCATCGCTGCTCATGGTTGCTCGTGCGAGACTGCCGACGATGAGAGGGAATCCAGCCGGTGCAGCGGCGTTGGCGGAAAGCTGCACGACCCCGCTGCCGTCGCTGTTGAACAAATGCCCGAAGCTGCCATTGAATATCACTTTTGAACCGTCCGCGGTCAGGGAAATCTGATCACCTACGTCATTTCCGAATGAACCCGTAAAAAAGAACTGCTCATTTGATGCAATCTTCAGGAGCTGCGAGCCATCAAAATTCGAGGTATAACCTTCACGATTACCGCCGACAGTCACGATGAATGCCACCTTCGCACCATTGCGGCTCATGCCGACTTCTATTGGAGTTGTAGGTGGGGGACTGAAAATGCGGCGCACGCCCGAACCGTCGCCGTTGGCCGTAAAAACGTGGCGTTCCCCGGTTTGCGTAGTCTTGGCGACAAAAACAAAGCGGGCGCCGTCAAAGGAAACATCCACCACCGGACCTCGAGTGAAACCATCGAATCTCACATCGCTTGCGGCAATGCCAAGCAGGCCGGCGATGCTCGCGGGCCCAACCACCTGTTGTAAGCCGCTGCTATCAAGATTGATAGAATAGACCCCACGCTCAATCAGGTCACCGGAACCCTGGATTCTCGCATCGCTAGACACATTAACAAAAACCTTACTGCCGTCACCTGTGAGCCGAAGCGTCCCGATACTTCTATTGAGAGCAAGCAAGATCCGATCGTTGCTGCCATCCGCATTGACAGTATGAACCTGTGGACCAGTAAAGGGAGGGCTACCAATATAGGCAATTCTGGAGCCGTCGGCGCTAATATCTACTTGTGACAAAGGGCCTGTGTCCAGGTTAGCTACTTCCCGAATATTGCTGCCATCTGCGTTCGCTGTAAAAACGCCTTTGGGGTTCCTTTGTTTGTACCACACCACATGCCCGCCGTTGTCGCTGAGCACATGCTGCCAGCCCTGGCCTCCTACCTGACTTTCGCTGAAGGAGGTGATTTGGTGGTAAACAAGTGTGCCGGCGGGCGTTGCGCCCGGTGTACCGCCGCCAAATTCTCCGGTTATTGTAAGTTCGTAAGGAGTATTGTCCGGGCCGAGTGGGTCCGGATCGAAAATAGTGACGCCGATCAAGTACGTCCCCGCAGGCAGTTCTGCGTTGTCAATGACTTCAGGCTCCGTAGCAGCGATGGTCAAGGACGCGTCCAAGACACTCAAGTCATCCGGATCGATTAACCAGAGGTCGCAATCTGAAGTGAAATTGTCAAGCGTGATGGTGATGCCCGTCGCGGTCGTCGTGACCCTGAACAGGTCCTCGAGATCATCGTCATCGACGAAAAGCTCGCCGTCGTCCGAGACTTCTGCGTTGCCGCTCACCACCAGGGGAGAAGCGCCTGTCAGCACCTGCGCCTCTTGCGTTGTATTATTAGGCTCAATCTCCGCCACCAGGAAAGCAGAACTTTTATGGAGTCTCTTACTTTTTGGCGCCGTTTCCCTTGACGCCCCTCTTTTTGCATCTGTCTTTACGTATTTTCTGTTTGGATTTTCGGCGCGAACAGCAACGGTCATAAGAAAGCCGAGAAGCAATGCAATTGCCTGCCTCTTCAAGACACAGATATTAAGGCTGTACATAGTTCTACCTCCGATTGTAAGTTATTGCACGTCACCTGACGGGTGGAATGATAATCACGACGTAAATTCCAAAAAATTAGGAGCCAAAGGCGAAAAGCCAACGGCCAACCGAGTATTCCAGGAATCTATTTTATCTCACACTCTCGAAAAGCCTCTGCACTTTCTTGAGCAAAAGCTTGTCGAGTTGCGATTTATCCAAAAAGTTTTCCCCGAACTGGTCTTGCGCCTCTTTGGCCCGCTCATGCTCACCGTGAGCTGTGACCATCAGAATCTTAGTGGGCGGGCTGAGTTTCAGAAGACTCTCAGCGAGTTCCAGCCCATCTCGTCCTAGTAGAAACAAGTCCACAACGGCCAGTTCAATGCTGTTTTCATGCAGCAATTGCAGGGCTGTCGTGCTGTCCTCCGCTTCAAACACGGTATAGCCATCTCCGCGCAAGGTGAGGGCGATGCCGCGGCGCATGGCGAAGTCATCGTCGACGACTAAGATAGTTTGCAAGTTATTCACCACAGAATTTTCACGGAACTTTGAGGAGTTAACCAAGACAAACTCGATGCCAAAGCTGTTCTGCTTTGACTCAGGTGAAAAGAGGTGGCTTAAGCTGCTGTTTTATTAGGAATTGGAATGATGTGGTTCTTTGAGTTGTGTTTGAGTCTTGAAAGGGCGGGGGGGAACGAACCGCACAAAGCTTGTCAGGTTGTTCAAACGCGAAGGATGAGTAACTCTTGGTTAAATAGGTGGTTAAGAATGAATGGGCGAAAAGAGCACAAAGTGTGGCGTTTGTTCCCGCCCCAGGGCTGTCATTGCGAATCCCGCGTTCATTGCGGCGAAGCAATCCCCGCGAAGGTGCGACATCAGTGACCGGGGGATTTCAAACCATACCGCTTAATCTTGCGGCTGAGCGTATCGCGCCGCTCACCCAAAACCTGCGCTACTTCAGTAATATTCCAGTGACGCCTTTCCAGCTCGCGCAGAATGAGCTGTTTTTCAAATTCCTGACACGCCTCTTTCAGGGAGCGCTTGCTCGTGGCCAGGTCAAAGGCTTTCCTTGCCGACTCATCCAGGAATTCAGCGGGCAAATCGGTCAGGAGAATGGCCGCGTGGGGTGCAGTAACCACCAGCCGCTCGACCAGATTTTCCAGCTCGCGCACGTTGCCGGGCCAGTTGTGCCGCTCCAGTCTTGCCAGGGCCGCAGGCAAAAAAGTGATTTCGCGCTCCTTTTCCTGGCGATACTTCTCCACAAAATGGTTGACCAACAATCGAATGTCCTCTCTTCGTTCTCGCAGAGGTGGTACCCGAATGGGAATAACGTTGAGGCGGTAGAACAGATCCTCACGAAAACGGCCATTTGTCACCTGCTCCTGCAAGTTTCGGTTGGTTGCCGCGAGAATGCGAACATCGACCGTGATGGGCACATTGCCGCCAACCCGTTCAAAAGTACGGTCCTGGGTGAAGCGCAGCAGCTCTACTTGCACTTTCGGACTGATTTCTCCTACTTCATCGATGAAAAGCGTGCCGCCGTCCGCGATCTCGAACTTGCCGGGTTTGTCCTTTACGGCGCCAGTGAACGCCCCCTTCTCATAGCCAAAGAGCTCGCTTTCGAGCAAGTGTTCCGGGAGCGTGGCACAGTTGACGACGACAAAGGGTTGTTCCTTGCGCGGGCCGTTGTAGTGAATCGCCCGGGCTACCAGCTCTTTGCCGGTGCCGCTTTCGCCTTGCAGAAGGACGGTGCTGTCAGCATCGTTCACCACCCGTGTCAGAAATTCAAGGAGATCGCGAATGGCCTTGCTGTTACCAACGATTTCTTCGAAACGGTAGCGACTCTCCACCTCGCTTCGAAGTTGCTCGTATCTCTCCGTGAGTTGGCGATGTTCTTCTCGCAGTCGTTTTTGTTCCAGCAGCCGAGCAAGCCGGAGCTCGAGCTCCGCCATTGTGAAGCCTTTCTGGAGAAAGTCGTCTGCACCGGCTTTCACCGCCGCTACTGTCCGTTCGATGGAGCCGTGGGCGGTCATGACGAGGAGCATGGCTTCCGGTTGCCGGTGTTTGCAAGCCTCCAGAATGGCCAGACCGTCGGATTCGGTTGGCACGAACAGGTCGGTTACGACCAGGTCGAAGCGCTGGTCTTCGATTCGTTCTAATGCCTGGGGTCTGGATTCGGCCTCCTGGACTTCGTAGCCATCATCTTGCAGCGCTAAAGCAATCGACTTTCGGATGGAGAGTTCGTCGTCGATGATTAAGATTGTTGTCATAAATTCAGATGGAAATATTTCGCAGCTCAGATTGGATTTGAAAATCCGCTGCCATTACTGCAAGTCGTTTTTCAAATCCGGTTTGTTTCTGGGTGTTGGCGCCGGGTAATTCTTGGCGCAGACGGTGCACAATTCTTTCAATCAATTTGATCTGCTCCACATAAGGCAATGCTTCAATCGATTTTTCGATCTGAGGTAAGGATTGCAGTTTCATGACTTCTTCTTTCAACCATTTGACCTTCACAAAGCAAGAAAATTATTCTATATTTTCAATCTATTCTTGAGCGAGTGCGATAATTTCAATGACTCCGAATGGCTGCTCTGAACAATGGGCAACTCAATCACAAATCGCGTCCCTTGCCCGTCTTCACTTTTGAAGGCAATGGTCCCACTGTGGTTCGCAATAATCTGCCGCACCAGGGCCAGCCCCAACCCGTGGCCACCGGCCTTGGTGGTGAAAAACGGCTCAAAGATTTTCTTGCCAGACTCCGGGGGAATCCCCACGCCGGTATCTGCAACCTCGACAATCATTTTCTCTCCCCTGCCTTTCAAGGTCAGAGTGATTTCGTTTCTTTCGTGATTTCTATTGGCCAGACAAGCATCCAAAGCATTTCGAACCAGGTTGGCAAGAACGCGCTTGATTTGTGCCGCGTCTACCTCCACATTGGGCAAATCGTCGGCGTAGTCGCGTTTCAATTCAACTCTCTCAAAATGGAAATCTGCCAGCAGCTCATTCGCAAGGGTCGCCAGATTCATCGGGGCAAAGTCAGGCTGGTTGAGTCTCGCAAAATCCAGAGACTGATTAACGAGCGTCGATAAGTTTTCGGCAGATTGTGAGATGGCATCGGCAACTTCATAGGCGGAATCTGAGCCACTCATTCGCTTCTTGAGTTCACTCGATAATAACTTCATGCCTTCGATCGGATTGCGTAAGTCATGCGCCAGAGCAGATGAAAACCTGCCGATGGTTACGAGCGTTTCGTTGGCTTGACGTTCTCTGATGAGCCGTTGCAGGTTTGCCGACATTTTGTTGAAATCTTTTGCCAGTTCGCCAATCTCATCACCGGTACGTACGGGAAGTTGACGGTTGAGGTCACCCGAAGCGACCGCTCTGGCGCCCTCTGTTACCTCCGAAATATCAGTTACAAATTCTTTGCTGAAACGATGAATCAAGAACAAAAGTAGAATTGACACGCCAATGCTGGCGGCAATGCCGAACAATCCGGCGCGTTGCGTTGGCTGAATGAACGGCTTGACAGGGCTCGAAATAGCGATGGCCCAGCCGGTCTTTTTCACAGAAGTGGCCGAGATAATCCACCTCTCATTTTGCTCATCCTGAAAGGTTCTGCTGGCCTGCTTTGCGGTAGGCATGAAATCGAAGTCATGCACAAAAAATGGCATGACCGCACTGATATTCTGGTTGACTTTTCTTCTGTCGGTATGGTAAAGCACTTCGCCACCTTTGTCCAGAATCATTGCTTGACTTTCATGGCCCAGGCTTTGAGTTTCAATCTCATCGGCGATCCTGGCGATGGCGACACAGAAAGCAATTATCCCCAACCTTCCGGCAGTTTTGTTATTCCACACAGGTGTTGAAAAAATAAGCGCTTTCGAGCCACGAATGCTCTTGACATTTGAAACAAAAACCCGATCTGCATTCGCGGCTAATGATTCCCTAATTCCGATCAGGTCCTGGTTGTTAAAAAAGCGCGTTTCGAAATGGACCGGGAGCTTGTCTCTTGGCAAAAATGAGGTGAGCTGTGCTCTGGCAAAAAGGATGCCGTTACTGTCGGCGCAGGTTATCTGAAAGGGGCCGGCGCCCAAATCGATAAGCAATTGCCTTAATCTGTTTTGAAAATCTGCCGACGGAGGGGTTTTTTCATTGGCTTCAACAAAAAAGTCTACGATCCACCCCAACTGCGAGGCAGATTTGATTTCAACTTCCCTTTCGTTCAAATAGTTTTCAACCAAAAGAGAGGCGTTTTCAGCAAGAATGGATGTCTGCTCTTGCAGCGATTTTTCAACGGCTTTGAGGGCGTTCCAATACCAAAACGAGCCAATAGTTACAATGCCGAGCAAAGGAATGGGTAAGAAAACCAGAATCAGTTTTTGTCTGATCTTTAAGTTCTGGAAGCAAAGTTTGAGATTCATAAAAATCATTATTTATTTACCTTTATCGAGCCAGACATAGTGCAATTTATGCCCCCAGGCATTACCAAGCTGTCTGCCTCTGACGTAGCTTTGCAGGAATCTAAAGTCTCCGCCAATATGATAGAGAAAGACTTGCGGGGTAAGGTCACAGGCGATTTCTTCCACCCGGTGCAGCAAGTCCAAATTCTTGAAATTCTCTTCGTTTTTCCGCCATTCCTGGAAGGCTCCCCAAAATACGCTGTCTGTCATGCACTCGGGCTGTCCATCAACTAAATCGAGAACGTCATACGCCTCTGGAGAGGTGGTTTGATTTCGCATCCAGGCCAGCAGGGGCCCGGGGCGCTCAAAAACTTCCCGCCATCCCGGATGTTTATTTATTTTTCTGATCTTGAAACCAAGGGATCTCAAATTTCCAACGACCTGATCTGCGTCCGGACCTGGAGCATAATAGAACGGATATTCAGGCAAGCCTTTCCCATCTGGAAAGCCTGCTTCCGCAAGAAGGCGCCGCGCCTGGTCCGGGTCGTAATATTGTCCTTTGAGCTCCGGGTTGAAGTAAATCGTATTCGGTGCGATCGGACCCCTGGCAGTTTCATAGTTTTGAAAAACGCTCTGTTGACCTTCGACGAGTCTCTTTCGATCAACAGAATACGACATCGCCTGCCGCACCTTCTTGTTCGACTCAAAAATTTCCATATAGCGCAGTTTGCGAAAGACGGAATCTTGTACAAACTGTACGCTCTTGTCTCTCAACCAACCTTGCAAGTTCAAATTCCCTTGCTCATCCAACTCCGCAAGGTCTTCGAGAAGTTTGGCGACATCATGGGTACACTCATCGAGCTTTCCCGTGCGAAAGTCCAGGAGCATCTTCTCTGTCTCACCGGGTGAGTACAAAAGATACTCGACGGCATCGAGATATGGAAGTTGCACGCCATTGTCAGAACTCCAATAATTTTCATTCCTGACGAGGATCAGCTTTTCATTAGGCACAAGTTCGGAGAACCTGAACGGCCCGGTGCCCACCGGATGCAATTTGAAATCCTCTCCATAAAAATCAACGGCTTCCCTGGGAACGATAAAGAAACCCAAAGATGCAATTTTATCATTTAGGAATCCCGGGTTTGGTCTTGTCAATTGAATTTGAAAAGTAAACTTGTCAACCACCCTGAACCCAGTGACATGTGGCGATTTGCCAGTGATAAATGCCTCATACCCTACGAAGGGCTCGAGACTTGCAACACCATGGCCAGAAGTAATTGCCCATCCTCTTTCAAATGAATATTTGACATCGTTTGCAGTAAGTTCACGACCCTTGCCGCCAGGAAAGCAAGCATCATCATGGAAATGTATGCCCTGGCGAAGATGGAAGGTCAACCTCAGGTCGTTGATTTCGTAACTCTCTGCCAGCAACGGAATGATTCTGGATTCATCTCGTGAGTAAGTAACCAATCCTTCGAATATCTGACTACCAATGGTCCATGAAAGGAATTGCCCTGATATTGGGTCAAGGGAGGTGATGTCTGATATGACAGGGATTCGGTAAGTTCCACCTGATTTCACGGTGGTCAATGGCTCGTCGGAATGGCGGCAAGAGAGGTTGAGGTGCAACAGACTAACGACTGCCAGGAATTTCCATTGACGGTCGAACATTAGCCCTCCCGGTCGTTGAGATCGTTCCCATCATCTTAAAAATCTCTGGGCTAACAATCAACTGAAAGTTTCCAGTTCACGGCGTAAAGAGTGCCACAATAACATTGAAAACGCGAAAAACGTGAAGGTGGCAATCAAACCATCCCATAGCGTCCTGCAAGGCGACATGTAGATCCCGAAAACTATCGTTCTGAGGAACCTGAATCCTTCTCCATATTGGAGGGCTTACGCCCCTCAGGGTGATTTTGAACTGGTAGATTAAGATTTCATCGCTCACCACATGAACCTCCATTTGTACAATCCGCCCTAACACGATCATAACCTGCAAAAGGGTTTTGGAGCACTTAGCTGAGAATCTGAGACGAACTTTGCGAGGTCACTGAACGTGCTCAAAAATCCAGAGCCCTTTTGTCGGGTGAATGAATTGATATTACGTTACCCGGGAGGTGTCATCATGCGTTTCGCCCAAGTTGATGCTGAGTACTACTGTGGGATTGACCTGCACTTCCGCACCATGTTCGCCACGGTGATGGACAAGCAAGGGGAGATTCTCTTTCGCCGTAATATGCCAAACGATTTCGAAACTTTCAACAACTACATGCAACCCTTTCTGCCAAATCTGGCTGTCGGCGTCGAATCGAGCTGCTACTATTACTGGCTCGCCGATGGTTGCTGTCAAGCCAACTTACCCTTCTATCTTGGCCATGCCTACTACATGAAGGCGATTCACGGCGGCAAAGCCAAGAGTGACCCCATCGACTCGCGTACGTCGGGGACCCAGAACTCAAGTTCGTCAAAGACAAACAAGCCAGAAAACAATTACTCGCGCTCTAAGGGACCGTCCGGGCTTGTCCCATCCATTCCGAGAAACATGGTGCGGCAGCCCTTATCCGGCTTCGCCGGATGGGATGGGGGCAGCAGCTCTCGCCAGATAAATGGAGTCTGGCGCGCACTGCCCCCATCCATACATAACAACGTGACTTTCGGCTTCAAAACGGCTCTGCCTCGCTCTCGAGCCTGACCCTAACTGGAAACCGGCCATCGGCATCCTGCCAGAAGCCAGGTGAACCAGCCGCCTTTTTGAAATCACGTTGCTGCACAGGATCCGGGTAACGCTGACCGGTCGAACGGACAAAAGTCAGTTAGCCCAGGCCCGCTCCACAACAACGACGGAACGCGGCCCAACCACGCCAATTGCAGATTAGCAGCCGATTTGGCAAAAAAAAACAAAAAATCGGCATGGGAGTGAACTTTTTTCTTGACAAAGAACCTTAAATATATGTTAAGTTTCAATATCGCCAGAAAATATTTAGTCCAGATTTTTTGAAATAATGAGTGTCTTCTAGCTAGATAGCATGTCACGATAAATGATTACAAGGTGCTCAAAATGACATTAAGCATAACAGAAGACATACGTTCAATTACAGATTTGAAAAGGAAAACTAATTCAATTCTGGCGCAAATCCATAAAACCAAACGCCCAGTTGTTCTCACCGTAAACGGTAAAGCAGAAGCTGTGCTCATGGATGCAAAGGAATATGAAAAAAATACGAACGCATTCAGTTTGCTCAAGCTTCTCATATCTGCTGAAGAAGAAATAAGTGACAATCGCTGCAAAGAAGCCAGATCTTTTTTCAAGGAATTTAAGATTGCCAAAAAAATATGAAGTATATTTAACTCGGCACGCACAAGAAGATTTGGAACGTATTTTTTGTTATGTCGCAAATGACAGTATTGATAACGCGACAAATTTTGTTATCGAACTGGAAGAAAAAGTCAATTCACTTGAAGATCTGCCAAACCGCAATCCATTCATACCTGAGAATGAGTATTTCGGAACGGACTACAGGCATCTAATTTATGAGAAATATCGAATAATATGCCGCGTATTGGAATATTCAGTTTTTATCTCGAGGATTATTCATGGAGCAAAGCTTTTGGAGCTTTAACATCATAGCCACTTGAAGGTGGATATCGATGGACAACCACGGAGGAGGACCATGCCACTGACCCGCTTATCCGTTTTGTTCAGCCTGCTTCTGATTTGTAGTTGCGCCCGGCAGCCACAAGGTGAACTGCAGGCGATCTTCGACGAAGCCTGGGAATTCCAGATCCAGGAATATCCGCTGTTTGCTACCAGTATCGGCCGCCACGAATTCAACGACCGGTTGCCGTCAGTCACACCGGCAGACCGCGAGCGCCGGTTGCAATTCTGGACCGACGTCCTGGCGCGCCTGAACCGCATCGACCGCGGCGCGCTGGCAAAAACCGACCGCATCAACTACGACTTGTTCCGGCGTGAAGTGGAAGACAACATGGCCGGCATGCATTTTCATGCCTACACCATGCCGCTGAATGCGGACAGCGGCTTCCACACCGGTTTCGCAAGACTGGCAGCCCTCATGCCGTTTTCCACGGTCAAAGATTATGAAAACTACATCGCCCGTCTGCGGGCATTTCCCCGCTACGTGGGGCAGCAGATCGCCAACATGAAGGAGGGGATCGAGATCGAGATGACGCTGCCGCAAGTCGTGCTGCGCGGCATTGAAGGAACCCTTGAACCCCATATTGTCACAGAACCCGAAGAGAGCGTCCTGTACCAGCCATTTGCGCGCTTCCCGGCCTCCGTCCCGCAGTCAGCGCGCGCGAGATTAGTGGCTGACGGGAAAGCCGCGATCATGGATGGCGTTGTGCCCGGCTATCGCATGTTTCTGCAGTTCATGACAGAAGAATACATTCCGCAGGCGCGGCCAACCATCGCCGCCTCGGACCTGCCCGGAGGCCGGGAGTACTACCAGCAGCGCGTCGACTACTACACGACCCTGGCGCTCAGCGTCGAAGAGATTCATCAAACCGGCCTGCGGGAAGTGGAACGCATTCGCAAGGAGATGCAGGAAATCATTGAGCAAGTTGGCTTCAGAGGTGATTTTGCCGCGTTTCTCAAGTTCTTACGCACGGATCCACGGTTCTATCCCCGAACCGCAGAGGAGCTGTTAAAGGAAGCCTCTACCATCGCCAAACGCATGGACGGCAAGCTGCCGTCGCTGTTCAAGACCTTCCCACGTCTGCCGTACGGTGTTGCGCCAGTGCCTGACCATATCGCGCCGAAATACACTGCCGGGCGCTACGTGGAGCCCGCCCTGGGCAGCACAGAGCCGGGCTACTACTGGGTCAACACGTACAATCTGGCCAGCCGGCCGCTCTATGTGCTGGAGGCGCTTACGTTCCACGAGGCGGTTCCCGGACACCACTTTCAAATCTCGCTGGCGCGCGAGCTGGAAAATGTGCCCACCTTTCGCCGGTTTTCCTACATTTCAGCCTTCGGCGAGGGCTGGGGGTTGTACTCCGAATGGCTCGGCCTGGAGGCTGGCTTCTACACCGACCCGTACAGCAACTTCGGCCGCCTGACCTACGAGATGTGGCGGGCCTGCCGCCTGGTCGTCGACACCGGCATCCATGCCATGGGCTGGACACGCAAGCACGCGATCGACTACCTGGCGGCCAACACAGCGCTGTCCTTGCACGAAGTGCGTACAGAGACCGATCGCTACATCTCCTGGCCCGGCCAGGCGCTTTCCTACAAAATGGGTGAGCTCGAGATCAAAGAGCTGCGGCGAAAGGCTGAAGACGCCCTGGGCGAGGATTTCGACGTGCGTGAGTTTCATGACGTCGTGCTGCGCAATGGCGCGGTCACCTTGCCGATTCTGGAGCAGGAGGTCCAGGAGTACATTCAGAAAAAAGCTGCACAGCTCAGCGAAGGGACCTGAGCCGGATTCTGACCATGAGGGTAAAGTCGAACTTTTCGGGCTCAGCGTTGAATAGGGCGGTCCAAAGAGTCGGCAAAGAGCCATGACTTGTCATTCCTGCGTTCGCTGGAATGACAGAAAAACTGGGGTTTTCGGACAGCTCCAGTTAATTCAAACCTGATCCAACACGGTTTGCAACCGTGTTTCAGGTAAGAATCCGCGAGGGATACACAGTTGCAAACTGTGTAGGATCACTATTTCTCCATTCTTGAATTATC
>JBHHXT010000132.1:0-12810 GCA_046757165.1 bacterium | reverse complement strand
TGGGAAAATCTTTCGTTTTTCTTGCAAATGTTATCGTTTTCTTTGCATCCTGGCACAAAATGTGGAATATCCATAAAGCTGTGCCATGTCCCACTTTTTGACCACCTCCTCGATCAGGGTGCCACGCGGTTGTTCACTTTCTCAAAATACGCTCTGGCTTGCTTTGCATCAAAAGTCGGGTAGCCCTGCCCTTTCTCATAAAGGCCGATAGAAGAGGGGAAGGGGACGGCGTGCCACGAGCTGCCTTTCGGGTAGGGCGTCGCCATCTGGGGCGAATACCGTTCCGGATGCACGTGCTCGGGCACGACCGCCTGAACATAGGCGGTCTCGTTGTTGCCGGCGTGGCCATTGAGCACGATGATGTTCATGAACTTGTTTTCAGAGCCAGCCCTTTGAAAATGTCGGCGATGAACAGCCGGTAGGCTGCTTCCCTGATGGCAAACGCCCCCGGGAACGCTTTCATGCTGCCGGTCACGCCGTAGTTGAGCGTCGGCGCAATCATGGCGTTGAGACGTGTGGCCAGCGCGCGCGCCATCGCTTCGGGCGCCAGATTGTCCGAGCCGTTGGGCAGCACGCCATGCGGCTCGAGTGTGCCCACGGGCAAAAGCACTGTCTCGATTCTATCCGGAACGACCTCCCGGAATTCCTGCCAGGTGATCAGGTTCATTTCGCGCGTGGTTGGCGCCTGGCTTCCCTGTCCGGCGCCCCAGGAGGGCAAGCTCAGAAAACAGGTCGTGGTGACCAAAAAAGTGAGTGTGGATAATTCACTTTTTTCATGGGGTTAACCATACGTATTTTATTTTATGCTGTCTCAGGTTGACATGGGCGTGCACCGTTCAGGCGATGCATGAAATGCTGAAGCATTTCACTCCCGGGCCGTTCAAGAAGAGCCCGAAGGTTGGTCCCTCCGGGCTCCATCTCATGACTGTTCTGGCTGCAAGGATTACTTCATGGTCGTTTCGGCCTCCTCGCCCGGGGCCATCAGTTGCATGTACGCTTGCGTATCCCACGAAATCCATTCCTCGGCAATCTTACCATCTTGCGACCGAATCATGTTGAGACCCTCGAGTTTGACTTCTTTGCCGTTTTCCTTCAGGGTGCCGGTGACGGTCCATCGTGACGCTGACATGTCTCCTTCCATAACGATGTCGTGGATTTCAACATGAAAGTCGTTGTTGTAGATACTGTGAATGGTGCCGAGGAATTCTTTGAATGCAGCCGCGCCTTCTACGGTGGCCGGCTCCCAGCTTGCCGGATTGTGGCGCACATAATCTGCGGCGTAGACATCGTCGATGATGTCCATGTTTCCTTTGTTCCAGACCGCGTCGACGTTCTTCCGCATTTGTGCTTTCATGTCTTCGGTTGAGTGATCTGCCTGGGTGCAGGCTGACAGGGCAAGGACGGCAACGACCAAAAGGACCGGGATGCTTTTCATGGCGAACCTCCTTCTGTTTGTGATTTTGTGATGATGATAGATGAATCAAGAAAAGGAACCTTTGACCCTATAGAAACGAAAAGCACCATAAGATGCAAGGGAAAAAGCTATTTGTAATCGGTCAGTTACGGGTGGGTGGCGGTGTACAAGCTTCAGAGCCTGTGTGAAAATGTAACGCAAGCATCTTGCTTGCGAGAATGGATTGCAAAGAAAACAAGAACTTAGCTTAAATCGTAGACCTTTCTTAACAAGCCAGAGGCTTGTTCTACCATGTTTTCACACAGGCTCTGAAGCGTGAACACCCAATGAATTACTCATTCCTGACTGACACTCGCACCACCCGCAACTGACCGATTGCAATTATTTCTCTCAACCCCGCAGCGGCAGTCACGATTTGTCTGGAAAGATGAGATTCAGAACAAATCCCGTCAAGCCGCCAACCACGAGACCCTGTCCGAACAACGTGCGCACCCACTGCGGAAAATTCTGCAGCACATCCGGGCGGAACTCGACGCCCAGTCCGAGACCGATGGAGACAGCGATGATGATCATCGTGCGCTTGTTCATCTCCACATTGCGATGGATAATCGCTGCGCCGCTGGCAAAGATCATGGCGAACATGATGAGCCCGCCGCCCCCGATCACAGCCGCCGGGATCGTCGCCACCAGGGTCCCCACTTTGGGGATGACGCCCAGGGCCAGTAGAAACATCCCGCCGATGGCTGCTACATGGCGGCTGGCCACACCGGTAAAGTTGACCAGGCCGACATTCTGTGAGTACGAGGTATTGGGAAAAGCGCTAACAACAGCAGCGAGTCCACTCATGACCCCATCTGCCACCAGGCCCCCTTTCATCTCATCGTTGGTCGGCGGCCGGCCCACCGCCGCCACGGTCCCCGATATGTCCCCAAGCGTCTCCAGCGCACTGACGACGTAGATAAAACTCATCATCACAATCGGGGCCAGATGAAACTCGAGCCCGAATTCGAGCGGCATGGGCACGCTGAACCATCCTGTGTCCGCGACCTGCGCGTAGCTGACCTTGCCCAAAAAGAGCGCGATGATGTAGCCCACCAGCGCACCGATAAGCATGCTGGCATAGCCGAGAAACCCTTTCAAATACTGGTTCATAAAGAGCGTAACGAGCAGAACCACCCCGGCGATCCCCAGGTTTGAGAAAGAGCCGTAGTCTTGCGCCCCGACGCCGCCGGCCGCATAGTCCATACCCACAGGCACCAGCGTCAAGCCGATAAGCATCACCACAATGCCCGTCGCCAGGGGTGGGAAGAGCCGGCTGAATTTCGCGTAGCTGTAGCCAATGGCAACCTCCACCAGCGACGCCGCCAGACAGGCGCCCAGCGCCGTGGCCAGATTGTACTGGTTGGAAATACTGATGATGCCAGCCACAAAAGCAAAGCTGGTGCCCATCACCATCGGGATGCGGGCCCCCACCGGGCCGAGCGGGTAGGCCTGGATGATGGTCGCCAATCCAGCCATGATCAGAGCCACTTGCACGAGAAAAGCCTTGTCCTGATTCGTCAAGCCGATGGCGTTTGCGATGATCAACGGCACCGCGATGTTGCTCAGAAACATGGCAACCAGGTGCTGCAGGCCAAGGGGGATGGCTTCGCGTACAGGTGGGATATCTTCGATATCGTAGATAATCTGGGTCCGAACACGACTGGGAGGTGCAGCAGGAACAGGGTCAGCGATGGCTGGCTCAGGCATGAGTTTTCCTCCGGTCAAGGATGTGAAAGGTAGACAACACCTGGTGGGCACACGCCCTTTGCATGACTTATCGCTAAAGTTAGCCTTTTCTTACAAAAAGATCAAAAGGAAAGATGGACTGTCAGCTTGGTCACATCCCCCACTGGCGTTTTGTGCTGATTGTGGGAATAAGCGTCGACATGATTGCGTTATTTAGCCATTAGCAAACGAGTAACATGACGTCCGGACTTCATCCGGCAAGACAAGCAGTAACTTGAAAGGAGTTGAATCGACATGACAACTGAAATCAAAACAACGGTGACATTGACCGACGATAATTTCAGGCACGAAGTCCTGGAAAGCCAGGAGCCGGTTCTGGTGGATTTCTGGGCGGACTGGTGCGGACCCTGCCACATGATCGCACCGGTACTGCAGGAGATCGCCTCCGAATACGCTGGCAGAGTAAAAATCGCCAAGCTGAACGTGGACGAAAACGCCGCGACGGCAGCACAATATGGCATCCGCTCCATCCCGACGCTGTTCTTTTTCAAGCGTGGCCGGATCGCTGACCAGGCGATTGGCGTGTTGCCGAAACGCGAGCTGGTTGCCAAACTGAATGGCCTGTTGTAGCCTGATTGATTTCTGGTGCGCCGTTTCACGTCTCACAAGATTAATCAGTTGCATCTTACCATCTGATCACATATCTTTTCGCGTGTTTCCACGATTCTTTTTGAAAGATGAACCGTCAAACGTGAACCGCGACTTCGCCTGCGATGGCAGGCTTGGACATGTTTCACTTCTCACCTCGCGCGTTTGCCCGCTCAGGCTTTAATCGCAGCTAACCTGAAAATCAGAGGAGGCGCCATGACCCAGGACGTGAACGCTATCGAGCTCACCGAGCTTTCTACACTGCTCAAGATAGTCTTTACACTCTTTCTTGTCATGATAGGTCTTGCCTACCTCGTCTCCATGGTCAATCTCTATTTGACCTATCACCTGACTGATGGCAAGCCGGGCCTGTCGATCGACGATCTACGGCGAACTTTCTACGGTCAAAGAAACCAGACGTTGTTGGCCTCGAAAATAGACGGGGGCAGCATGGCGCAGTTCCTGCCCTTTCCCGGGGAAAAGGAAGCCATCCTTTCCTGGCTGCAGGACGGGGCGCCCCGCGATGGCTATGAGGAGATCAAATATATCTTCGAGCGCCGCTGTGTGACCTGTCATCGCCCGGATCGGCTCATGTGGAAGAGACCGCTGGTGACCTATGAGCTCGTGAAGGAAGTCTCTGTTGTCGACCGGGGAGAGCCGATCTCTTTGTGGGCCCGCGTTGCGCACACGCATCTGATGTCGCTGGCCGTGGTCTTTTTCTGTCTCAGCGTTATTTTTTCGTTTTGCGGCGTTGGACAGAAGATGAAGGCGTTTTTTATGCCGCTGCCATTTCTCGCCTTGTTCATGGATTTTGGCGCCCGCGCCTTGATCAAATATATCCCGGCCTTTGTGTATGTGATGGTTGCAGCGGGAGCCATCATGGCGCTCTCCATGATGGTGCTCACCCTGGCGCCGCTTTATGAAATGTGGATACGGGGGCGAAAGTCTGCCAGAAAGTGACCGGTTCCACTTGTCAGATTAAATTATTGTCATTCGCCTGAACTATTGGCAAAAAAGAGTCGCAGAAACGGAGGAGAGAACGATGAAGAAATTCGACGCAATCATTATTGGGACCGGGCAGGCCGGGCCCTCCCTGGCCGCCAGGCTGGCGCGGGAAGGGATGCAGGTCGCTGTCATCGAGCGGAAACTGTTTGGCGGCACCTGTGTCAATACGGGCTGTATCCCAACCAAAACCCTGGTGGCGTGTGCGCGCGCCGCCTACATGGCGCGGCGTGCTGCTGACTTCGGTGTGATGGTCGAGGGCGACATCACCGTTGATATGAAGAAAGTCAAAGCGCGCAAAGACGACATCGTCGGAAGATCCAATCATGAAGTTCCGGCGTGGATGAAAAAGCTCTCCAATTTGACCGTCTATCAGGGACAGGGCCGGTTCGAGGGGCCTCACACTGTGAGCGTGGGGGAGGAAAAGCTGGAAGCAGACAAGATTTTCATCAACGTCGGCGCGCGGGCATTTGTGCCACCTGGATTCGAAAACGTCAATTACCTCACCAACTCAGGCATGATGGAAGTGGACTTCCTGCCCGAGCACCTGATCATCATTGGCGGCAGTTATATCGGCCTGGAGTTTGGTCAAATGTACCGGCGGTTCGGCAGCGAGGTCACTGTCGTCGAAATGGGCCCGCGACTGATCCAGCGCGATGACGAGGACGTCTCGCAAGCGGTCAAGGAAATCCTGGAAAGTGAAGGTGTCAACATCCGCCTGAACGCGCAGTGCATCAGCGCTGAACAGCGTGGCGACCGGATCGCGGTGAAAGTCGATTGCGAAGGAGACACGCCGGAAATCGTCGGGTCGCACCTCTTGATCGCGGTGGGACGCCGGCCCAACACACACGATCTCGGATTGGAAGCAGCGGGCATCGCTGTGGATGAGCGGGGCTATATCGTCGTCGACGATCAGCTTCGCACCAGCGTGCCCGGCGTCTGGGCCCTCGGTGATTGTAACGGGCGCGGCGCGTTTACCCATACTTCTTACAATGATTTTGAAATCGTGGCGGCCAACTTGTTGGACAACGATGCGCGCCGCGTGAGCGACCGGATTCTCACCTATGGCCTGTATGTCGATCCGCCGCTTGGGCGGGCCGGAATGACAGAAGCGCAAGTACGGGCGTCCGGCAGGAAAGCGTTGGTCGGGAAGAGATCGATGAAGTCGATCGGGCGCGCACGCGAAAAAGGCGAAACCCACGGGTTCATGAAAATCCTGGTCGATGCCGAAACCAGCGAGATCCTCGGCGCGGCCGTTCTGGGGGTGGGCGGCGATGAAATCATCCATTCGATTCTGGACGTCATGTATGCCCGGAAACCTTACACGCTGATTCAGCGTGCCGTGCATATTCATCCTACGGTGTCGGAATTGATCCCCACCATGCTGAGCGCTCTGCAACCTTTGGAATGACTTCTGGAAAGACTTTTTTGAGCCACACTTTTTTTTCGAGTTTCCGGATTGTCCGGCTTAGGTATGGTAAGTACAAAAAGGTGATGTGAAAAGATGCGTAAGTATTTTGTCCTTGGAACAGTAAGTATCCTTCTCCTCAACGGATTTGTGGCCATCATTTACCCGCGAGTGCTCTGGTCCATGGTGTTTTTGGGGCCGGTCATTGCGATTGGGTGCTATGACTATTTCCAGAGAAGGCGTGCGGTATTGAGGAATTTTCCCATACTCGGCCATTTCCGATATCTGCTCGAATCCATACGCCCGGAGATTTCGCAATACTTCATAGAATCTGATACAGATGGACGGCCCTTTAGTCGGGACCAGCGCTCTGTGGTCTATCAGCGTGCTAAACGCGTACGCGATACCGTTCCCTTCGGGACTTTGAAGGACGTCTATGAGGTAGGCTATGAATGGGTAAACCACTCGATGAAACCGCTCCATTTGGAGCCGGGAGAATTGCGCGTAACAGTCGGCGGGCCGGATTGCGAGCAACCGTACTCTGCCAGCCTTTTCAATATTTCAGCCATGAGCTTTGGCGCGTTGAGTAAAAACGCCGTTCTGGCTCTCAGCCGGGGCGCGATGATGGGGCAATTTGCCCACAATACCGGCGAAGGAGGGCTTAGTCCGTATCATCTCGAAGGTGGCGGCGACCTGATCTGGCAAATTGGAACCGGCTATTTCGGCTGCCGCACGCAGGATGGGAAATTCTGCCCGGAAACATTTGCCGAAAAAGCGGTTCACCCCAATGTCAAAATGCTCGAGGTCAAACTCTCTCAAGGCGCCAAGCCCGGGCATGGTGGTATTCTGCCGGCCGCCAAGCTCACCCGGGAGATCGCCGAGATCCGCGGCGTGCCCATGGGGCAGGATGTCCTGTCACCGCCGGCCCATTCCGCGTTTGCAACGCCCATCGAGTTGCTGCAGTTTGTCGCGAAGCTCCGTTCACTCTCCGGCGGTAAACCGACCGGGTTCAAGCTTTGCGTGGGGAAACGTCGTGAGTTCCTGGCCCTGTGCAAAGCGATGGTGAAAACAGGGATCACCCCGGACTTTATCACCGTCGATGGGGGGGAGGGGGGAACCGGCGCGGCCCCGCTGGAATTCACCAATCATATCGGCGCACCGCTCATCGACAGTCTGATCTTTGTCCACAACGCGCTCGTTGGGTTTTCACTGCGCGATAAGATCCGCATTCTGGCCAGCGGAAAAGTGCTCACAGGCTTTGGCATGGTGAAACGGCTTGCTTTGGGCGCAGATATTTGTTATTCTGCACGGGGGATGATGATGGCGTTGGGCTGCATTCAGGCGCTGAAATGCAATTCCAACCGCTGTCCGGTCGGCGTGACCACGCAGAACCCTGCTCTGGTGGCCGGTCTGGTGGTCGAGGACAAGAGTACCAGAGTCGCACACTTTCATCATGAGAACTTGAAGAGTGTGGGCGAAATCATCGGCGCCATGGGGATTGCCCATCCCGCTGACCTGCGTCCCTGGCACATCATGAGGCGCACCAGTCCCACTGAGATCAAACACTACGGAGAGATATATGAATTCCTAAGCCATGGGGACTTGCTCAAGGAAGACCTGCCAAGCTCATACAAACGTGCCTGCCACGCTGCCTCTCCAAACAGCTTTGAACATGCATCTGCCGGAATAGGCGCGGGCGCTATTCGAGCTGAGACCCATACCGTTATTCAGGTCCAAAAAGAGGCCCCGTCCGTACGGGGATAATCAGGAAAGTATCAGGCCGCGCAGAGCGACCGAACCTGCGCGGTCTCTGACCGTGTATTCTGAGGCCCGGGGTGCCGGTCCAAAACACCAAAGGGGCTGTCTAAAAAGGCCCCTGTGCCTGTCATTTCGAGCGAATGCGAGAAATCTTTTAGGGCAAGGGACTGCGGTGTAAACAATTGTTGTCCAAAACCCTACGATTGGTGCACAGTCAGATTCCTCCCTTCGATCGGAATGACATTTCGGGGATTTTGGGACAGCCCCTTGGATCCTGTTAGGTCGCAAATACGCCTATTCGGATTGTAGAGAGATTAACGCATGGAGTCCTGACTCATGACCGACAAAAACAAACCCTTTGCGCGCAAATCGAATCCCGCGCAGCAGGACGCCAGATGGCAACGGTTTGTGCAGCAGCTCTTCGACGGACCGGAGCAGCCGTTCGAGCAGCACTGGGCACGGTTCAGGGGAATCTACGCCGGCCGCACAGAGCAAGATGGCCCGCCGCTCGCCTGGCAACCAGGAAAGGAACAGCTCGCGCGCTCCAATCTGGCTGTCTTTATGAAAGCGCTCGGGTTCGAGAGCTACGCCGAACTGCACCGCTGGTCGGTACAAAACCGGGCAGACTTTTGGCAGAAAGTGATTGCGCGCCTGGGGATCCGGTTCAAGAAGGCACCGGGCCGTATCCTGGAGGATGAGCATGAGGTGAAAAACCCGTGCTGGCTACCTGGCGCCGAGCTGAATTGCGTCGACAGTTGTTTTACCGCCAATGCCGACAAGCCGGCGATCATTTCAGGCCAGGAAACGACCGCAAAGCACCGCGCCATCACCTACGGCGAGCTGGAGCGGTTGGTCAACCAGGTCGCCAACGGGTTGCGCGAGCACGGGTTTGAGGCCGGCGCGGCGATTGCCCTCTACATGCCGATGACCGTCGAGTGTGTGGCCGCCTACCTGGGAATCGTGCGCTCCGGCTGCGTGGTGGTCTCCATCGCTGACAGCTTCTCACCAACGGAAGTGAGCAAACGCCTCGAGATCGCCAACGCCCGTGGCATCGTAACCGTCGAGAGCTACGTTCGAGCCGGCCGAACCATTGAGCTGTACGAAAAAGTCAAAGCGGCGGCGGCTCCCACAGCCATCGTTATTCCCGCAGCCGGCGCTCACTCCGGGGTTAGCGAGGATTTGCGTGAGAACGACCTGAGCTGGGCTGAGCTGCTGTCAGCAGACGATGGGTTTGTGTCTTTGGCTGCAGATCCGTACTGCGTGAGCAATATTTTGTTCTCCTCGGGCACCACCGGCACGCCGAAGGCGATCCCCTGGACCCATTTGACGCCGATCAAATGCGCGATGGATGGCCACTTCCACCAGGATATCCAACCGCAAGACGTTGTGGCGTGGCCGACCAACATCGGCTGGATGATGGGGCCCTGGCTGATCTATGCCACCTTTATCAACAACGCAACCCTGGCGCTCTACGAGGGCGCGCCCATGGGCGAAGGGTTTGTGACCTTTATCCGGCAGGCACGGGTGGCCGTGCTCGGTGTCGTGCCCTCGCTGGTGCGCGCCTGGCGCACCTCCGGTCTGCTGCAAAAAGCCGAGTGGGACAAGATCAAGGTCTTCAGCTCGACGGGTGAGCCCTCCAACCGCGAAGACTACCTGTGGCTGATGAGCCGTGCCTGCTATCGGGCGCCGGTGATCGAGTACCTCGGCGGTACCGAGATCGGTGGCGGTCACATTACGGGCACCGTTGTCCAGCCCGCCTCCCCCGCCACCTTTACCACCCCTGCCCTGGGGATCGATTTCGTCATCCTGGATGAGGGCGGTAGTCCCGTCGTCGAAGGGGAAATGGGGGAGCTTTTCCTGATTCCGCCGGCCATCGGCTTGTCACAGGAGCTTCTCAACAAGGACCACGAGACCGTCTACTACAGCGGCTGTCCGGCCGGACCGAACGGCGAGGTCGTGCGCCGCCACGGGGACCAGATGGCCCGGCTGCACAAAGGATTCTACCGGGCACAGGGCCGGGCGGATGACACGATGAACCTGGGCGGCATCAAGGTGAGCTCTCTCGAGCTGGAAGAGGCGCTCGACACACACGAGGCTGTGTACGAAAGCGCTGCTGTTGCCGTTCAGCCGGAAGGTGAAGGCCAGGAAAAACTGGTGGTCTTCGTTGTTCTCGAATCACAACTCGAGAAGGAGCAATTGAAAAAGGAGCTGGGTGCCCTGATCGCCAGGACACTCAATCCTCTGTTCAAAATTCATGATCTGGTCGTCGTTGACACACTGCCGCGTACCGCCTCCAACAAACTCATGCGACGTAAGCTGCGCACCGGCTATGGGGAAATGAAGAGTGGTTGAGCTGCTGCTGTCTTCCGGAAGTGAGCGGATTCCTGAGAACCGAAAGTAGGCGTGACTTCCGCCAATCGGGTTCATAATCCTCCATCGTGACCGATAATAGTGGATGTCTGAAGTTACAAAGAATCTGCAAAGTTTGGTAAGGAGCATGACAGATGCGTATACTAATCGTTGATGATGATTTGGCCAGCATCAACCTGATGAAGAAGTATCTCGAACCCGTGGGGGAATGCGAGACGGCGTCAGACGGAAAGGAAGCCATCAAGGCTTTCCGGAAATCGTTCCGGGAGCATCTCCCGTTTGATCTGATTTGCCTCGACATCATGATGCCCAGAATGAATGGCCACGAGACCCTTCTAAAGCTTCGTGAGATCGAGAAAAAAGAGGGGGTGCAAGTTGGCGAGGGGACCAAGATATTGATGGCCTCGGCAAAGTCAGATAACGACACGATTCTAAAGGCATTCATGCAGCTCTGCGATGGCTACATTTCCAAACCCTTGACGAAGCGGGGGTTGTACGAAAAATTGCATGAGATCGAGCTGATCAGTGCCGGGGCCACGCCTTGAGCGCCCCCGATCTTTATGCCGCACAGGGGCGCCACCTGGTTGACATCCGCAATTCCAAATCATCAACCCGGACAAATCGGAAGTTCTAAAGCCGAAGTTCCAAATTCGAAAAAACCGTGCCCCGACAGTCATCTCAGGAATACAATCAGGACAGTCGGGGCTTACCAAAAAGTGGCACAAAAGAACTCGTCAGCGCCTAAAAATCCGGCCGAAAATAACTTGTTGAGCCGGATTGACTTTTGTGCCGGTCTTTGCTATTTTCAATAAATTCCTCATAATTGTCATCATACCTTTCTGGACAACCATGCAGATTCAGATCAACAACAAAGCCCTCGAGCTCGCCGAAGGGGACATCACCGACCTGAGCACTGATGCTATTGTCAACGCCGCCAATTCGGCGCTCTTGTTGGGAGGGGGTGTGGCAGGCGCCATCCGTTTCAAAGGCGGGCCATCCATCCAGCAAGAGTGCTCCAACATCGGCCACTGCCCGGTCGGGGGCGCGGTGATCACGGGGGCCGGCAATCTGCCGGCCAGGCATGTTATTCACGCCGTCGGGCCACGCATGGGCGAGGGGGACGAAGATGCCAAGCTCAGAAACGCTACCCTCAGCAGCTTAACCGTGGCCGACGACAATCAACTGCGTAGCATCGCGTTTCCGGCCATCAGCACCGGCATCTTTGGCTTTCCTATCGAACGTTGTGCGGAGATCATGTTGATGGCGGCGATTGAATACTTGCGGCGCGAGACCCGGCTGGAAAAAGTCGTTTTTTGTTTATATGGCCGCTCAGCGTTCAACGTGTTCAAGGAAACATTGCAAGAACTGGGTGCTTAGCGCCAGACATCCACAGAGGGGTGTTCACGCTTTAGCGTGTTTTCCCCCTGCCCCAGCAAGCTGAAGCTTGTACACCGCCCCCCGGCAGGAACCATTCAGTGTAGGAAAAGCCCTTTTGGTCCGGCTCCTCCGGCTCAGGATTGTTTTCCAGCCGGAACATCTGGCGCCCCAGCAGTGAGCCGCCGGGCCAGCGACCTCACTCCGGCTCCTTCAACACCACCACCGTTCTGCCCCAGCCGCCCAGCTCCGGTGGCGCATCCCGGAATTCCACCACATGCGGATTTCCCGAGAGCTCCCGGCGGACCAGGTACTTGAGTTTGCTTTTGCCTTTGCCGTGGATGATGGACAGCTCCGACAACCGCAGGGAGAGCGCGTTGTCGATGAACGCCTCGATCACCTCCGGTATTTGCTCAGGGAAGAAGCCGTGCAAATCCAGGACATCGGTGACGTGGACGTACTCTGGCACGTTTTCATCCTCTCCCGGGTCGTCCTTTTCAGGGTCCCGGTCGTGAGACTCAGCCATTGAGATTTCTCATTTCAGAATCGTACGATGCCGTTGCGTGTGGATAAAGATACTAACCTGGATGAATAGAAAAACGTTCCCGTGTGGTCTTTTGATCCGTGTGGACGCAATATCAACAAAATCTTCGATGTACGATATTTTTGTTGACTCGAAGCACGATTATGTTTATATTCCGTTTTATTTTTGACAGGCGTGCGAGGGTATAGCTCAGCCGGTAGAGCAGCGGCCTTTTAAGCCGTTGGCCGAAGGTTCGAATCCTTCTACCCTCACTTCTGCATGCGTCGTTAGCTCAACTGGCAGAGCAGGGGCCTCTTAAGCCCAAGGTTCGGGGTTCGATTCCCTGACGACGCACAAAGGCTTCATTCCATCATCTTAGATGCGTCTGCAAGAACGTCCGCACGTCATTGCAGTACTCTCCCACTTCAAACAACATCTGGTGGCCATCGTCCTGGTACGGTGGGTAAATCATAAGCTCTACCGGCTTCCCGGCAAATTGAAGCGCATCTTCTATCATCCGGCATTCTCTTCCGAAGTGATGGTGGGTTCGTTGGTTGCCGTGGGCTCCTCAGACTTCCCGCCACA
>JBHHXT010000131.1:0-12866 GCA_046757165.1 bacterium | reverse complement strand
ATAGTGTGGCTCATGAATCTTTTGATTCTTACCCAAATCAGATCCGTGTAAATCCGTGTTCCACAATCCTGTGACTGATCAACCCTGGAAAACGCACATGAACCATTCTCTGCCCCTCCTGCTCTTGACCATGTTTCTGCTCACGTTTTCATGCTCGGGTGACGATGACGACGTGTCTCCCAGCTTGCAACGTCTCTCCAATTTGCCGCTCTCCGGCGGCCTGACGGATGTTTGGGGATATGTGGACAGCGCTGGCAAGGAATACGCCATCGTGGGATTCGGCGGCTTTACCGCCGGCGGGAGTCCCAACAGTGGATTCTACATCATCGATGTCAGCAACCCGCGCAGCCCGGAGCAGGTCGCGAAGCTTACTACTGTGCCAGGTTTCGATGTCAAGGTCTGGCAGCATTACGTTTACGCCGTCGACGGCGGCGGCGTGGGTCAGGGAGGCATCGTCGACATCTCTGACGTCCGCAACCCGCGCCGTGTGGGGGAATTTGCCTCGTCACATAACATTTTCATCGCTGAAAACGGCTTGATGTACCTGCAGACGCAGAATCAGCCCTTGCGTATCCTGGACCTGAACCCGGACCCTGTGAACCCCTCGCTGGTGTGGAAAGGCGGCAACGACGGGCACGACGCCGCGGTCATCGGGCAGCGCTTGTACGATTTTGGGGCCTTCGGCTCGACCAACATCTTCGATGTTTCCAACCCGGCAAATCCGGTGCTGCTGGCAGCCATCGATTCTCCGACCATCAGCTTTCATCATAGCGGCTGGCCAACTGAGGACGCGCGCTTTCTGTTTATCTGCGATGAGCTGGCTGACTTGAACGGCCGGCCGTCGGATTTCACGGTCTGGGATATCAGCGATGTCGACAATCCCGAACAGGTCGGCGGATTCGCTGATGCGGACGCGACGGTGCACAACCTTTATGTCATCGGCCAGTTTGCCTATGTCTCATACTATCACGCCGGCTTGCGCATTTTCGATGTCTCCAACCCCTCCGCGCCGACGATTGCACAGGAGTTTGATACCTCCACCGGCCGGGGATCAGGGTTCGGTGGGGCTTTTGGGGTCTATCCGTTTGCACCCTCCGGTACCATCTATGTCAGCGACACACAGAGCGGTTTGCATGTGTTTTCGTTTGCAGGGCGGGGGCTGAATAGCTCGAGTTCGCCAATTGCCCCTTGAGTGGCTGTACAACATAAGCCGGACAAGCCAGAACCCAAACGGTCTTTTCCTGAACTGAACTGTTCCTGACCGGGGGGCGGTGTACAAGCTTCAGCTTGCTGGGGGTCGGGGGAAACACGCTGAAGAGCCTGTGTGAAAACATGGCAAAACAAGCCTCGGGCTTGTTAAAAAAGGTCCATGATTTAAGCTAAGTTCTTGTTTTCTTGGCAAGCCATTCTCGCAAGCAAGATGCTTGCGTTACATTTTCACACAGGCGCTAAAGCGTGAACAACCTGAACAAAGTGGGCACGGTGCCGCAAAGGTAGACGGTTCCGTCAAAACACGGTCACAGACCGTGTTGGATCATTTCCTGGACCTTTATTGACTCTCCTTATGCTGAATACTGACAATGAAGACCATGAATAAAGTGTAACCGGTCTTTATTCGCTTGAAATCATCCCATACTTTTGCTACCTTTTGTCTCGAGGGTCATGCTTTCCAGACACTTTGCAAATGAAGAGTTCGGGGAAGAAAATATTCTCTAGATGCTTCCTTTAGCGTGTAGATTCATGTCGAGACTCTTTGAGGCTGGATTATCGCGACATGAACGTCGCGTTACATATTCACCTGTCACGAGGGACGAAGATGTTGCAACACAGGCATCTTGCCTGTTTGGTTCTATGTCATGTGTTCCGTTTTTGGTTCTGGCTTTGCCAGATTAACCATCACTTACAGACTGGATCATGGACGCTACCTTGAAAAAACTCAACGACATTCTGGAACGGCGCATTATGGTGCTTGACGGCGCCATGGGCACGATGATACAGCGCCACAAACTTTCAGAGAAAGATTTCCGCGGCGAGCAATTCAAAGATCATCCTCACGCGCTGCAAGGAAATAATGATCTGCTTTCCATCACCCAGCCGGGCATCATTAGGGACATCCACCATGCGTTCCTGCAGGCAGGTGCAGATATCATCGAGACCAACACCTTTAACGGCACGCCTGTTTCCCAGGAAGATTATGCCTTAGCGCACAAGGTCTACGACATCAACTTTGCGGCCGCGAAGCTCGCCAAAGAGGCGGCGGCTGAGTTCACGCGCAGACAGCCCGGCAAGCCGCGTTTTGTCGTCGGCGCCATGGGGCCCACCAACAAGACGCTCTCGCTTTCACCGGACGTGAATGATCCGGGGTATCGTGCTGTCACCTTTGAGCAAATGGTAGCCGCCTATTCAGAACAGGTTCGTGGTCTGGTGGAGGGGGGTGTGGATATCCTGCTGGTGGAAACCATATTCGACACCCTGAATGCGAAAGCGACATTGGTAGCGATCCAGGAATATTTTGCCCGCCACGGCAGAAGCCTGCCGGTGATGATTTCGGGCACGATCGTTGACGCCAGCGGCCGCACGCTCTCCGGCCAGACGACAGAAGCGTTCTGGATTTCGGTTTCCCATATGCGCAATTTGTTGAGCGTTGGGTTGAATTGTTCGCTGGGCGCCAAACAGATCCGGCCTTTCATCGAGCAGCTTGCCCGTGTGGCGCCGGTCCGGACCAGTTTGTATCCCAACGCCGGCTTGCCCAACGAGTTCGGCGGCTACGACGAGACCCCGGAAGATATGGCTGCGGCGTTTGAAGATTTCATCAAAAGCGGGTTTGTCAATCTGGTGGGCGGGTGCTGTGGCACCACGCCAGAGCATATTCGCGCCATCGCCGAGGTGGCCGCCAGGTACGGTCCGAGAAAACCGCCTGAGGTCAGGCCGTATTTGCGCCTCAGTGGGCTCGAACCCGTGGTGGTGACCGAGAATACAAACTTTGTCAACATCGGCGAGCGCACCAACGTCGCCGGCTCGCGCAAATTTGCCCGCCTGATCATCGAAGAAAACTATGAAGAGGCGCTTTCTGTCGCGCGGCAGCAAGTCGAAAATGGTGCACAGATCATCGATGTGAACATGGACGAAGGCATGCTCGATTCCGAAGCCGTCATGGTGAAATTCCTGAACCTGCTGAGCGTCGAACCAGACATCGCCCGTGTGCCCGTCATGATCGACTCGTCAAAGTGGTCCGTGCTGGAGGCGGGACTGCGGTGCCTGCAGGGCAAAGGCGTGGTCAACTCGATCAGCCTGAAGGAAGGGGAAGCGAAATTCAAAGAGCAGGCGCAGAAGATTTTGCAGTACGGTGCGGCAGTGATCGTGATGGCCTTCGACGAAAAAGGACAGGCGACGACGTTCGAACGCAAGATCGAAATCTGTCAGCGCGCGTACAAAATCCTGGTCGATGAAGTCGGCTTCCCGCCGCAGGACATCATCTTCGATCCCAATGTCCTGACGGTTGCGACGGGCCTGGAGGAGCACAACACCTATGCAGTGGATTACATCAACGCGACCCGCTGGATCAAGGCGTCCCTGCCGCTGGCAAGTGTGAGCGGGGGCGTCAGCAACATCTCCTTCTCGTTCCGGGGCAATAATCCCGTGCGTGAGGCCATGCACTCGGCATTTCTCTACCATGCCGTCCAGGCCGGCATGGATATGGGCATTGTCAACGCCGGGCAACTCGAAGTGTACGAAGCCATCCCGAAAGATCTGCTCGAACTGGTTGAAGATGTGCTGCTCAACCGCCGGCTGGACGCGACAGAGCGGTTGGTGGACTATGCTGATAAAGTCAAGGGCGACCCGGCGGTAGCCGCTAAGCAAGCGCAATGGCGAACCGGCACCGTGGAAGAAAGAATCAAGCACGCGCTCATCAAGGGCATCGTCGACTACATCGAAGCGGACATCGAGCAAGCGCGGCAAAAATACGCCCGGCCGCTGGCCATTATCGAAGGTCCGCTGATGGACGGCATGAACGTGGTCGGAGATCTGTTCGGTTCGGGCAAGATGTTTTTGCCGCAGGTGGTCAAGAGCGCGCGGGTCATGAAGAAGGCGGTGGCTTATCTGATTCCGTTTATCGAAAAAGAAAAAGCGGAGGGCAAAGATTCTCGCGCCCGCGCCCGGGTGCTGCTCGCCACGGTCAAAGGCGATGTACATGACATCGGTAAGAACATCGTCGGTGTTGTCCTGGCCTGCAACAATTATGAAGTCATCGATTTGGGCGTGATGGTCCCCTGTGAGAAAATCCTGCAGACGGCACGGGAGAAAGAGGTCGATATCATCGGTCTCAGCGGTTTGATCACGCCTTCTCTGGATGAAATGGTCCACAACGCCAGCGAGATGGAGCGCCTCGGCTTCACGGTGCCGTTGCTCATCGGCGGCGCCACGACCTCACGCGTGCACACGGCCGTGAAAATCGCGCCAAACTTCTCCGGCCCGACGATTCATGTTCTCGATGCCTCGCGCGGCGTGACCGCGGTCAATCACCTGGTGACGGAGAGTCAAAGCGCGGCCTATTTGGAGGAAATAAGACAGGAATATGAACAGGTGCGCACCGACCATCGTCGCAAGAGCGAGGCAAAGCACCTGCTTTCACTGCAAGCGGCGCGGCAAAATAAAGTGCAGACCACCTGGCGCCAGGACCAGATTGCGCAACCCCCAAAGCTGGGTGTGGTGGCCTTGCAGGCATACCCGCTCGAGGAAATTCGCAAGTACATCGACTGGTCGCCATTTTTCATCACCTGGGAGATGCGCGGAAAGTATCCGGCGATCCTGGAAGACCCGGTGGTGGGTGAAGAAGCGCGCAAGCTGTTTGCCGATGCCAACAAGCTTTTGGATCGGATTGTCCAAAACAAACTGCTGACCGCCAACGGTGTTCTGGGTCTGTTCGCGGCAAACTCAGTCGGCGACGATATCGAAGTTTACTCGGACGAGAGCCGCAGCCGGGTGCTCACCACGTTCCATACGCTGCGCCAGCAAACGAAAAAAACCGGCGGCAACCCGAACCAGGCGCTGGCAGACTACATCGCGCCAAAGGACAGCGGCATCAAGGATTACCTCGGTGCCTTCGCCGTCACGGCCGGCCTCGGCATGGAGCCCCAGCTCTCCCGTTTTGAAAAGGAGCACGATGACTACAACGCCATCATGCTCAAAGCGCTGGCTGACCGGCTGGCGGAGGCGTTTGCAGAGCTCCTGCATGCAAAAGTCCGCACGCAATGCTGGGCCTATGCACAAGAGGAGGCGTTGAGCAACGATGATCTGATCAAAGAGCGCTACCGCGGCATACGCCCGGCACCCGGCTACCCCGCGTGCCCGGACCACACCGAGAAACGGCTTTTGTTCGATCTGCTCGGGGTCGAGAAAAACACCGGCATCGCGCTAACCGAGACGTTTGCCATGCACCCGGCGGCTTCGGTGTGCGGGTTTTATTTTGCACATCCGCAGGCGAAGTATTTTTCGGTCGGCAAGATCGGCCGGGATCAGGTTGATGACTACAGCCGGCGCAAAGGAATGAACCCGGAGGAGGTGGAGAAATGGTTGCGGGCGAATTTGGGGGCTGAATAAGGTGGACAGGGCAAAGTGCTCATAATCGAGAATAAGTGTGGCGTCTGAAAAGTAGTAAACCACGAAGTTCACGAAGTGGATTTCGATGAACGTCGAGAAGTTTTTGCCAATTCACGAGGCATGTTGTTATTCTGTAAGCTATTAGATACATTATCCACAAACACAAATTTCATCATGCCTGGCTAGGCCGACCTGAACACATTGGGAATCTCCCTGCTGCCGGATGGCCTGTGATATAGCCAAATCTCAACTGACTTCATAGAAGAACCCTTACTCAAAGTTGAGCTCACCCGGGGAATATATTCAATGTCATCAGGCGGCCCGTAGAGAATATGTACCTCACCTCATCCAGGTTTTTTTCAGCCGATGATCCACGCCGGGGTCTTGTTCATGACTCAATTCTCCAAAGTTACCAGACTCCCATTAAGCGCGTTAATTTCAACGTACCAGCAGCATCTTCCGTGTCGCTTTGAACTGGCCGGCAGAAATCGTGTAGAAATAGACGCCATTTGGCAATCCTGACGCGTCGAAGCGCAGCGCGTGGGCTCCCGCCGGTCTAAACTCGTCCACTAAAGTGGCCACCTGCTCGCCAAGCAGATTGTAGACGCTGAGAGTAACCCTGGAATCTGCCGACAGCTTATAGGTGATGACAGTTGACGGGTTGAACGGGTTCGGATAGTTTTGATGCAGGACCAAATTGCCCGGCACAGCCGGGTTCGAAGCGTCCACATTTGTTACCCCGCCAGTGCCCAGGTGGCCATAGAGTCCAGTTTCGGTTCCGACAAGAAGGTCATCAAAATACAAGAAGTTGATGCGTTGGCCCACCGGGTAAGCGTATCCGAGCATCCAGGAAGAGGCGCTGACGGGGTAAACATATATTTCATGGTCTACGGCGCAGTAGACCGTATCCTTGCCGATGGTAATGGCCATGGCTTCTTTGCCGCCGGTCGGAAAGCCGCTGGTGGTAAACGGCGTCCAGAGACCGGTTGCAGTGAGCGGTTTGAAATAGGCGACCGGGTGGTTGATGCCGGCGTCGGTTCCGCAGGCAAAGATGGTATCCCCGCTGGTGGAGACTTCGATATCGCGGATGGTGACGACAATGACACTGCCGGTGCTGGTGGTACTGCCATTCATGTCCTGCGCCGCGCTCCAGACACCACCGCTCTTGGTGAGCTTGTAGACGCTGCGACCCTGAGGACTGTCGAGGTCGTACTCGACGCCGACATAAGCGACGGTGTCCGAGCCCTCGAGGTTGAAGACGATATCGAAGACATCCACATCCTGTCCGGTTGAACTCGCTTCGAGGAGCATCTGATCCCAGGAGGCACCGGCGTCGGTTGAATAGAATAACCCGCCATGGTCCGGGCCTTGAATTTCGAAACCGGCGAAGACGATGTTGCTGTCATATTCGCACACTTCGATGGCCAGGGCCTTTGTCCCAACGTTGGGGAAGTTGTAGGGCGCCTGCTCTGGCGTGAGGACCTGCATCCAGTGGTTGCCATCGTTGTGCGTTTTGTAGACACGCACATTCCCGACGTACACCGAGCTGGTGTCGCCGGGGACCATCTCAACGGAGTAGTACGGCGAGCCATCCGAATTTGGAAAGATGGCGTTTGTCCAGGAGGGGGAGCTCTGGTAATTGCTCACCTTGCGGATGCCGGATTTGGAGGCCAGCCAGCCAACGTTTTTGTCTTCGCTCATGTCGAATCCGCGCACCTGCACGGCTTCGACGCCGTCGTCGATTTCGAAGATGGAGGCCCCGTGGTCATAAGAGGCGCCGATGCCCTGGTCCGTGGTCATGTAAACGATGGCAGGGTTCAGAGGGTCTGCAAACACGGCCCCGTCGTTCGGGTGTGTTTCCCAACCTCCCGGCTGGCCGAATTCGCTCCAGCTTCCTGACAGGCCGTTGTTTGTATTGTAGCCTTTGGCGAAATAGACATGGTACGAAAGCGAATCCCCCGAGAAAGCCAAATTGTCTGCAGAAATGCCGCTGATGCCCGTGGAATAGGAGCTCCAGGTGACCAGATCATCAGAGTACGCGACGTGTTTGCCCGCATGGTCGCTGCCGGCGATGAAAAACCGGCCGTCCGGAGCGATGCCGAAGGCGCGCCACTGATTGGCCGGGTCCAGCGTCGAAGGGGAAATATCAGAAAATACGGTCGCATGATCGATTTGGTCGTACGGTTCGCCTGAGTTGTACAGGGTTGGAGTGTTGCCTTCGGTAAAGACACAAACCGTGCTGTCCAGTGGGTGGATCCACAGCGTCATCTGTCCGCCAAGTCCCGCCACTGAGACAGGCGAGCCGGAACCGTTCGTGAACACGCCGGCATTATCCAGGGTGCCGAAATAAAACTGGCCGCCAGTTACAAAAAACAGGGTGGACTCTTTGATCAAGAGTGCAGAGAAAGTCCCGGCCTGCACCGTAGTGACAGTTGTTGCGGCAGGGTGCGTGCTCAGAAGACCGCTGTCATGAATGAAGAAGACCGTTCCTGAAGAATCGTGAACGGCGAGGTGACGAATGTTGGCGCCATAACCGGCGGTTGCGTCCACACCCGGCAGGACCGTGAATTTGCCGAAAACCGGCGGCGAGCCAGTGGCGTGGACATCGGCATAAAAGATCGAATTGGCGCTTTCCGTGGCGATGAATATGCGACTGGTGTCGGCGTTGAGTGCGTAGCCAGTTATTGCATTCACGCGCCCGCCATAGACGCTTTCAACCTGTGGTGCGCTGAGCTGAGCCCCGAGATTGTTTGTGAGAAAGAAGGTGATGAGAACAAGCAGCGAGGAAGAAGAAGCTCTTATCATTTCACAACATCCTTTTCTTTTTGTTAACAATCGTTATCGGACGGCCGGATTTGAACTTGAGGGAAAACGAAGCGGGCTTCTGGCGTGAGCCGGGCGGAGGCTCAAGAATGGAGAAAAAGTGATCCTACACAGTTTGCAACTGTGTAGCGGATTTGGAACGAGAACACGGTTGTCCCGCAAAGGCGGGATGTTGGATCTGGTCTTGAATTGGCTGTCCCCAAAAAATGGGGGACATTCATTCCGGGGTAATCGGTCAGTTGCGGGTGGAAAATGTAATGCAGTCTTCCAGACTGCAGGCAGGATGCCTGCGCTACTCTCACCGTAACTGACCCATTACATTCCGGGGTAAGAACTTCTTGCTTTTGGATGATTCTTTTGTAGTATTATCCTTGAAGTCCTGCAAGTTGTTTTTCTTGGCGCTCTTTGCGTAAACTTTGCGAACTTTGCGTTTAGCTTTTATTTTCTCATTCCAGGTCAGGAGAGAAGCATGATTTCACCTGATTTTCCTTATCAGTCCAGGTACGTCACAGTCAAGGGCTCGAAGATGCACTACATCGATGAGGGCGAGGGCGCGCCGTTCTTGTTTCTGCACGGCAACCCGACCTCCAGCTATCTCTGGCGTAACGTGATTCCGCACCTCATTCCGCTGGGCCGGGCCATTGCGCCTGACCTGATCGGCATGGGGAAGTCCGACAAACCGGACATCGACTATACATTTCAAGACCATTCTGCCCATCTAGATGAGTTTATCGAAAAACTTGGCCTGAAAAACTTGATTCTTGTGATTCACGACTGGGGATCAGCGCTGGGGTTCTACTATGCGCATCGAAATCCAGGAAATGTCAGAGGTCTCGCTTTCATGGAAGCGCTGCTGCGGCCAATTTACACCTGGAAGCAGCTCAATGTCGTGGAGAGGTTCATTTTCAAACGTTTCCGTCATCCGGTCAAGGGACATAAGATGATTGTGCAGAAGAATTTCTTTGTGGAAAAGGTTCTCAGGATGTTCACGGTACGAAAACTGACCAGCGCCGAAATGACCGCCTACCGGCAGCCGTTTCTCGATGAGAAAAGCAGAAAACCGGTCTTTGCCTGGCCAAATGAGATTCCGATAGAGGGTCATCCTGAAAGAAATGAGAAAATCATCGCCAGCTACTACGAGTGGCTCGAGCATTCGGAGGTGCCGAAGCTTTTGCTCTGGGCCAAGCCTGGCGCGATTCTCAAAGAAAGGGATGTCGCAGGAATCGAGAGCCAGTTCAAGAATCTCAAAACTGTTTTTGTCGGCAAAGGCAAACACTACCTCCAGGAGGATTGTCCGGACGAGATTGGCCGCGCCGTTGCCGAATGGGCCGCGGAATTGGTAGGCAGTTGAAATGGCGAATAGTGAACTGGACTCTGAACCTGATTGATCCTAGCGCGGCAAAGCCGCAATAAAATTATGAACCGCAAAGACGCAAAACTCGCAAAGGTTCCAATCTTAATTAAGAGACGGGCTCTAACAATCAGTCAATAATCTATCATATTTTGACCTTTGCGTTCATTGCGTCTTTGCGGTTTAATCTTCTTGCAAAAAAATGCAAAGTTCGGCGGTAACACCACAAATCGAGAGAGGGCCACAAATAGGCGATGCCACCGCGCACAAGCACGGTGGCATCTGTCTCAGGGTTTGGGGGAGTGGAGATTCTTAGTCGACTCTGCGGGCGCGTACGCCAAAGTCTACATTGTCTTGCATCCAGGCATAGAAATGCGTTTGCTCTTCCATGGGCGTGTCCGGCAGCAAGATTTTCGGGTCTTTCCAGGAGACCATGACCTCGGCGTCCTGTGTCCAGACCTTGACCCGGCGTCGGGGGACTCTTGTCTGCCATTTGGTGCCCACGACGGCGTCCGTGTAAAGGAGGCGCACTGTGACATTGCGGGCGAGCTTCTCCAGCGGCTTGAGTTTCAAGCTTCTGAAATCCGTCACCCCGTCCTTCTTGACGTCCGGAACGCCGTCGCTGAGCATGACGATAGAGATGGGCCGCAGCACCAGATTCTTGTTTTTCACCATCAACGCGCACTGTTCGAAAAATGCGTTGTAGTCGGTAAATGGATTCAAAATGTTGCGGGGGAAGATTTTGACCAGTGTTGCGCGAATCTCTTGTACAGATTTGTTTTCAAAGGTTTGAATCGGGTAAAAGGTCTTCGGCTCGTCGGCCGTGGCCCCGCCGATGGAGCTCACGAACAACACGTTCGGCACTTCCAGGCCGCCGACGCCGTTGAGGTGGGCGTAAAGATAGTGGGCCAGAAAGTCGAGCGCATCTTCGTAGTAGCCGCTTTTCATGAACGAGCCGCTGATGTCCACACCGACGAACATGGTCAGGCGTGGTTTGGGTTTGGCGTCTGAAGTGAAGAATGTGCAGCCTGTGAGTGCAGAGATTGTCAGAACGATAGCTGCAACAAAAAGTCTATCGCGTCTCAACATTGTGCAATTCTCCGAAGTTAGGGTTTGTGTGGTTATAGTCGTCTTCTGGGGTTACGTGCCGGACCTGCAGCGCCGTGTCGACGGACGATGGGTCTTTCTTGAAGACGGAGGTGGTATTCGTTTCCGTCGCGGCGCGCAAATCGGCCATGCTTACAAAAGGCAATCTGAACAGGTGCTGACCCGAAATGAGCAGCATGCAGAAGTTGATGGCCGCGGCCACAACCTGGAGGGGTGGCAGAGCGAATGACCCCAGCAGGTCGTCGCCCGTTCGTTGAACCCACGCCATGTCCTGCTTGATCTTCGCCATGAAATCAGCCGAAACAGGTTTGTACACGATCAGCGGCTGACTGCGTTTGTCCGCCAGGGCCAGCCCTCTGCCCTGAATCACCGTCATGATGGTCGGCGTGCCGTGTGAGGCGAACAGAAAC
This sequence comes from bacterium, assembly GCA_046757165.1. GTDB lineage: Bacteria > Zhuqueibacterota > Zhuqueibacteria > Oceanimicrobiales > Oceanimicrobiaceae > JBHHXT01. The sequence goes on along the minus strand of JBHHXT010000131.1, from coordinate 1,574 downwards.
CATGACAAGCTGCGAATCCCGAACCACACGAATGTGGAAATCGCCAGCGTCCAGAACACGCCCAGCTCGAAATTCTCCGAGTACTGCGCAAACCAGGGCACAAGCGCGTCCACGAACTCCCGGTAGAGAAAGACGACTTCCACAAGCAGGACAATGATTTCGACCACGCCGATCCCGGCAATGGCGGCAACGCTCTTTTTGTTCACGGCGTCGACAAAAGTCGAAAGCACGGCATAGCTGCCCAGAACGATGAAGAGCAGAAAAATAAAGAGCGGAATGCGGATCATGTTTTCCGTCAGGTTGTCGCCGGTGATGTTCGAGAACGTGTCCACCACCAACGGCGTGGTGACGTAAGTGAAGATGACCGCTTCGATCAAGCACCAGAACAGGGTGAGAATCACCGCGATCCACGGAATGGGCGAGGTGGCAATGTTGCGCCCGACGTTCGCCAACAACCGGAACGGCATGAAAATCAATTCCTGAACCAAGGACCACAACGCGAGCAGGGCGACTTTCACTAGGCCTACCAGGGCCGCAAATAAATTGAAGATGAACTTAAAAATCCCTCCCCAGAAGGAAGCAATGGACTTGCCCAAATCCCACCAGGTCAGGAAAACGCTTTTGATATACTCCTGCCGGTTGGGCCGGATGATGACCGTCAAGAGACAGGCAACGCTGATCCAGCATCCCAGGATGATGGCCCCGACTGGCAGAAGCAGAAACAGCCGTTTGCTCACCATCATCCAGGACGGGTCCTCCGAGCCCCAGGCAAACCAGAGAAAGGCTTCCTGAAAGAAGGTCGGGAAAAGTAAAATCGACAGAATCAATTTCACCAGACCGCTGTTGTCGTTGAGCATAACTCGACTCTCCTGATCGTTAATAAGGCTTGTTCACTCATCCCCAACTCTGCCCTGGTATCGGCAAGGATTGTACCTAACGTGATTCAGGTGTACAAATGCTCCATCCCGAGGCTAAGACCTGCCTGAGCCCGGCAGATCTGGCTGAAGCCCGGGGGTAACTTTTACATCGTCTTTACGGCAAACTTACAATTGGGAGTACAGAGATGAGAAAAATCGCCGGACGCGACAACTTTCACTTGACAAGCATGGCATAATGTCTCTACCTTAGCTCAAATAATCACTAACTTAAGCCGAACAAGCCGGAACCAAAAGGATTCTTTCCTGAATTGAACGATTCCGGACCGGGGGGGGCCGGTGTTCAAGCTTCAGCTTGCTGGGGGGCAGGGGAAAAACGCGCTAAAGCGTGAACACCCCAAACTAACTAACCCGGACAAGCCGGAAATTCGAAATCCTAAGCCGGATAAACCGGAACCAAAAAAAGAAAACTAAAAGCGAACGCAAAGGCGCAAAGAACACGCAAAGGTTTTTCTCTGCGATCCCTTTGCGCCTTCGCGTCTTTGCGTAAAACCTTTATCTTTTGGGATTTAACTTTCATTTCTTGCCAAAAAATGACAGAAAATAACTTTTCAGGTACTAAGCTCTAACCTGGATTATTCACGAGAGATTGGCAAATATTCATTAATCGCTTGATTATGCAATAACTTAACGGGATAA
>JBHHXT010000130.1:0-13062 GCA_046757165.1 bacterium | reverse complement strand
AAATGACAGCAAATGACGAGCGAAGCTCAAAATGACGGTTTTCTCAGCAAACGATCGACCCAAGAAAATTATCGACAATACTTTGTCGATGTCTGGCGCCAAGCGCCTAGCGGTTTCTGACCGTGTATTTGAGACCCAGGTGCCGGCCAGGACGCCAAAGGGGCTGTCTAAAAAGGCCCCTGTGCCTGTCATTTCGTGCGAATGCGAGAAATCTTTTGGGGCAAGGGACTGCGGTGTAACCAATTGTTTCCCAAAACTCTACGATTGGTGCACAGTCAGATTCCTGGTTGCGCGAGAACAGTAGAATTATGTCTCCCCCCAAAATAAACTTCGCCAAGACCATTACATTTTCACAATTTCCGTCTCTTTACAGATAGAGACCTTTCACAGTTTGGATCAATTCAGAAAATTCGTCACCACTCGAGAATTGTAAAATAATCATATGGACACGATGACCACGCTTTTGTCGGACGAAACTTTTCAACGCTGGCTTGCGCAAGAGGCCTCTCCAGAGGAAATGAAACGGTGGCAGACCTGGCTGGAGGAAGACAAGGAGCATCAAATGCTCTATAGGCAAGCGCTCAACCTGTGGCAGATGGTGCAGGTTCAACCCGCCCACCCACCTGACGTTGAAATCGAGTGGCCGAAGCTGCTGCAACGAGTGGGCTTGCAACAAGCGCGCAAGGAGGCCAGCAAAAGTGTCCATAGGGTACCGCTGGGCAGCTATACTCACCATTCTGGCCGGTCTTCCTGGCTCCGGTCTGGTGCGTTTGCAGTGGCAGCGTTCCTGTTGTTCATGCTCGTCAAATATAGTGCTATTCTGGATTCTGGCCAGCCACAGGAGACACAGGATTATCAGGTATTGACAACGGAGTTCGGTCAGCGCGCAACGGTCACGTTTCCGGATGAGACTCGGATCATTTTGAATGCCAAGTCCACCCTGCGCTATCCGACGCCCGGGAGCGCTGCCACGGCAAACATATTCGAGCTGGAAGGAGAAGCCTATTTCGAGGTGACGCCGCGCCACGATCCAGACAAGAAGTTCATGATTCGCACGGTCGATGGCACGGTATCGGTGGTTGGAACCGAGTTCGCCGTTTATGAGCGCGGAAGTGGGACTCGTGTGGTCGTCACCGACGGGCGGGTCAGTGTCAGGGCTGCGGATACCACGACTGTCCGCTTCTCCGAATCGAAAAAACAGGTGGTGCTCGACCCGGGTCACTTGTTGCATATTCGCAAAGGCAGCCACCAGTTGAAACCGATGAAGGTTGCGGTGGAACCTTACATGACGTGGTGGCGAACTCATCTCATCCTGGTGCATACGCCGTTTGAAGAGATTGTGCAGCGACTCGAGGAGACTTACGGCGTCGATGTACAGGTTCTGGACCAGCACCTGCTCGAGCGAACCCTGTCAGGCTCGATCGAGAATCAAAATCTTGTCGTTGTAACGGATGCGTTGGCGGAAGCCTTGCAGGTCAGCGTTCGCCGCAACGGCCAAATCATCACTTTCGGTTCGCAGCGCAACAAATAAGAAATTCTGGAAGCAACCGGGGAAACAGAATTAACCCCCAACCTTAACCACACACTTTCGGAAGGAGGGTGTTTTTATGCGACCGTTGATTACATTCTTGTTGCTCGGTTTGGTCGGCATGTTTGCTGTTGATGGCTATGGCCAGCAAATGGCATCAACCAAAGTTATGGACAGCCAGATGCTGAACCAGCCCCGCCAGCATTTCGTCTCTCTTGCGGATGCGCTGGCGAAATTAGAAGCGGATTATAATGTTCACATCGTTTATGATGACGCCGTGGTACAGGGACGAACGGCCCCGAAGCTGGTAGAAAACTCCAACAGTTTTCAGGAGGCTCTCTCGCAAGTGCTCGGGACAAGCCCACTTGCATACAAGAAAGTTGGCCTGCGGACCGTTGTACTGAAGCCTCGTGAAGTTGAACCGGCACCACCTCCTCCTGCTGGCGGCAGCATCAAGGGCCGCGCACTCGATGCGGCAGGTAAAGTTGTGCCCTTCGTTCAAGTCTATATTGAAGGAACCGGCATGGGAGATGCTGCGGACGACAATGGCAGCTACGAAATCACCAACGTTCCTCCCGGCAGCTATACTCTGATAGCACGGATGATCGGATTTAGGACCGTGAGCGCGGAGGTGGCCGTGAGCGCGGATGAAACGGTGACTCAGGATTTCACTCTTGCCACTGATATTTTGAGCATGGATGCAATTGTGGTCTCGGGTACACCCGGAGGGGCGGGAACGAGCAAGCGTGAAGCAAGCTTTGCTGTCACGACGATAGAGGTAGCAGATATCCGCCAGTTTTCGCCCAGCAGCACGGCTAATTTACTGGAATTGGTTCCCGGCGTCTGGTCAGAAAGCTCGGGTGGGGTTGCCGGAGCGAACATTGACGTGCGCGGGCTTCCGGGCGGTGGCGACGCGCCGTTCGTGACGATGTCCATCAATGGTGCGCCGATTTACGGCACGGAAATGCTATCATTCTTCGAACAGAGCTCGATATTTCGTGTCGACGAAACCGTCGCCGGGGCCGAGGCGCTTCGCGGCGGCCCGAACGCCGTCTTTTCGAACGGTGAACCGGGTGTGACCATGAATTTTACTTTGCTGCGCGGCAGTGATGAAACCAGGGCGCGGGTGAAGTATTCGACCTCGGACTATAACCTTCAGCGCGTCGATGCCGTTGTCAGCGGCCAGGTGACCGAGGGTCTCTACTACATGGTCGGCGGTTACGCACAGACCTCGCCGGGTGTCCGTGAGGCGCAATATAATGCCGAGAGAGGGCAGCAATTCACGCTGCAGATCACCAAGATATTGGATGACGGCGTAATCAACGCCTTCACCCGGGTCACCGACGACCACGGCCAGTGGGTCCTGCCAATGGCCCTCAATACCGGTAACGACCTTGGCGACTTTGCACAACTGGGCAACGCGACACGTTTTCGCGAACTGCAAGTCAACGCCCAGGGTGAAACCGAGATTTTCGACTTCTCCAGAGGACGCGGCTGGGACGGTACCATCAGCGGTATCAACGCAGACTTTGATTTGGGCGCTGGCTGGACTGTCCGCGACAACCTCTCCTACACCAAGGGTGAAGCGCCCACCTTCGGTTTCGTGCCGGATGGCAATCCGGTACGAGTGTCCGCTCTTGGGCTAACAAGTCCGGTTGCAACGCGGAGCGGAGAGGAGCTCAAGAGTTCTGATTTTGTCCAGAACTACGGTCATTGGGTTGTGTTGAAGGATCTTGAATCTTTCACCAACGACATCAGTCTTACCAGAAGCTGGCGGAAACACAACATCACGATAGGTTCTTACCAGGCGTGGTGGTCGGCGGAGGATTTCTGGACGCTTGGTAACTTCACACCCGTTCATAACGTCTCAAATGGCGATTTCCTGGAAAGCAGTATTACTTGCGCCGATTTGCAGGGTGCAGGTTCCAATTCTGGATGCTGGGCGTTCGGACTGCAATCGGCTGGCGATGCGAGGGTGATTGCCTTCTACGCAGGAGAATCATGGCAGGCGACACCTGACCTTCGCATCGACCTGGGGCTTCGCCGCGAACGGATAGAGCTCGAGTATGTTCTGGATACCGGTCCTGGTTTCCCGGATGGTACGCGTGATCTGTCCGTCTCCATCGATGACGATGAATGGGCGTTTACAGGTGCCATAAACTACGACCTTAGCGAAGACCTCGGGGTGTTTGGCCGCTTCTCGGACGGATTTGTGTTTCCTCACTTCGACAATATCCGGGAGAACGATCGCAGCACAAACAATGTCAGACAGTTTGAAGTCGGCGTCAAGTATGCCCCCAGGAAACTTTTCAGCCTGTTCGCGACCGGCTACTTCAGCGATTACGACGCATTCGAAAGTCTCGTCGGCGGCGGATTCGATCCCCGACGGTTCAAGACTGAATCCTTCGGCGTCGAACTGGATGGCGCACTTTTCGTCGGCGACCTGACTGTGCGGGGCATCGCCACTGTTCAAAGCACGGAGATCACGGAGTCCGATGATCCAGCGCTCGAAGGAAATTCGGTTCTACGCCAGCCCGACTGGCAGATCCGGTTGGCGCCGAACTATAATATCGCTGGCGATAATTTCAACGTCAACATCTACGGTGCCGTACGCCTCGTAGGCAAACGCTTCTCGGGTAATGACAACGTCGTCGAATTAGATAGCTATGAGAAGATCGACGCGGGTGTCACAGTGTCGACACAAACTGGACTCTTCTTCAACCTCCATGTCGACAATTTGACCGACTCCGATGCGCTCACCGAAGGCGACCCCCGTAGCCCCACGGCACCGAACGGTCGCCCGATCTTCGGCCGCTCGGTGAAATTCTCGGTCGGTTACGACCTCTAAAGCGACCAAAGAAGGCACGGGTCCCCTCTTAGTTCTTGGTGTGAGCCGGGGGCGGGCAAACGCTTCAGCCGCCCCGGCTCACATTTTCATGTCGATTCCCTGTCGTACCGTCAGTATTGTTCGACCTGAGCAGATTAAATTCGAGTATACAGTATCTCCAACTCTGTGCTGAAAGAATTGGCATACACGAAAGCCTGGACGTGTCAGTAGAAGTCAAGAACGCAGGTAATCGAAAGGGCGAGGGCTTACTCTTTCCGAAAACCAAATCACATGTTCTGAAGACCCTGACCCTGCAATGGGCTGCGGTCTTGGGCGTCCTGACGGGTGCTCAGGCATTCGCTCTACCGCAAGAGGTTTCTCCCCTCCTGGAATTTCCTCAAACAGAGCTAGATGATCCATCAACCTATCGGGATTACACCACGCGCTTCTTCAGGGATTCCGCAGGAAACACGTTTCAGATCGCCATCTACCAGACTTCAGGTCGCGTCGTCAACATCTGGGCCGACGCAGCAAACGAAAGCATCTCTTTTACGGTTCGTGACACGTCAGGGAAGCCGGCAAGGCTGGCGTGGGGCTCCGCGGGTGCGCTGGTTTCTTCTGGAAGCCAAAATCGTTTTGTCCAGTACTCGCTGGTCTCAGAAGCCCGGGCGCTTGACATCGGTTTTTTTCTTTTGTGCTCGATGCGCAAGGAACGAGAGTTCCAATATCATCAACGGCACAAGCTAGCCTATGGCGCCGGACCCTATATTGAGCAAGAGCTCCTTGACTTGATCACGTCCATTGAGAAACTACCAGCAAACGTGCGACAGCGACATCTTTCATTGCTGGGAGCGAAGGACAGCCAAGAGCTAGGCTCGAGACTGGTTCCACAGGTGAGTCTTCTGGAACAGGCATCAAAAACCAAAGTCGTTGTTGCGCAGCCTACTCTCGACGGGAAAAATCACTTGTCTCTAGAGCTAAGCGTTGACCGCAATCAGGCGGTCATCCATGCTGTGAAGGATGAAATATCCATTCGTTCCATTCGCCATCAGCCACTTCAATTTACCATAAGAGTCGGAACGGATTCTCCCACCCTGACTCCCCTTGGACGCCATGACATCTTCGACCGGGAGTTCCTGCAGTATTATGAACGCGCTAAAGTTGAACACGACGCCTTGCTCAATGCCTCAGGGTCAGCACAACTGCGTGCAGCGACAAGGGAAAAGCTGCTTCGTTTCGAACGGTTGCAGCGCCAGGTCAGGAGTGTGGAGCTTTTGAGTTTCCAGGAGAAGCTCATGGCAGGATTGCCCAACTTCGCCACTTATTTCGGCCGCGACATGATGATGTCGGCACTGATGATGGAACCCATTTGGTCGCCCGCCATGCTCGAACATGTCATCGCAAGTGTGCTGAGGAAATTGTCTGCCAACGGAGAGGTCAGCCATGAGGAGAGTCTCGGCGGTCAGGCGATTCGAGAGAATGCCAGGGAATACAACAGATTCATTGCAGACTTCCTTCGACAGAAGGCTCAGAAAAATGACGCTGAGGTGGAAAGAACGCTTGCCCGGGCCGAGAAGGTGCTCACAAACTTGCAGGCAGCAAGAGAAAACTACCTCATGGTCGACGATGACTTCCAGTTGCCGGTTCTGGTCGCACGCTATCTTGCCAGACCGGATATCCCAAATGGCCGCAAGAAAGAGTTCATGCTGGCCCCGGCCAGCGATGAGGGGAAAACATCCCGGCTCGAGTTGTTGATGCGCAATCTCGTTTACGCCTGGAGCCTCGCGCGTCGCTATGCCGAAGATCCAGTTGCCACGAATTTGGTGAGCTTTCCCGGGAGGGATGAAGCACGCTGGTTCGCGGGAAGCTGGCGGGACAGCCCACCTGGCTACGCCAATGGCCGGTACGCTTTGGATATCAATGTGGCCTGGGTTCCGAAAGCGCTTGAATCCGTTGAAACAATATTCGCTGTTTTGCACGAGCTTGGCATCGCAATTGAGAGTCCCGCGCGTGCCGCACCGAACGTGCACGAGAGAGAACTCAGCGAATTGGCACAGAACCCAGACAAAATACGCCGGGCAATCGCAGCCTGGCGGAATGCCGGACGACATTTCGAAGTGCATCTGTCCTCAAAAGAGGTTGAACGCCGCGTGCGGGCCAAATTGGCTTCTTTACCCGACGAAGAGCGCATTTATTGGGAGAAGATGATTTCCACTACAAAAATCGGTCAACAAGACATTGACTTCCTGGCCATCTCTCTGGATGCGGAGGGGCAGCCAATTCCTGTGGCAAACACAGACTACAGTACCTGGTTATTTCTTGCAGATTTCACCAACGAAATCCTGGCAGGCAATCTGGCCCCGGAAGAAGTTTTGAAGTGGCTCCGGATATTTCTCATTCCCTATCCGGTTGGCTTGTATGTAGAAGGCGTGGGTCCCGTGGCTGCGAGTGACACTTATGCCTCTTCCGAGGTCCGGGAAAGCTACCGACGCGACCCATATCATTCACCGCGGACCATTTGGGGGCGTGAAGTCAATTTGCTTCTGTTAGGATTGGCCAGACAAATCGCAGCGGCGTTCGATTCTCACGGGCGCATCAAAAACGCTCGTTTGGAACCGTACGTTCAGGAATTGCAGGCTGTACTGGAGAAAACCACAGCCGCGGTCGAATCATCGGGACTCGAGCACAACGAGCTGTGGACCTACCGGATCGCAGATAGAAAGCTTCGGGCAGCGCGCTATGCCACCAGCTCAGACATCCAACTGTGGAATCTGACCGACCTGGCGGTGCAGTATTTGCTTGAAGAGATCGTTACATTTTGATTGTGTGACATGCAAAAAGAGGAGAGGCTTGCATGGCTCAAATCGCCTCTGTTGATATTCTTGTTATTTCCGCTTACTTTCTGGCCGTCTTTGGCGCACCGATTCTTGGCGTCTGGTACTGGTGCACGGACCAGTTCATTGTGCAACGTGTCCTGGCCGCCCGCAATCAAGAAGAGGCGCAGAAAGGCACCATTTTTGCCGGATTTCTCAAGATTCTGCCGGTGTTTATTTTTGTTCTGCCAGGAGTCATCGCTGCAGCGCTTTTTAGCGATATTCGTGGCGCAACAGCGGACCGGGCATTTCCGGCGCTCGTCACCCGTATCCTGCCTATGGGGCTCAAAGGGCTGGTCATCGCGGGCCTGCTGGCGGCGTTGATGAGTTCGTTGAGCTCGGTTTTCAACTCATGCTCTACTTTGATTACATGGGACTTTTATAAGAAGTTGAAGCCGGATGTGAGCGAGCGTCATCTTGTGAATGTCGGGCGAATTGCCACCTCCGTGATGGTGATCCTGGGGCTGCTGTGGATCCCGTTGATGAAATATATTTCGTCGCAACTTTACATCTATCTTCAAAGTGTGCAGGCCTACATTGCCCCTGCCATTGCTGCCTGCTTTTTGTTGGGCCTTTTCATGTCGCGTCTAAATGGAACGGGCGCCATCACCTCGCTCATCACAGGATTTGTGCTGGGTGGGCTGCGGCTGGTGCTCGAGCTGATGAACGGCACCGACAAATCTGGCCTGCCTGATGGTACTCTGTGGGCCTGGATTGCCGAAATTAATTTCCTTCATTACGCGGTGCTTCTGTTTGCTGTCTGCACCCTGGTCCTCGTCGTCACGAGTTATCTGACCGCGGCCCCGAAGAAAGAACAACTTCAGGGAATCACATACGCTGGCACAGGACTTACCCCTGAAGACATTTCGAGGCGTGCGTCTGTAAGCGTACTGAAAAGCGAGAAACGAAACAGCATTTTGCTTTCAGTCGCGCTTGCTGCAATCATTGCTGTGCTCTGGATTGTTTTTGCCTGAGGTGCAAAGGATCAAAAGGGATTGACCCAGCGCCGGTTTTGGGCGGCAACCCAATAATTGATTCAGCCACGAATGTCCACGAATTGGCACGAATAAGATGAGTCCTGGATATGAAGGTTTGTTCATCAATGACAAGATGAAGCGTCAAACCTTTGCTAAAAAAGAGGTGTTGTCGGCTTGTAGTCCAGATAAAAGGAAATGAAATTATGATTGATTTTCTGATTGTCCTCGCCTTCGTCATCTACGCCATCTCCTCCGGTCTGCGTTCACGCAAGAAAGCTTCGGAAAGCCTGCAAGAGTATTTTCTCGCCGGCAAAACCCTGACCGGCTGGCGGGCTGGCTTCAGTATGGCAGCGACGCAATTCGCGGCCGACACGCCGCTGCTGGTCACCGGCCTGATCGCCACCGGCGGCATTTTCCTGGTCTGGCGGCTGTGGATTTACGGCATCGCCTTCCTGATGATGGGGTTCATCTTCTCCATTGGCTGGCGCCGGGCCGGGGTGCTGACCGACGCTGAGCTGACCGAGATACGCTACAGCGGAAGAGGCGTCCTCATATTGCGCGCGTTGAAGGCGGTATACTACGGCACGGTCATCAACTGCGTCGTGATGGCGATGGTTCTCGTCGCTGCCATGCGCATTGCGGAGATCTTTCTGCCCTGGGATCTATGGCTCCCGGGTGGCGTTTACCATCTCTTCCTCAACTTGACCCTTTGGACCGGATTGACCCTGGGGGAAAGTGTCACCGGTCTGGATGTGGCGACCAACACCACCAACAACTTGATCAGCATTCTGGCCATTCTGGGCTTTACTGCCCTCTACTCGACTACAGGTGGGTTGCGCAGCGTCGTGGCGACAGACGTCATGCAGTTCAGCCTGGCCATGATCGGGACGCTGGTCTACGCGTTCTTGGTCGTCGACCACGTCGGCGGACTGGCGAATTTGCCGGACCGGGTGGTGGAACTTTACGGCACGGGGGCGGCAGAGAAGATGCTCTCGTTTACCCCGACCGGGGGCGAGGCAATCATGCCATTCTTGATCATCATCGGACTACAGTGGTTCTTTCAGATGAATAGCGATGGCACGGGCTACCTGGCGCAGCGCTCCATGGCGTGCGCTACGGACCGCGACGCCCGCGTTGCCGGTGTCATTTTCGCCTGGCTGCAGATTCTCGCGCGCAGCTTGATCTGGCTGGTCATCGGGGTGAGTCTGCTTGTGCTCTATCCTTTTACTCAGGAGGTGGCACTGGGCGCGCAATTTGCCGCTGGGCGCGAGATTACGTTTGTGACCGGCATTCAGGATCTGCTGCCGGTGGGCGTGCGCGGACTCATGCTCACGGCCCTTCTGGCTGCCCTCGCCTCGACCATCGACACACATCTCAACTGGGGGGCAAGCTACTGGAGCAACGACATCTACCAGCGGTTGATTTGCGAAAAGTGGCTCGAGCGCCAGCCGCGCAGTCGCGAGCTGGTCTTGGCCGCCCGCCTGTCGAATATCCTGATCCTGGTGATCGCACTCATCATCATGGCCAACCTCGGTTCCATTCAGACGGCATGGTTTATTTCGCTGCTCTTCGGAGCCGGGATGGGCTCTGTTCTGGTCTTGCGCTGGCTGTGGGAGCGGATCAATCTCTTTTCCGAGCTCGGCGCCATGGTGGCTTCGCTCATCGTCGCGCCGATTCTGCTGGTGGCAACAGAGGTCGAGTGGATTCGCTTGAGCGCCATGGCCACCGTCTCGACGTTCGTTGCCGTCGCCATCACATTTTTCACGCCGGCGACAGACGAGACCCTTCTAAAGCAATTCTACCAGCGCGTCGCGCCAGTTGGTTTCTGGGGGAAAACGACGGCTGCCCTGGGCCTGAATACTCGAATCCCCATCCGAAAGCTCCTGCACGGGGTCAAAGCCACGGTGCTGACTTCGCTCTCTCTCTTTCTGGCTCTGGTTGGCGCCGGCAAGCTTTTGCTGCGGCCTCCCGAGCAAACCCTCGTCTGGCCGATCTTGTGCCTCGTTGCCGGGCTTGCGCTCATTCCATTCTGGTGGAAGCATGTCGTCGACAGCCCGACGCTCGAGCCCGCTTCGCGGCAGGACATGGCGGTGGCGGATTCTAAGCGTGTGAGCTAATGCCTCAAAAAAAAAACAAAGGAAACACTGGCGCGCCTGGTTTTCGACTTTTCTGCAACAATTTGATTGACAAGACACAGAATCTTCATTATACTTGAACAACTCACTAACCTGCCTTTTGGGTAGAAACCTATCCAGCGCAGGGCCGAGAGATAGTGACGGAAATGCGCGCAGCGATCTCCGCAACCCGGCCGTGTGTGAGACCGCTTCGCTCAACTCCGATACTATCCAAAGCCACGATCAAAAAACAAGGAGGATGGCCATGAAATCCAACGCGATACTTTGCCTGTTTATGTTGGCGGTTGTACCGTCGACTTTCGCACAGCTCAACCCGCCTGCCACCCTGACTCTGGATGCTCCTGACGGCACGACCGTGACCATCAATCGGGACGCGTACGGCGTGCCGCATATCGTCGGCGAGTCGGAGATAGGGGTGTTTTACGGACAGGGCTTTGCCGCGGCCCAGGATCGGCTTCACCAGATGGAGCGGAATCGCAGGGCCGCTGAGGGCAAACTCTCGGAGTGGTTTGGCGTCTTTACGATAGAGCTCGACAAGCAAGCCCGCACCCTGTTTTATACGCCGGAGGAGCGTCAGCAGGTCTTCGAGGCTTTGCCTGCCGATATGCAAGAGATGCTGCAAGCGTACAGCGACGGCGTCAATGCCTACCTCGACTTGATGAACCAGGATCCGGCGCAGTACATGCCGCTCGAGCTCAAAGACCGCGAGATGGCGCCCTGGACGGTGTACAAATCGATTGCGTTTATTCAACTCTTGACCCGCAGGTTTGGCCAGGCGGGTGGCGAGGAGCTGGACCGGTTGCTCGAGCTGCAGGAAAACGGCCTGGACTGGCTGAATGAGAATCGACCCATCAATGATCCCACCGCGCCCACCACGATTCAGCAAGGCGGCCTGGCCGCGCCGCGCACCTGGCACTATTCCGGCATGCGCGTTCGCAATGAAGTGATCCGGTCGCTGGTGCGCAAGAGACTGGAGCGGCAAGCAAAGATAGAGCAATTGCGTCTGCCGCTCAAACTCGGCAGTTTCGCCGTGCTCATGTCGACGAGTAAGTCCAGCACCGGCAACGTCATGTTGCTGGGCGCGCCCCAGATGGGACCGCCTCAACCCGATGAACCACAGATCGCTCACGAAGTGGAGCTGCAATGCCCGAGCTTTCATGTTGGGGGCATGACCATCGCCGGCGTGCCAATGGTGATCATCGGGCACACAGAGACCCATGCCTGGACCCTCACCAGCGGCGTCAGCGACAACAGCGATGTCTATATCGACTCGACCATGGACGCCTCCTACAGCAAGTATTGGCACAACGGACAGTGGCAGGACTTTGAAACGATCGAGGAGACGATTTCTATCCTCGGCTTGCCGGACCAACCCTTCACCCACTATCGCACCATCCACGGCCCGGTCTTCGGCGATGATCTCGACAACCACCAGGTGTTCTCCCTCAACATGACCTTCTGGCAGCAAGAGCTCGAGATGATCAAGTCGATTTTTGGGTTCAACAAGGCGAAGAATCTGCAGGAGTTTGAAGCCGCTGCCGCAAGCAATCCCTTTTCTTTCAACCTGTTCTACGCCGACCGGGACCAGAACATCCACTTCTGGCATACGGGCAAATACCAGGACCGCAGCGATGGCGTCGACCCGCGGCTGCCGCACAAGGGGGATGGCAGCGAAGAGTGGGGCGGATTCATCCCATTCGAGGAGCTGCCCGCTGCTGACCACGCAGAGCAGGCATATTTCGTCAATTGGAACAACAAACCAGTAAGCTGGTGGAACAACGGTGACAATGTTCCCTGGCACGGGCAAACACGCCTGACCACGCGGGTCAATGACATGGAAACCTTCGTCGGCCCCATTGGCGCGTTTACCTACGACAACCTCGAGGACGTCCCGCGCCAGATCAATGACCACGGCACCTACCAGCAGGCGATCGAGCTGACGGCCGACAACATCATCGACGAAAACATCATTCCGCCCGGCCAGAGCGGCTTCATCGACCTGAGCGGGGTGGTGAGCGTACACTTTGATGACCAGTGGCCGCTGCATGTCAACTGGCAGTTCAAGGACATGCTGTTCGGCGACTTTCCAACAGAGGTGCAAACCCCTGAGACGCTGCCGGCTAGCTTTGCCCTGCGCCAGAACTATCCCAATCCATTCAATCCGACGACGACCATCTCTTACGACCTGCCAAAATCGACACGCGTCCGCTTGCAGATCTACAATATCCAGGGGCAGGTTGTCAAGACGCTGGTAGATGAGTTTCAGAAGGCGGGATCTCACCAGATCCGGTGGGAAGCGAGTGGCCTGAGCTCCGGGATCTATGTGTACAAACTCACAGCCAGTGGTTTTCTGGAGGTCAGAAAGAGTATTCTGGTGAAATAGGGGGTCAGAAAGCAGCATTTATCGGCGCAAATCTGGGTCCCCCTCAAGCCGGACAAGCCGGAACCAAAGAGTTTTTGACAGGATGGTTCTGGTTCCCATGCTCCGAGCCTGTGTGAAAATGTAACGCAAGCATCTTGCTTGCGAGAATGGATTGTAATGAAAACAAGAACTTAGCTTAAGTCATAGACCTTTTTTAACAAGCCACAGTCTTTTTTTGCCATGTTTTCACACAGGCTTGCCGCGTGGGAACCCATATCTGACGCGCCGCGTCAAGTAACGGGACGCAGACAGAATCAGCGTTTATCAGCGCAAGTCTGAGTCCTTTTCTTAATCGAAGCG
>JBHHXT010000129.1:0-13067 GCA_046757165.1 bacterium | reverse complement strand
ATCCAGGCTTACTCATACTTTTTTAATACCTTTTTCAAATCTTTGACTTTTGCACAAAGAGAATGACGTAAGGGATGAAGACCGACCACATTATGGGTGCACCTCGCCAGTCCACAGGGTGGAGAATGTCTACTGCATAACCGAATGCAGCCCAGACAAAGAAAATCAGGAGCGCAGCAGAAGTATACCAGGGTTGTCTGGTTGCGATGAACAGGATGCCAAGAATCAAAGCAGGCAGGCCAGCTATGATGTAAACGAGCCAGCCCCACTGTAGCTCGATACCTGGCCTCCAAACTCGAACGGCGAAATGAACGATAAGCAGGACTTGTAGAAACAACGCAAAGATGACGTATAAGGATCTGTAGATATCCTGATTGTTCACCCCAAATGCTCCTTTTTGCATGACTCGTCTATTTTGTCTTTGCCAAATCGGTTAGGTGTCCCTTAAGACCAGCTCATCTCGCTGCCCATTTATCACGACATACATCGCGCCGGGCCAAACAACCAGTTGTTTATCAGGTCCATGGATTTGAATCCCGCAGAGAAGCGCGTAATCGCTGACCGCAGTATCTACGGTGAGCTCGACCAGGTGCCCCAAGTCTTCCAGGATGACTTCATAGGCTATCTTAGTCAAAGCCACCAGGTCAGGGAGATCGCCATACCTGATTTTACGAAACAGACGGTGTTTCAATAAGCTTTGTTCTATGTCATCCAGGTCGAGGGCCAGGTTGAGCCTCCCATCGAGCATCTCTTGCCGAAAAGCGATCAATGCCCCACAGGCGCCTGAAGAGCCGGGACGGCCAGGTCGGTGGCATACCCCGATACGACCCGCCTCGTCGATCGCGATATGCGCCATGGCAAAATAAGCATAACGCTCCCTCCCTCCATCGACCGGCGCATGATGGTGTGCGGCGAAAAACCCCGTCTTTCCCAGGAACAACATCCCTCCCAGACTGGAGAAATTGAACGCTTCTCCCCATGTTTTTTGTATGCTATCCACCAGAGATCTCGTCATCTCATCCCGGCACACCCCCACGCAGGCAATCGTATTCTCTTCATTGAATCCATGAACGTTCAAGGCATCGTAAGAACTTCTCACGAAATCAGCCTCGGATATTGTGCCGGGAAAATGTGCATCGAGTGCTTGTCGAAAATTCATCATAGCCGTGCAACTATGCTTCAAGTATTTCAAAAGTTACGTGTTTATTTATCAAGCTGAAGTGTTTATCAAGTGTGAACAAGACGAGGTCATTTTGAATGACATTGTCCAGAATTATCAAATCAGGTATTCCAACCTTATTAATTCCATTTTGGATGCAAATAGTTTGAAAGTCGATTATGTTTTGCCAATTAATTTCAAGTGAAATATTGGTGATATCATGGAGTAATCTCATAACACGGGATTGTTTCTTTACTCTTAGAAAAGGCACCAATTCTGCTAAGATCAAGTGATTGATGCAAATAAGATTTTGATCAATGTATGTATCAAGCTTGTTTGAATGGCTCCCACTTCTGAAATAGTCAATCCATATGGAACTATCTACCAGAATATTCATCTCTATTTCTAACAGAATTCAAGTCGATGTCGAGATCTATTTTTCCCTTGTAGTTCTTTAGCGCTTGGATTTTGTTTTTTTGAATGATATCGTAAAGCGCGTTCTTGATCAGTTCTGTCTTGGTGGAAGATTTGGTTATTCTCATCGCTTCGTTAATCAGCTCTTCGGGGATATCGATTGTTGTTCTCATATCACTTCACCTTTTGGGGTTCTCATGCATAAGATAGCAACATATTATGCATAATCAAGGCATTTGTTAGGCATATTGTTTGGTGCTCTAGCTAGCTAGGCGGTCGCCAGCGTGGCAGCGCGCCACCGGCTCTTGGTTCCTTCTGACTCCTTCCTGTCACTCCTGCATTCAGTCATCCTCGTCAATCTGAGCAAGCGCAACCCCGGCATGAACGAGCACCACGTCTCCAGGGCACACCTTCTCTATCAGGCTGATGTCGACTTCGATTTCAGTGTCGTTTAGCCGGCCAATGGCATTTTGGCCATCGACGACTCGTGAAATCAGCACGGGTGCCGCTTCGTCGGCACAGGTGGCGCAACAACCATATTGGTCAACCGAACAACTCATTCCACTGGCACGATCGAGGTTGGGGGCGCTGTCTTGTTTTCTCATGCTTGGTTTCACCAACAATAGTTCAGCTAATCGATATCGCTTTTGTGCAGCATCTCGATTTCGTCGTCATAGCTTGTCCCTAATTGGCGCAGAAACTTGAGCGTTTCTTGCGCTTCCTCCTCGTCAATTTTGCTCAGGGCGAATCCGACGTGGATCAAGACCCAACTGCCGGGTTCAATCCCGTCCTCCTTGAGCAAAGCAACATTGACATTTCGCCTCACACCGGAGATTTCTACCCTGGCGAGATTCTTTTCGTCATCGACAAACTCGACAATTTGTCCCGGAATACCCAAGCACATATCAGACTCCTTTTTGGGCTGTATTCTCGTTTTCAACATGCAGCGGATAGCTGCGCCGCGGCGATGGCTGCCTGGCCAAAGCTCAATCCGCCATCATTTGGCGGAACGGTTTGATTGACATAGGTCTCGAATCCGAGGGATTGAAGTCGCGCCAAAAGCTGCTTCAGGAGAAGCTGGTTTTGAAACACGCCGCCACTCAGTGCCACCTCCCTGAGATTCGTTTGAGCTCGAACACACGAGCAAGATTGAGCCAGAAGCTCGGCGATGGTGCGGTGGAACCTGCCCGCAATCGTGGCATGAGAAACGCCGTTTTGGATATCCCCTACAATAGCTCGGATCATGGGCGTCGCATCCACCCGTGCCGGGGTCCCGTCAGCCAGGTCAAAAAGATAGGGCTGCCCGGATTCAGCGGCTTGCATCTCGAGCTCGATCGCGGCTTGACCCTCGTACCGGACCTGAGCGTGAAAGCCCAGCAACGCCGCCACAGCATCAAAAAGGCGGCCGAGGCTCGAGGTCATCGGACAATTGATCTGCTTGTCAATCATCTGCGCCAGGGTGCGCCACTTCTCGGCCGGCAATTGCTTGACAAATGGGATGTCGAGATCCAGAAAACCGTCACCGAAAGCGCGGCAAAGAAAAACCGCGGCCATGCGCCAGGGCTGCCGGATCGCCTGCTCTCCGCCGGGCATCGGCACGTAGTCCAGATGGACGCGGCGCGTAAACGCCGCCAATTCCGCCACCATGATTTCACAGCCCCAGATGGCGCCATCCGTTCCATACCCGGTGCCATCGGCAGAAATACCGATGACAGAGCGGTCGATGCCGTGCTCAGCCAGCACGCTGGCAACATGCGCGTGGTGGTGCTGCACACCGATTTTCCGCGGAGTCTGGCGCTCGAGTGCAAATTTGGTCGCCAGATATTCCGGATGCAAATCATACACGACCACCTCAGGCTCGATATCAAACAACCGTTGAAAATGGTCAACGGTTTCTCTAAATGACGTCAACGTTTCCAGGTTTTCGAGATCGCCAATATGAGGACTGAGGTAGGCATGGTGGTCTTTTGCGACACAAAAGGTATTCTTCAGGTGGCCGCCGGTTGCCAGAACCGGCACCGGAAACCTGAACTTTGTGGTAATGGGCTCCGGCGCGTACCCGCGGGAACGACGTAGAATTTGCGCACCGGCAGAGGTCACGTGCACCACGGAATCGTCGCAACGGGTACGAATGTCACGATTGTGGCTCAACATGGCCTCGATGATCGGAAACAATCTCTGGCGCGCCTCCGGATCGCGGTAGGCAATCGGTTCATCACTCAGGTTGCCGCTGGTCATGACCAGTACCGGTGGCTGCTCCGGACCCAGTCGCCTGGCAAACTCAGCCAGCAACAAATAATGCAGCGGCGTGTAGGGCAGCATCACACCAAGAGTTCGATAGTTGGGCGCAACTTCAGAGGCCACGCAACAGTGGGTTTTCTTCCTTAACAGCACAATCGGCCGTCGCCGGGATTGGAGCAACTGCGCTTCCTGCTCACCGATTTCACACACGATCTTCGCGGTGTCGAGATCCGGCACCATCAGGGCAAACGGCTTGTCATAGCGATGCTTTCTGTGGCGCAGCAAGCTCACAGCCTCTTCGTTCATCGCATCGCACGCCAAATGGTACCCCCCCAATCCTTTGATGGCCAGAATCTCCCCCGTTGCCAATTTCTGCGCGGCGACAGCAATGCCATCCGCTGAGCATTTGTGCTCACCATTCTCATGCAGCAGAAAGACCTCCGGGCCACACTCCGGGCACGCGTTCGGCTGCGCATGGTACCGGCGGTCGACAGGGTTCGCATATTCCTCCTGACATTCCGGACACATGCGGAAGAGACGCATGGTGGTCTTTGCCCGGTCATACGGCACATCCTGAACAATCGTGAACCGGGGGCCGCAATTGGTGCAGTTGATGAACGGGTAAAGATAGCGGCGATCTTCGGGGTCGAATAATTCCCGCAAACAATCCGGACAGACGGTCACATCCGGAGAGATGGGCACATGCCGTTGAGGGTGCGCCTCGCTCGCTTTGATCTTGAAATCGGTGTCCCCCCTGACACTTGCCGGGTCACAATGAATCGTCTGGATTCGAGCTAAATCCGGCCGGTTGTCATGCAAGGCATAGACGAATTCATCGATTCTTGTGGGCTCACCCTCGACTTCGATGGTGACGCCTTTGCTGTCGTTCAAGACCCAGCCGGTCAGGCCCAGACGCTTTGCTTCCCGGTACACAAACGGTCGAAAGCCGACCCCCTGCACTATGCCACGAACCAGGATTCGGCGCCGCTCAAAACCCGTTCTTGCCAGAGTCTCCATTGCCTTATTACCTGAAAAGTTATTTTCTGCCATTTTTTGGCAAGAACTGCAAATTAAATCCCAAAAGACAAAGGTTTCACGCAAAGACGCGAAGGCGCAAAGGGATCGCAGAGAAAAACCTTTGCGTGTTCTTTGCGCCTTTGCGTTCGGTTTTAATTTTCTTTTTTTGGTTCCGCTTGTCCGGCTCAGGTTAATGTGAGTTTGTCAAACCCTTTCAGGGTTTTGGGCTTGTTGATATCTCTGGTCCCAGGGTTCGCTTCGCGACCCTGGGCTTTGTTGTGAAACGCCTTCGGCGTAACCGCGTCAAGCTCCGATGGTGTCGGAGCTTAGCGAAGCCATTTCGGACACTCACCGGGTCGCGGAAACCGCTGCGCTGATTGTCTGAATCACTGATTCAAGTCCCGATCCTACACGGTCTCTGACCGTGTATTTCAGGCCCGGCGTGTCGCCCAGGACACCAAAACACAGTCAGAGACTGTGTTGGATCCTGTTTGTCTCAAATACGCCTTCTTCGGATAGTGTCGGAGATAAGCGCAGGGGTCGCCGACACTCACCGAGTTACGGAAACCGCTGCGCTGATTTCCGCAACATCTGAAAAGCACCCCGCTTTGCAAAACTCCTGTTCTACCGCGAAGCGGTTAAACATCAAAGCCCAGGGTGCCCCGACGTGTCGGGGTACCCTGGGACTGGCAAGCTCTCACAACACCCCAAACCCTGAAAGGGTTTGACAAAGGGCTTGCCAACCTGAAGTTGTGTCACCTTTAATCCCATACGTAGCGCTCATCGATTTCAACACCATATTTCCGGCATAGCCGTCGAAATTCATCCTGGAACGATTCATGGTGGTGATGTTCGGCCTGGTTCGCAATGTACTTTCTGACCTCCGCTACATGAGAAGGACTGATGGAAAAGGCACCATATCCGTTTTGCCAATGAAACGAAGACAAAGCCGAGCTGAGCGTTTTGATCCACTCCGATGATGCACGTTTCAGTTCTCGGAGAAAATCAGCCACAGAAAGGTTCTTCGAGTGACGGTTCAGCATGTGGACGTGATCCGCAACACCGCCCACAATTAAGGCCGGGCATTTCAAGTTCTTACAGATTCCCGCCAGATACGCATGGGTCTGCTCCCTTATCTGCTGGTCAGCGAGAAATGGTTGACGCTGTTTTGTCGAAAAGACAAGATGCAGATAAATCTGAACCAGTGACTGGGGCATGATGACGTACTCTGTCAAACCCTTTCAGGGTTTTGGGCTTGTTGATATCTCTGGTCCCAGGGTTCGCTTCGCGACCCTGGGCTTTGTTGTGAAACGCCTTCGGCGTAACCGCGTCAAGCTCCGATGGTGTCGGAGCTTAGCGAAGCCATTTCGGACACTCACCGGGTCGCGGAAACCGCTGCGCTGATTGTCTGAATCACTGATTCAAGTCCCGATCCTACACGGTCTCTGACCGTGTATTTCAGGCCCGGCGTGTCGCCCAGGACACCAAAACACAGTCAGAGACTGTGTTGGATCCTGTTCTTATTAGTAAAGCACTAGCTAGAACTTCGAGCCTTCTCTATTCCTGTAAAAGTCATGAATCCATGTTTCTATCTGCTCGACCGCTTTGGGAATCGCGCGTTGAATCTCAGCACTCAGTTCCATCCCCAGGCCGTCAACGGCGCAGGGTTCGCACCCGACAATGGCCACACGTCCCGGCAGCACGTTCAACGCTCTGGCAAGCATGAGCGCACGGTTCGGATTGGTATAATGCATATCCGCCAGAAAATCCCGCTTTTGATCGAGCGGAAGGTCGCTGATGTCGCCGACTTCAGCTTCCAGCACATAAATCTGTCCGGGCTTGCCGTCACGTGAAACCGCGTCGACCAGAAGCAGCGCATCATAACCGGCGTACAGCTCCTGGACGAGACTGATGCCTCCTATTCCAGTCTCGACCACCTTGACGGTATGGGGCAGACCATTTTTTTCTTGCAGACGCCGAATCACTTCCACGCCGAAGCCGTCGTCCCGGTGCAAGACGTTGCCCACACCGGCAATGAGAACGCGCGGGGCGGGTTTGACACCTTCAGCAAGCGGCCGTCTCGACTGAGCGTGGTCCATTGTCGCATCCCGGGATTATTCGTTCAGACCAATTCATCTCCTCGCATCTCCATCAGCCCGCTCAACCCGCTTGATTCAGCGATCACCAGTGCCCGCACCCGATCCAGAACTTCGGGAATGGCCACTTCCACCTCAGGCGTAAAAGTTTCACCCATTTCCTCCTTGCCCGGCTCGACGTCGACCAAAACCACTTCATCAGGCCAAATCTGAAAATACTCCCCGATAATCAGCAAATTGTCCATGCTGATCACGCCGGTCACTGCCTCGGCAATACGTTCTTGAAGATTCTCTTCAGACGGGAGTCCCCCGGCCCAGCGTCGCGTGGTTACCGTTCCCACTGAACGACCGCAGGCTCTGGAACAAACGAAGACGATTCGATCATAGGGCCGGGTTAACGATTGAAAATTCTGCACAATCGCAATCGGCCCCCAGTTCATTTCTTCAATCTCAACCGAAGCTCCCCCATTGATTTCCCTGAGTTTTGGAATCAGTTTCGGGCCGAGGGAGTAGTCACGCAGATTGTGATATCCGACGGTCCCGACCAGAACCCGTCGCATCGATTACTCGACACCGCACGCACACGTGGTCACTTCACGGGTGATGACGGTGTCATTGCCTTCAACCATGATATGCGTGGTGCACGGCATACACGGGTCAAAGCTCCGAATCGCGCGCAGGATATCGATGCCCTTGTAATCATCTGCCGACTTGAAGTCTTCCAGCAGCGGGGTATTCAGAACCGCTTCTTCATAAGGTCCGGGCACGCCCCAGGGGGTTCGGGGGGCTGCATTGAGCGTCGAGGGTGTGCCGATTTGATAATTGGCAATGGCGCCATTCTCGATGACCACGTGATGGCTCAGGAAACCCCGTCCCGCGCCCCAGAAGCCAACGCCGACTTGCGTGCCTTTCCTGGGGATTTCAAACTTGTTGCTGACCTTTGTTTCGCCCTGACGGAGCATGTGCATCGCCATCATCCAGTTCTCCATCGCCACCATGGCGGAGTACGGAATGGCATACGCGCGCGCCCGGTTTCTCTCGAAGGCGTTCCAGACTTTCGGCACCTTCCATTCCAGGGTGCTGCCCTCCAGCTCAGCTTTCGGGACATGGATTTGCAGACTGTTGCCGGTGGCATGAATGAACTTGCATTGCGGCAGCTCGCGCGCCTTGGCAGTCAGATACAATCTGGCATACGCGCCCGCTTCCATGGGCATGCGGTCCCACGTGGGTGTGGTATCCCAGGAGTAGCGGTCGCGCCAGCTTTGTTTGCCGGGCTTCGGGATGGTTTCTTTGTTCCACGGATGATTGGGACTCAAAGGGTTGCCAACCGGGTCCTGCTGATAGCGATGTCCGTTCCACTCTTCATAGTAAGAATGCGCCACAAATTCTTCATATCCGGCGTTGAGCAACTGCAAATCCGTGGTCACGACCTCGCCATCGACCAACACCCCGGGCGTGGCCCAGCGCGCCCGGCCCCATTTGTCCATATTCTGGTACGTGGCATCATAGGCATCCGGCCGGTCCCAAACCCCCGAGTCCATCATCGTTGCCGGCCGCATCCCGCATTTTGCATACTCGGGATTCTGCTCGAGAAAGAAATCGTAGATATCATCCCAGACCCCCACGACCTTTTTGGAATAGTCGAAAAACTGCTGCAGCCGCATGTACATTTCATTCATCACAGAAAGGGTCACGGTGGCGGCAATGCCACCCGGAACGACTGTTTGTGGATGCGGGTACTTGCCCCCGATCAGCACATAGGCCTCACGCGCGACGCGCGTCATTTGCAACGCTTCAACATAAAGCCTGCCGGTGAGCGGATTCAAATCGTGCATGATGTCGGCGATGGTTTTGTAGCCATGGAAATGCTCGAATTTTGTCGCCGCCTTCTTCGCCTTTTCAAATAGTTTCGGGGTTGTCTCGCTGACCAATTGCTCTGAATAATCTGGCCCTCCCAACAAGAATAGAATCAATGGATGGTCGTAGAGATATTCAATAGAAAGCAGTAAGTTCCGAAGCAAAACTCCCAGGGGCGGAGGCGTGACGCCGACGGCCATTTCCAGAGCCAGCGCTGAAACAGTCGCATGCACGCCGCCGCAGACGCCACAAGCGCGGCTGCTGATATAGGCCGCATCCCGAGGGTCACGCCCCTTGAGAATCACTTCGTACCCCCGAAAGAGCGTTGCCATGGAGTTGGTGGATAAAACCTTACGATTCTTCAAATCTACGACACTATGAAAAGCCAGCGCGCCGGCAACCCGAGTCACCGGGTCAAAATCGACATTCTTGATGAAACCGTTACGAGCCAGGAGCGCTTTCAATTTGTCCTGCTCCTCATCCAGGGAGGTTGTTTTATAGGCGTAAGGGTCCGCGACCCCTTCTTTCAGGGTGGCGTTTCCCTGCTCATCAAACTCTATGGGGAGATTCTTAAAGCACATGGCACCCTCGTTAGATTGTAATCGTTATCGAGTCTGGCACAATCACCACCAGTCTATAATTTGAAAACACCAGCGATTCCGACAAGATGCTCATCCACGGAAGCCAGACCCTGACCAAGCTGCCCAAGCGCTCCGTTGATGGTGCCGACATGTCCTGCCAACGGTTGGGTGTCATCTGCGATTTTCTGCAACCCCTCGGCCAGTGCTGCCAACTGGTTGCCGGCACGCCGCAGGGCGATGATAATTCCCAGCAAATAGACCACCAGGACCAGCACGACCAGAGCGACAATGGCAAGTGTCGCATAGAATAGGATGGTTGGTAACATGATGTTCTGCCTCCCGGGTTCTGTTAGTTTCGATGACGGTCGCTACTCAGTTCGTCGGCACGTGCTGCAAGCGTCGTTTTGATGGTGTTGGAATGTTTGTCGATATCTCCTGCCACACTCAGAATGGTGGACGCCGTTTGGATGGTCTCCTCGAGCGCTTTGATGTTGCCCGTATTCCGGGCGATTCCCAGCCCGGCGATTTTCATCTCTTCAAAGTAGCGCGCAATATTTCTCGACGCCCGCAAGGTTCGGTGCAGCAAAATCACCACCACCGGCAGGGACAAAACCACCACGACTAACAACACAGCCCAAATGATATAAACGGCTTGTGGCATGGTATCAGCTCCCTTCTTGCTCGAGTACTGCCTCGATTGTTTTGGCTAAATGGCCGTCGACGCCCTGGAGGCCACCGGCAATCGTGCTCAGCTCGCCATTCAGTTTGGTCACCTGTGGGGCCAAATGCCCGGTTTCGGTTTCGATGGCCCGTAACCCAAGGCGCAATTTGGACAACAAGCTGTCGGGCTGCCCACCGATGGCGTCCAGGGTGCGAACAATGTGGGCCAGATTGTAGACCAGGACAACCAGCAGGGCGACGGCAGCCACAACAGTCACCAGCATGAGAAGAACAAACATTCTTTTACCCTCCTGCTAACAGGACACATTCCGGACAGCCGGGGCAGCCTTTGGCGTGCTGCTCGATCGCGTTCGCCGCGCCAAGAATTTCCACTGCCTCGGTTCTGATTTGCTCGACCACTCGATTGGTGGTGCTCAACAAGATTGGGATTTGAATGGTGTTGTTGGCCACAAGCTTGCCTTGCGTCCAGATTTGACTGGCGCCATCCAGGATCTGTGCCGCCGTCCTGCGAATCATGGTCAGAAGCACTGCCACGACCCCCAAAACCACGGCCCCAATTCCCAGAGACGCCCACCAGACGATGAGTTGTGCGCCTTCACTTGCACCAGAATCCATAGCCTTTTCTCCCGTATTTTAGCCTGATCAATTCACAAATCTGAAAACGAGCTATTATAACAAAAATACAAACAAATATTTACAGAAACTTGGTCTCAAAATTCTTTTTTACCACGAACAAATCAGAGATGAATTTAATGCTTGTCAATTTAGTAACTTAAGATTGTTTGCAGATGGGCTCCTTACCCTGTTTTTCTTCGTGTTCTTCGTGAACTTCGTGGTTCATGAATTTTCCAGGTTAGACTTTCTCTTTGTTGGCTTCATGCAATGCCTGTGCGACCATTGCACCGTGAGTTTTGATCGACTTAGCCGTATCGAGAATCTTTGCAGCCGTGGCGTTTGTGTCCTGCAAATTCCAGATGCTCCGGGTATTCTCTTTGATTTGGGTCACCAATCCCAGCGCGGCCACGGCTAGTTTCAGGATTCTTCTGGCAGCCAGCCAAACGGCTATCAGCAAGGATGCCGCAATGAGAACCACAACAGCAGCAATTCCCAGGCTGAGATACCAATTCGCAAACAGCTCTGTATCGTTCATGCCCTTCTCCCGATTTTAAGAACTCAATCTTTGGAACGCGAGCCAGGACGTTTGCCGCCCATGAACTGGAGTTTTTGGTAAAGGTAGTGGATGATCCGGTCGAGAAGCATCGGTTCACGCGTGTGCCCCCAGCCACTCGGGACATGCCCATCTTGTTCCCACTTTCGAGAGCGATTCTGGAAAAACATCGTGTGCTCGCGCAGTCTTCGGATGATAAAGCCGTGCGCTTTCGAGGCAGTCGACGAGACGAACGTGCCGGGTGGGCGTTGATAGAATGGTGAGAATCCGTCAGGAAAGCTGGGCATGGTACAGCCGATACACGGCGCACCGACATTCATGCAGCCCCCGACGTGGTTGATGGCGCCGCGCTTGTTGATGTTGCATTCAACCACGGGGCCCCAACAGCCGATTTCCACCAGGCACTCTTTGTTGCCGTATTCTTCCGCAAACGTCCCCTCTTCATAGAATCCGGCGCGGGTGCACCCCCGGTGAACGGTTTCGTCGAAAAGCCAGGCCGGCCGGCCCAACTGATCAAATTCAGGCAGCGGTCCTATCCCTTGCAGAAAAAGCAAAACCGCGGCCACCGTTTCGGTGAAATTGTCCCCCACCGGCGAGCAGCCGGGAATGTTGACCACGGGTAAACCCAAAGCGCTCCGGTAGTCTTCGCCAAGAAAATCGGTCACGCCCATCGCATGGGTCGGATTGCCAATGGCGGCCGGAATCCCGCCCCAGGTTGCACAGGTGCCCAGGGCGATAACGGCTGCTGCATTGGGCGCGAGACGCTGGAGCCATTCTGCCGTGGGAATGGGTTGCGGGACACCGTCAACCTCTCTGGCTCCGAAGCCGGACCAGTAGCCCCCATCTGCCCCGGCAATCGCTTCGTCAGCCACGGAGCCCTCGCAAATGACCACATACGGCGCATCGAGCTTGCCATCGGCCGCGATCTCAAAATTGTGCACAAAAGACGCCCCTGCTTCAACGGCCAGCACGGGATGGTGTAAAACCACTTTCGGGACGCCCGGAAGCGTGCCGCTGAGCAAGGATTCAACGCTCGGCTGGGTTGCGCCGACGGCGGCAATGGAACAGCCATCGCAGCTCATGCCAGCGAGCCAAAACGCATGCACGACCTTCAGGGGGCCTAAATCGGTTTCAAAGGATGGCTGGGGACGGGGTTCGGGCACATCAGCGCTTTCTGCCGGCGTCTGGTCCTTTGTCACACCTGCAACCGGAGCTTCTACGGTTTCCATAAGAGCCTCCAAGTGGGTGAGGAAGGGAAAAGTCAATTGACGCGCGATGAAATGATCAAAGAGATGGGCTTAAGTTTTTCCAAAATAGGTATCTTGACGATGAAAGTCAAGAATTTATTTACGTTGTTCAACGCTTTTGGGGTGCGGGAATATTCCCCGCCAAGCCGGAACTAAAAAAAATCCTAAATTGATCGGCTCCTGACCGGGGGGACGGTGTACAAGCTTCAGCTTGCTGGGGTGAGGGGAAAACACGCTAAAGCGTGAACACCCTATCTTATCCGTGGCCAAAATAATTATTCGCACCCAGCCACAGGGAATTCCATTCCCAAACAGACTCAGTGCATCTCTAACGACTCGACTTTCAAAACAGAGTCATCCTGAAAAACATAGTTCCGTGCACTGCTGCAAAGCCAACACTCAGGGTTGTCAACGAAACCTTTGCGCACAGGATTATGATGCATGTACTCGAGTTTCTGATAACAGACCTTCCCGTGAAGTAGATTTCTTCAAATCTCGCATCACATCCTGAAATCTGATCCCTTCTCTGGTTTGGGCCATGCGGAAGACCGGCAGCCATTCAACAATTGTGTGTGTGGTGAAATAGATGCCGTTGTCGTCAACGAT
>JBHHXT010000128.1:0-13141 GCA_046757165.1 bacterium | reverse complement strand
GGGACAGCCCCTCGAGCGCGAGGCCGGCTGGCAATGACCTTGTTTCCCGGCGTCGGGGAGGCGCAGGCTGGGCACTGGACGCTGAGCGTCCCGCGCTGGTTCACAACGCAGAGCGTTGGAACCAGACACCAATGACAGGCACGAGGAACCTTTTTGGACAGCCCCTTTGGCGGCCAGAACTTCCCGGGCCTCAAAATACACGGTCAGAGACCGTGTAGGATCGGTGCTTGCTCATCATGCGCGAAATCTTACAACGAATGGCTATCTTACGTCATAGCAGTGTCTCACATTTCACGTCTCACCTCCAGAAGTGCCGGGATTAAATCAGGGCCTATCCGTGTTCTCTTGTATGTAGTTCTCCCACTAACGTTGGATGACAAGTCAGGAGATAGATTGGCAGACACAGGTCGATACACGCAAAGAACGATCCTCATCATGTTGGCGGCCTCTCTGCTAGCCCATCTATTCCCATTCCATGAAATCTTTGCGCAAGAGACCGGTGTCAAGGCAGAGAACAAGCGTGACAAATTCATCGAGAATTTCAAATTTGTTTTAAATGGGTTCACCATTGGCCCGCACACGCGCGTCTTTCCTTATGCCGGCATAGAAGACTGGTTCGACCCCTATGGCGGTGTCAAAATGGGCCATCGCTCGTTCTGGAATTCTGAGGACAAAATGTATCATCACTTCAAGTTCGAGAGTTACCGGGATTATTCCTGGAAGTTCCGGTATCTGGCGAATTCCCTTTCTTCCGAGAATACCAAGTTCAGCTTCCTGTTCAAGATAAAGTTGGATCGGGACCCGTTTTTCTATGGCATTGGCAATGCGACTTCTAAATCGAAGAGAGTCGAGGCGACTTACAAGTCCGTTTTTGTCGGGGGAGAAATCAGACAAAGCATTTCCGCGGCCACCGTCTTTCGCTGGTCTCCTGGCTTTTGGAAATTCAGCTCAGGTCTCGTGGCCGGTGGCGAGTTCGAGCGAGCTTCGGACTCCCGCTATGTTTCGTCGCGTTTTTCTTTGAGCGACCGAAAATCGACTGATTACTGGGTCGCTTCCCTGGACAACCAGTGGTCTTCTTATGTGGAGATCGCCCTTCCCCTCAGCTCATCTGCTGCTTCGTATGCGCGATTCAACGTGCAGACTCGCACACAATTTCCCCTGTTCGAAGCCACGAAGTTGAGCATCGGCACGCGATTTGAATATCTCATCTCCTCTGACAGGGACCGGGTTCCCTATTTTGCCATACCGGAGGCCGGTTCGAGGACTGGACTGCGCGGGTTCTCGAAAGAGCGGTTTCGCAACTTTGCCTTAGGCGTCTATAACATCGAACTGGCTTTCCCGCTATCTGTTGACCTCGACGGCTTTCTCCTAACCGATCTGGCACAAACGGCTTCAAATCCCACCCGGCTTGCGGGTAAGAAGATACATGCAAATTTGGGGTTCGGTTTTCGTCTCCACAATACCAATCATCCATTCTCAGTCGGCCTGGCCGCCAGTCACGACGGGTGGAAGCTGTTTTCATCCATCGCGCTGGGGAGTCCCTGGTAATTTTAGGCAGACTATTTTTTCACCAGTTGACGAATCTGGCCTGTCAAAGATTTGAAAACCGCGCGGATGATCTCGATATGGTCTTCTATCAGGTCGTAGAATTCTTCGCTATTGATGCGCAATATGTGGGTATGCTGCAGGGCGATGGCGGTGAATTCCCGGGGTTTGTTGTCCAACAACGCCAGGTCTCCGAAGTTGCCGTGAGAGTAGATGCGCCTCACCTCTCTGTCCCCCTTTCGCAGGCTCACTTCCCCGGAAACAAGAAAGAACAACGCATCCCCTTTGCTGTTCTCTTTGAAAATCAAGTCGCCCTGTTCAAATTCGACTTCCTCGGTGATGGCGGCGATACGGGCTAAATCTTCCGTTTTGGTTTGTGAATAAATATCGATCTGTTGCAGAATGGCCGCCTTTTCCACCACAGTCAAACGGCGCTCATCAGGCGGGACCGGCTCGCTCTTTTCGTGCGCTTTTCGATTATTCAAGACTCGTCTCTCCCTATTCAGGTGTTCAGGCTGTAGGCTGTTAGGCTGTGCTCTCATCAACGCGCTTCCTACAGCCTAAAGGTCTACAGCCTAAGCGCCTAATTTTTTTCGCAGACTTCGCTGCGAAGAAAGTCATTAGCGCTTCGCGCCGTCATTTGCCCTGCGGGCGTCATTTGGTCATTGCTTGCTCAATGACGCCCACAGGGCAAATGACAACAAATGACGAGCAAAGCTCAAATGACGGCCTTTTCTGAAACGATCGACCCAAAAAAATTATCGACAACACTTTGTCGATGTCTGGCGCCAAGCGCCTAAGAACCGCAAGAATCTACTCCCCGGCAACCCTCTTGACATCTGCATGGTGCAGAATCTGAAAAAACCGTTCGGCTGCTTCTTTTAAGATCGGCTCATTGGATTTCAAGTGGGGTTTGATTCTATTTTGATAATCAGTTACCCCTTCCCGTCCCATGTTGTAAATCGTGCACACGCGCAGCCAAAGATCGTCGTCATACAGCAAAGCGGACATCGCCTCTTTTCTCGAAAGCTTGCTCAAGTTAAACAAGGCCCGGCCCTGACGGATTTTGTGTCCCAGGGAAACTTCGTCCAGGATTGGCAAGAGCTGGACCTCCAGATCGTTCGGAAGCAAATTATCCAGGAGCTCCAGTGCATGGGCTCTTTCAGTCGGACTGCCTTGTGTCAGGTAGTAATAAGCGTTGTAAACATCATCGGGAGAATAGAGCAGGGCCAACAGCCGGAAGATGCGCTCGAGTCCCCGCTCCAGGTTCTCCTTTAGAGCCGGGGACAAGATATCATCAACTTCCCGGACGTCTATCAACAGGGTTTCCTTTCTGGCAATGGCATAAAAGATATTCAGCTTCCAGTAGTGGCTCTCTATTTCCTCCAACAAAACATGGTGTATCTTTTCAAAATCAAATCTCCAGTCCTGCTGCGCCTGGCGAACCTTGTTCAGCGACTTGATGATCTCATAGCGGAAAGCGGCGTTGTGGATGGCGACGTTTTCCTGCAAAGTTTCCCAACTTTCTTTTGTTTGAATCCGAAACAATACGCGCGGAATGCTTCGTCGAATTCTGAGGTTCTCATCTGAATCGATCAGGATTTTTCTCAAAAGAGGCACGACACGGTTGCCGTATTGGGCCAGGGCGTCTCGTGCGCAGCCTCTCAATTTGGGATTCCCCAATTTGGCAACCAGGAGCAGGATAAACTCGTTGCGCACCGCCCGGCCAGCGCTTTCGATTGCGGCTCGTTGCACGGCAACAGAGGAATCCATCAGCAGTTGGGATAACTTGTCGTGCAGACCCAGACCCTGGTCGAGAATGCCCAGGACTCGCGCGGCTTCCACCCGCTGTGCTTCGCCCACCGGAGAGTGGTTCTGAACCATCTGGTTCAAAATCTCCTTCGCTTCTGGCGTCAACCGTCCCGTGTGATTGATCATCGAGGCTAACATGGCGCCTTTGATTTTGGGCTCGGAATCCGTAAGGAACTCAGTAATGCGTTCCGTCGGACATTCTTCGCAGTAGGCCCATATAAAATGAATCGCCTCACTCCGCACCTCGATATCGGGGTCCGACAGCAGCGGCATGACGGGCTCGAGGTTCTTGCCGTCGCCACATTTGAACAACAGTCGCAGCGACTGCGCGCGAATCCTCGCATCCCAATGGTCCAGCAAGGGCATGAGCTGCGCAACCATTTCCCTGCCGGGCACAAGCTCCAAAAGACTCAAAGCGTAGCGTACTTTTTGGTTGTCCTTGCTGTTCAGTCCCCGGATAAGGGTGGCAATCATATCCCCATCCAGGGTTGCAATAACACTCGATTCAACGTCCACATCCCGTCGAACCAGCAATCTCTTGATCGATCGGATATACTCAGTTTTCAAGGTGCCAATGATACCAATCCAGATCAGCAGAAAAACGAGGACAATGCCACTCAGTTGCAGGACCGTCAATGGAATGAAAAGAATCAAGCAGGCGGCCACAGCGCCCGCAAGGCGGTTGACAAAGATGTTGATCACCAGCTTTGCTTTCACACGAATCTGTGATGCAATGGGCAAGAACAGCAGCTCGCGCGACGTCTGAACCAGGGAGTAGTGCAGGGTTTTGTCTGTGATTTTTAGAAACGCTGCCAGCATGATCGTGGGGAAAAAGAAGAGACCCACCGAGCCAAACGACAGAATCAACGGCATCAGCAGCAAGGTGGTCCCGATGCCAAATCTCTTCAGGATCTTGCTGGTCAGGAAGAATTGCACGAAAAGAGAAACCATGTTCAAGATGGCAAAGAACCTGCCATAGAATTCTGTCTTGGCCATTTTGGTGGGGTAGGTACTCGCCACCATGAAATTGAACTGATAGTCTATCAGGGTAGAGACGATAACGACCAGGACCACCATCACTCCCAGGTAACTCAGATGGCGCCGATAGAATCTCCGGTCGAGTGGGTTTGCGGTTGCGCCAGCCCGGGAGTCCTGAGAACTCATCATTTCTTTGGACGATGGCGGGTTGGAGGTCACGCTTTCTATGAGCTGCACCACCCCAATGCAGAGCAAAAGAGTGAAGGCCGCGATCAGCAAAACATCTTCGGTTTCGAAGAATCTCCGCACGGACAGGTCCGCCGTCAGTCCGCCGGCAATGCCCCCCAGGGTGCCCACGGTCAAGATAAATCCAAACAAGCGCTTCCCTTCGCGAGGATTGAAGAATTCATTGGCAAACGCCCAGAAATGGGCGACCAGCACGTAGTTGAAGAAATTTATCCAGATGTAAAAAGCGGCGGGAATCCATCCGTCCGGCACCTTGACTAGCCACCAAAACAGCAACAAATTGACCAGAAGAAAACCGATGGTGATAGACATGAACACTGCACGATTGAGAAAGTCGGACAACTTCGAATCGAGCAAAACCAAAACGCCCGTAAATATGGCGGTCCCGATATACATGTAGGGCAGTTTGGAGATACCAAACTTTGACAAAAAGAGCGAATTCCGGACGGGTTTGACCACCGTGATGGCAAAGATGACCAGAAAGAAGAAAAGCGCCATCAGAAGCGTCTTCTTGACTTCCCCCTCTCTGATCTCGACGGACCCGTGCAGGATTTTTTCGCCTGTTTTGCTGATTTTGCTCAAAAGGGATTTCAAGGGTGGGTGACCTCTTTTTTGATCTAAACAAAATCATCCCGATTGGAATTCCACCGGTCGCAAACTGGCAGCGCTCCGGGGCGTGTGCATCAACTGCAACCGCTCCGGGGAGTGTGCACAAGTCTTTCGTGTTCTCCATATTTCGTGTTCCCCTCGTTCCCAAACTCCGGTTTGGGAACCCACTGGGAGGCTAAACTCCGTTCAGCCTAAGCAGGACGCGGGCAGTCTCCTTCGGGTCCGGGGGTGTGAGAGAGCTGCCGAGACTCGAAACGGAGTTTCGCGGGACACGTGGTTCCCAAACCGGAGTTTGGGAACCAGAACGCACTGTGCAATCAAACCATTCCGAGAAGCACGATGGGAATGATAAATATCCTGCACTCACTCGTACGGCGTTCTTCCAGGGTCGAGTTGGAAACCACAATAGCCTGTTCAAGCTCCAACTTACGTAAAAAAATGTGGAACCCGCGTTGAATCTTCACCTGTCCGGACTTTTGAAATTTCACTTCAATCGGCAGGACATTTGCGCCCGACCCGAGAACAAAGTCAACTTCATTGCCATCCGGACTGCGCCAGAAAGCTAACTTTGCCATTCCTTTCAGCCGGTATTGCTGCAACCTTAGCAGATGCAGATAGACAAAGTTTTCCGCGATTTCTCCCTTTTCCTTTTCCAGTTGAGTCCTGTCAAAAGTTGAAGCCAAATAATTACGCATACCGAGATCGCTGAAGTAGGCTTTGGGACGCTTCTTGATGGTCGAGATTCTATTTGTTGAATAAACCTGAATTGGCGACCAGAAGTAGGTGGCTTCCACGATGTTCAGAAATTGTTTAATTGTTTGAAAATTAACGCCGATTCCGGTCTGCAGATCATTGTATTGAATGAGCATTCCGCTTTGGAGCGCCAGCATACGTAAGCATCGGTCAAATGCAGCCAGTTTCTCGATGCGTAATAGGCTGACAATATCTTTTTCAACAAAGGTTTGTTTGATTTCTTTTAAGCGCAAAAAGGCTTCCTCGCTATTTGCGGCCAGTGCCGCTTGCGGGTAGCCGCCCGTCAACAGATAACGCGGAAGCTGTTGTGAAACGATAGACTGATAGGCGTAATGGTTTTGCGAATAATGCTCCTGCACATCGGCAAAGGCCGCCTCCGGAGCTATGAGGAATCGTTGCACAACTTCAGAACTGGTGCTCAATGAAAGAGAGAATGGCCAATCGGAAGCGGAAATTGAGAGAAATTCCCTGAATGAAAAGGGGTAGAGAATAAACGTTTCGGTTCTGCCCAGCAAGCTTTCGCTGATTTTGTCGGCGATCAGCATTGAGGATGAGCCGGTCAAAACGAACTTTATTTCGGATCCGCTTTCGTAAAATAATTTCACCAGTTCGGTTATCCTTGCCACTTTTTGGAATTCATCAATGAATACAAAAATGCGGCCACGTGCGATCATTTCATTACGCAGGCAGTCTACTTCGGGTCAGGGGGTGTGAGAGAGCTGCCGAGACTCGAAACGGAGTTTCTGCGCTCATTGGGCTCCCAAACTGTCTGTAGAGTTTGGGAACCAGCCAAAGTCCATGTATGGAGAAACACCCCGGGAAAAAAATAAAAAAGGGCTTCAGGTTTTCACCTGAGCCCTTACTTGCAGTAGTAGCGGGGGAGGGATTCGAACCCCCGACCTTTGGGTTATGAGCCCAACGAGCTACCAGACTGCTCCACCCCGCGATAACGAATTCATAATATAGTAATCTTGTTTCTAAAGTCAAGTGTTTTTTCTCTCCTATCATAAACGAAGATTAATACTACAGCGAAAAAAACTTTCGCTGTAGTATTAATTTCCATTTAACAACGTTACTCTAAAGTAAGAATAACGCATCGCCGATAACTCAGTTGACTAAATCAGGGGCTGGCTTTATGTCGTGTTGGAGTGTTAGCCCCATATCACATAAACGAGGACGGCGCATGCAAAACGTCATGATTGTCGACGACGAAGAGGATATTGTTCAGTTGATGTCCGAAACGCTGAATCTTTGGGGCTATCATCCTGTCTCTGCTCACGACGGTGAAGAGGCACTGCAGAAATTCCAGGAGGCTCCAATCGATCTCGTCATTACGGATCTGAAGCTGCCGAGGATGGACGGCGTCGAGCTGCTCGACAAAATCAAGACGATGGACAATTCCACCGAGGTCATCATGTTTACTGGATACCCGGAGGTCGGCTCAGCGATCGACGCCATGAAAAACGGCGCATTTGATTATCTGACCAAACCTGTGGACCTGGGGGAATTGAAGCTGAAGGTCGAACGTGGGCTTGAAAAGAAAACGATGTTGAAGTCCAACCGGACCCTGAGAGGACTCAATTGGGCGATGATTCTGTCGATACCGCTCTGGCTGTTGTTGGGGCTGCTTCTCGCTTATCTCCTGAAAAGCTAACTTAAATTCGTGCAAACTCGTGTCAATTCGTGGCCAGTCTGCTTCTGGCTTATCTCCTGAACCCCGGCATCAACGAAAAACCACCGTGCTCTGGCGTCTCTTTGCCGGAAAAATCAAGATCAAAACGACACCGGCAACAAACCCTCCGACATGAGCCCAGAAGGCCACCCCTCCGCCTTGTACGCCAATCGAGCCAATTCCGCTAAACAATTGCATCACAAACCAAAGACCTAACACGACCAGTGCAGGCACGGGACGCATCGTCAGAAAGCCAAAAATCGGGAAAAGCACCAGAACGCGGGCCTTCGGATATTTGATCAGATAAGCCCCCAGGATTCCTGAGATGGCGCCACTCGCCCCGACCATCGGCACGTTGGAAATGCCGCCGAGCAAGATATGCGTCCAGACAGCCAGCAGACCGCACAGGAAATAAAAAACAATAAAGCGGCCACGTCCCAGGTAGTGCTCGATGTTGTCGCCGAAAATCCACAGGTAAAGCATGTTGCCCGCCAGGTGCATGAACCCGCCATGCAAGAACATGGAAGTAAAGAGCGTTTCCAGCCGTTGTCCCTCGAGAATCACCATGGGCACGGCGCCGAAACGCTCGATAACGGGCACGTAGCCAAGCTGAAATTCAAAATAGAAAACGATCACATTTATGACGATCAGCGCGACAGTCAGAACCGGAAAGGTCGAGCGAGGGTTATCGTCTTTGAGAGGAATCATTCAATTAGCTATTCGATCCAAAACTGAGATTTCTTGATGGTGACGTTTCTGCATTTGTCGAGGGCCATCACCATCAGCTCGTGCTGGCCAGACGCCAGTGGCGCTTTCACCTGGTAGGTAACCTTGCGTCTTTCCGGGTCATATTCGGCGATGACTCGCTTGCCGTCGAGCCGGATTTCGAGGTCTTTTTCGCTCTTGATGCCAGAAAGGCGGTCCCGTACTCTAACGGAAATGAGGGGCATTTTGTTTCTCAGGCGCGCGTTATTGCCGGGCCGGATGTGCGTCACCTCCGGTGGCTCCTCGTCCCGAATCAGAGCAAAATCCTCGAAGCTCAACACTTTGGCGGAAATGGAATTCGATGAGATGTCGTGTTGATTGTCGATGAAAACCCAGCGGCCCGGGCGGCTTTCGTAATACACGCCCAGCTTGTCCGGCTTTCTGGTGGAATCTGCATACTGTATATTGACCAGCGCCCCTTTCTTCATCAGAGCGTCTTTGGGTTCCACGGTATATATAGGACCGACAGCATCCAGATCGGGAATGACTTTGGCGTTGTCAATGTGAATCCGCGTGTAGATTGTCCGGTACAGGGAATTTCGGCCGAAGCTCACCCAGAACTTGTTATCGTCGGACACAATGCGGTCAGGGCTGGCTGGTTTGACTTCTTCAGCCAGAAACATTTCATAAACAGAGAACTGTTCACCGTTCAAGGTTTCGACCGTGATCGCCAGCGGGTGTTCCGTGCCCTGCAGCTGGTCCAGGGCAATCCGGCCAATGAATCGTTTCAGATCGACCTGGTGCATCTGGATTTCGCGCGCACCTGAGCGCCCCGGATAGAGCGTGATCCCCGGGACGCCGCGCAAAATGTGCTTGGTCTGCACTTCAAGCCGAGCATAATCATCGTAGAAATCATAGGTGACGGTGAGCTGTGGCGGCGGGGAGTGCTCGACTGAGCCGGAACGCACATAATAGAAGGGATAGGAGCTTACCTCAAACTGGTCGCGGCCTGAAATCTTGAGAATAACCGGACGAAACCCGGTCTGATTTGAAAGTGGAAGGGGCTCGGGTGGCTCCGCCCATTCGAGGTCGCTGCTCCCCCCTCCCTTTTCGCGCAAAGAATCAAAGCGTGATGGCCAGTCAAACGGAATCTCTTGCCAGCGACTGCGGATGAGTACAGAAACGTCCAGCTCTTTCAACTGCTCGAGATCGAAGGTCACCACGTCTGCAAGGGTCAAATCGCCGTTTTCGTCTTCCCGGATGAGCGGATGAATATCAAAGGCAGACCCAACCTTCACCCTGCCGGAAACCGTGCTGACGTTGCCAAAAATGTCCGCGATTTCGATACGGATGCGGTGCTCTCCCGGCAGTAAACAGCCTGCCCGAAACGGTTGGTTTCGCTGCCCGGGTTCCAGGCCCGATTTCGACAAAAGATTTGGCGCCGCACTCAAGGAGGCGCTGTGAAGCACACCGCCCCAGGTCTCGTTCGGCTGGTAGTTGCTTCTGAGGTTGTGTCTGTCCTTGTATAATTTGTAGAAACGACCCAGCTTCCGACGCGAAAGACGATAATCTCGTTCGAGCTCGACCATGGGATTATTTGGAAAGGACAGCCGGTCGTACTGATATTCAAACCGCACGATCTCATCTACCAGGAGCCTGAGCTGATAGACCCCGAAACGATTAGATGTCTCCAGGCTCTTGTCATAAGCTGAAACCGCCAGGCCAACGTTGCCCCAAACAGAAATGGGCTCTTTGATGATATACTCCCCGGGTCGCACCCACTGGGGCACGACGACAACGGGCTTGTAATCTCCGTTGACTTCCGAACTCCCATCCAGCGGACTGAAGCTGACTTTCGTGACGATGGGACTGATCACGTCGGGTATCCGGTAGCCCTTGAGCAAAGGGTTTATCGGCCGGTTAGCAGCGTCGCGAATCTCAAAATGCAAGTGCGGCGCTCCGATGCCGGTTTGCCCGGTGTACGCGATGACATCCCCGCGGGCAACCGGTAGAACCCCCGGCTTCAGAAAGAGGTTGATGCGGTACTGGCCCCTTCGCCTCTGCTCGCCCTCGACAACCTCCTGAATTCTGTCGTTGAATCTCGACAGGTGGGCATACACGGCGACCTCACCGCTGTCGAGTTTTAGATAGATAGCTTTTCCGTATCCATAGGGGGAGACAGATATGCGCCAGACATACCCGGGCCGGACAGCGAAACACTTGTAGCCGATCTTGCCCCATGTTTTGACATCGACGCCGGTATGGAACCGGCGCGGACGGTATTCACCAAAGGCGGAGGTCAGGAAGTCGCTCGCGTCGGTGGGCCACAAATACCCATTGCTATCCTGGGCGAGAAGTGGCTCAGTCACCAGCACGAGAAACAGACCGATGAACGCGACCACGTGTCGTGCACCCGGCCAATGCCAAAATCTGGAGCTAAGATGGGAAAACATGACGCCCGTCAGGTTTAGTCATTCGCCACCTCACGGATGATCGAATCCAGCACATCCGGTTTATCGGTAATAATCCCATTTACACCAAGCTGGACAAATCGACGCATGGCCTCTCTTGCATTGACGGTCCAGACAAGGCAATACAATCCACGCCGGGAGATCTTCCTGGCCAGGGCAGCCGTGAGCAGAGAGCTCTCCATGTGAATCGCCCGGGCCCCGGCCACTTTACCCAAAAGCAATTCGGTGTTTCCGATGTTGAAATTCTTGTCGATAATGAAGCCATTCAGGACTTGCTCATCGAGTTTTCTGACTTTGCGCACGGTCAGTGGGTTAAAGGAAGAGAGGATCACTTTGTACTCGAGGCCAAAGCGACCACAAATCTGCAAGACTTTTTCTTCCAAATTGTTTCTCGTTGGCAGGCCATTGGCTTTGATTTCAATATTGACCAGCATCTTGTCGCGCACCAGATCGAGCACTTCCTCCAGGGTCGGAATTTGCTCTTCGGTTTCGCGGCCCTGGTGGACAATTCTTAGCGTCTTCAACCCGGCGAGCGGGGTGTTCTTGAGCAGGCCGTTGCCATTGGTCATCCGGTCCAACCTGGAATCATGAAACACGACCACCTCGCCGCTCCGGCATCTCCGGACGTCTAGCTCGATGCCGTCGGCGCCCAGTTGCATGGCGTCGCGAAACGCCTTCATGGTATTCTCAGGCGCCTGCGCCGTGAAACCGCGATGTGCGATGTTGAGAACTTTCTTTCGAGCCAGTAAATCTGTGACAAACACTCGTGTTCGTTCGTTAGGACAACAGCTAACAAGGTTACGATGGCTGCCAGAAAACGGAAAAAATGACCCCGAGACAATTCATGCGAAGCAGCAGTGGCGAGACCAGCCAGACTAAGCTGGCCATCGTATCGAATTTACTGAAGACAAACTTATTTTTCAACCTAAAAATTCCACCCACTCTCTACTGCAGGCTATCCAGCTGTCGAGCCAGTTGCGCGGTAAGGTGTTCACGCTCAAATCGGCCCAGGTCGTGGGTTTTGCTTCCGGGTCGCTCTTTGCTCTCAGTAACGTAGAACGCATAAATCGCCCGGGCAATGGCGGCGAGGTCATGATGCGGAACGACTCTGACCTGGCAGAATTCGCTCAAGATCTTTACCCCCTCTACTTCAGGACCGATTGCGAGAACTCCTTTTGCGGCGGCCATATATTCAAACGTCTTACCTGGTATGAAATCGTCACTTACGTCAGGGGACACGAAATATAGTAAGAGGTCGGCGGCCAGAACTTTTTCTAAAGCCAGAAGATGATTCAAATAGCCGCTAAACCGCACGATGTCAGCGAGGCCCATTTCATCGACCTGTTGCGCGACGCCGGCATCCAGAACGTACCCGACAAAGTCGACCGCAACCTTGTTTCGCAGCTCCGGTGTCTTCGAGAGCAAGTCGGACAACGCCTCGAGAAAACCGTGGACCTGCGAAACCGTGGCCAGGGTGCCGCAGTGAGTCATGGTGAATCGGGTGTTGCGACCCACGTGGGCGGCTTTTGCAACGTCGGCCAAATCGAATCCGTTGGTGATGCAGCAGAATTTTGACGGGTTCGACAAACTCGCGGCGCGCAGTTTCTCCTGCAACAACGATGAGACCGCAACCACTCCGTCTGCTCCTCGCACCACACGCGCCTGCCAGAATCTGTTCAACCACCGGTGCAGGACCGTGGGCTCATACTGAAAATTGCCACCGCTCCAGCCATCACGAAAATCAGCCACCCACTTCAGGTTGCAAAATAGCTCGAGCACGAGACCCAACAGGTGCACAGAGTGGGGAGGGGAGGTCGTGAGCAGGCAATCCGGCTTTTCTCTGTAAATAACTTGCAGAGACTTCAAAAACGCGAACGGCAGCCAGAGAATCTTGGTGTCCGGGATGAAAAGCCAGTTGAGCAATTTCTGCAAGGCGCCTTTGGCCTT
This sequence comes from bacterium, assembly GCA_046757165.1. Lineage (GTDB taxonomy): Bacteria > Zhuqueibacterota > Zhuqueibacteria > Oceanimicrobiales > Oceanimicrobiaceae > JBHHXT01. Next base: position 403 of record JBHHXT010000128.1, on the reverse strand, counting down.
CCTGACGCCGGTTTTGGGGGTGCTGCCACGGCCGGAAACAAGATGCGCAAGCCGCTGCGGGTCCAGGGACCCCGTTCGATAAATCGTTGCCTCTTCGACGTCCTGTAACAGGGTTTCGTCCGTGGCATAATACGCAACTTGCTTCACCGTCACCACCAGCGGATGCCAGCCGAACTGCGGCAAATACTTGATGAACTTCGCCACGCGCTGGGTTCCGCCCATCCCGAGCGGCGGGAAATAGTAGGCTATGATCAGGACTTTTTTCATTCAGGGGAGAAGCCCTTGCGAGCGACGGCGCCCACTGTTGACGTACCACATTGCCTCACGCGAGCGCGCAGAGAAATGAAGCTCATAAACACGCAAACTCTGTGAGCTCCGCAGTCTCTGCGTGAGACTAAATACA
>JBHHXT010000127.1:0-13312 GCA_046757165.1 bacterium | reverse complement strand
TTTTGCCTCTGCCCGTGACGGAGGACTGGGTCTCTATGATATCTACAAATACCGGGTGAGCCCGGAGGATTCCATCGTGGCGCCAGAGCTTTTTGTGACCCTGATCGCAGGCGTGGTGACGGACCGTGCTGGTGAGCCGCTGGAAGCCGAGATTCGCTGGGAGAACCTCGCCAGTGGAAAGGAGCTCGGCGTCGCCATCAGCAATCCGGTGACCGGGGAGTACACCATTGCGCTGCCCGCAGGGAAACAATATGGCTATTATGCCACCAGGGAGCACTACTGGGACACTTCGGACAATATTGATCTGACTGAACTGGAGAACTATCGGGAGGTGCGGGTGGATATCGTGCTGAATCGCATCCGGGATGATGAAGGGAAAGAGAAAGTGCCTGACAGTCTTGCCATGGCGACGGTCCAGCCCGATACGGCCGGGCCCAGGATTATTCTGCGCAATATATTTTTTGAGTTCGACCAACACACGCTGGACGCGAAATCACATTCTGAGCTGGACCGGTTGGCGAAGAAATTGAAGAAATATCCTCAAGTCAGGATACAGATCGAAGGCCATACGGATGACGTCGGCACCGCGGAGTATAACCGCGAGCTGTCGCAGAAACGCGCCGACTCGGTCAGGGATTATTTGATTGTACAGAATGTTAGCGCGGAGCGGTTGGTGGCGGTGGGGTTCGGTGAGACACAGCCGATTGTGGGCAATGACACGGACGAGGACCGGGCGGAGAACCGACGGGTGCAGTTCGTTGAGCTGAGTGCGGTGGCCCGGAAGTAGGAGGTGCGGCAGGGTCGTCTGTCATTTGGCGGGAGAATCTTGAGACCACCGAAAATCGCCGAAGGTCACCGATGTCTGAACCCGCGGCTTGCACGAAAGAATTGCGAGGAGTAGAGAGATGGAAGCAATAATTCATACCATCATCGGGGCAGCCGTTATTACCATCGCCTCGTTGCCCGTCCACTCACAACCCCTGGATTTGACCAGAGACTGCACTTTGGAGATGTTCGAGCAATGCGATGGTTTTATCAAACAGAATGCACCTTCGGAAGATGCTTTTGTTGCTGTTCAGCGGGTGGCCGCTCGCTACATTCGAGGGCGTCAGTGGGAACAGGCGAGTGAGGTCTTCAAACGGTATCGCCCTTTGTTCAAAGAAATGGACCAGAGATTTGCGAGGATCATTGCCTTGCTTGAGGCGGATGAGGAAGGGCTGGTGGTTAAGAATCTTGGGCCAAACATCAATACTGCTGCCGGCGAATGGGACCCGACCCCGACGGCCGATGGGCGTTTTTTGTATTTTACCGGATATCTGAGACCCGATGGCCCGGGCCGCCACGATGTATTTGTCTCCGAATTCCGCAACGGTCAATGGCAACCTGCAGTGAGTCTTGGGCCAGATGTTAATACGACACTGGGAGACGAGACCATCGACAATATCACGGCGGATGGAAATACGCTGCTTCTCAGTGGCAGGATTGTTGAAGGCTTTGGCCGTATAGACGTTTTTTATGTTACCAAAACGACAACGGGATGGGATAGCGTACGGTTCTTTCCCAGTCCAATTAACACGAGATACGATGAGCAAGGCCCATTCATTACCAGTGACGGTAAGGCCCTCCTATTTGATTCCGACCGGCCAGGAAGCATTGGACAATTCAAGCTCTTAGGGTCACCCTTCCACGGCGACTACTGGGGCAACGAAGATATCTACGTTTCCGTCGTAACTGACACAGGATGGAGCCAACCCACCAATTTGGGGCCGACAATTAATACCCCTTTTACCGAGGTCCTTCCGTTCCTACATCCTGATGGCAAGACTTTGTACTTCAACTCAACCGGCCACTACGGCCTGGGTCGTCTGGATGTTTTTAAGGCGGTCCGCCTCCGCGATGATTCCTGGACTGAGTGGAGCGAGCCTGTCAATCTGGGTAAGGAAATCAACACGGCTGACAACGACATGGGCTATACTGTCACGACTTCGGGTGAACTTGCCTACTATGCTGCAAAGAACAGAGCCGGGGGGTACGGGAACTGGGATATTTATTCCGTAACGCTACCGCGGATAGGGGAGCCGGACATCGTCGTGACCATTCGCGGTAAAGTCACTGACAGCAATGGAAATCCTCTGGCTGCAGATGTCAGGTGGGAGGATCTGACCACCGGCCAAAACGTTGGCCAGCTCAGCAGTGACCCGCAGGATGGGAGCTATTTCATTGCGCTGCCATTGGGCAAAAACTACGGCTATTATGCCAAAGTTAAGGGGTACTATCCGACGTCAAGTCATGTGGACCTACGGACCCAAACGGATGCGCTGGAGAGGACCGAAGATATTGTTCTGGTTGCCATTGCTCAGGACACCACGGTACGGATCAATAATGTCTTTTTTGATTTCGACAAATACGAGCTCAAATCCGAATCTCATCCGGAATTGAATCGCCTTGCCAGGATTTTGAAGAACAATCCAGAAATGAAAGTGGAAATCTTAGGCCACACCGACCATGTCGGCACAGAAGCATATAATCTTTGGTTGTCCGAGCAACGGGCACATGCGGTGGTTGATTATCTTATATCTGTTGGCTGTGAGGCTTCCAAACTAACGGCCATCGGTTATGGAAAGAGCAAACCCATTGCATCCAATGAGACCGAAGAGGGCCGGCAAAAGAACCGGCGGGTGGAGTTTCGGGTGATTCAGGTTACGGCAATCAAGTAAATTGCCCAATTCTTAATTGGTGATTGACCGAAAATTCATCTAACGCGCTGTCATTGCGAGTCCCGCGTTTTTTGCGGGACGAAGCAATCTCCTCCCGTGCCTAATATGGGGATTGCTTCGCTGAGAAGTCCCGAAGGCATAAGACATCCGGGACAATGACATCAAGAATCGGAGTTTTCGGTCAAAAACTAATTATGGAGGGATTTGTATTAACACCAGAAGGAAGGAACAACCATGATGAAAAATAGATCTAATCTAAGGCTCCTACTTTCTACCGTTTTGGTCATCCCCCTTGCATGTGCGCACCAGCGACATGTTTCGCCACAGGAAGCTCTAAACATCACTTTTGAAAATCACTCAGGCACCTTTGCAGAAGTGAAGCTTGTCGGATCGACAAGTACAAGTGTCGTGATGCAGATTCCTGATGGCGAAAGTCTGACAGTTGATGTTGCGGCAGGCGAATATTACACACTCGTCTGCTACGGTCATGAAAAATATTTCAAGAGTGATACGTTTGCTGTAAAGAGAGCTTCAGCCGTCTCTGGACCTATCCGAAAGGTTTTGGGTGAAAGCGACCGGACACATCCAATTTCAAAAGAAGATTTTGACAAAATTGAAGTTTCCCGGCATGTAGCTAAAGCAGCACACCATGGCCCATTGAAGCTGCCTGAACCGGTAAAGTCCATTGAAACATTAAGACTCCCTAAGCCACTTGAGATTCCTCAACCATCGAAGCTTTATGAACCGCTCGAGCTCCGTGAACCACTTATCAAATGGTTCCCCGTTCCAATTCTTAAGGATAGTGTTAGCTATCTCGCCCACCTCTGGCCAGCAGAGACGGACACTTCCTGGTATCAAGGATTGAGTACCATCGATCTGCGCCAGGACCTGAAAACTGCTGCAAGCATTGAGAATGACCATCTGTCACCTGGAGATGGCTCTATCGAAGGCCGCGTCACCTGGCCGGACAGCACTCCTGTGTTGAACGCACGGGTCAGATTGCTCAAAAAAATAGGCCCCTGGAGTGAGCAAAGTAAGGTGATTGCCCGGCCAGATTTTCCAATAACTTTTCCGCGCAGGCCCCTTCCGGATCTGCCTGTGACGACATTTGTGAAAGACACGGTCGTGAACACTAAAGGGGAGTTCAGGTTTTCAAATCTTCCGGCCGGACGATACTATTTGTTTTTTCGGGCGCCTGAACGTCAATGGATGTATCAATATCGTGCTATAAGAAGGATTGGTGTTTCGTACAGGGCTTATGTGAAAGGGTATTATCACAAACCGGACGAGTACGAATTGCAACCGGGCGAGACTCTGAAGATTCCTGATTTTGAGGTGAGCAAGGAATTTGGGCAAGGAGAAACTGAAGGTTAAGGAGAAGCTGTCTGCTTGTTTTTGGAATTCATGAACTCGCTCAAAGGCAGACTGAGCCGGGAGTGAGTCGGGAGTGAAATGCTTCAGCATTTCGTGCAACGCTCAAAAGCCCACTTCATCCCACGCAAAGACCGCTGAGTTTGTTTGTTTTTGTGACTCATTTCTCAGCGAGCCTTGCGGACTCTGCGTGAGATTAACCCTTGAGAAGGGGCTGCAATAAACCACTTAGCAGGAGCAACAAAAATGACAAAGCATGCCTTAAATCTTGTTTTGGGTCTGGTGTTGCTTTCGAGCTGCACCAGGACCCTTGTGCAAAAAGATTTTGACGACCTGGTTCTATTCGCTTTCAACCGGGAAAATAGCCGGGTCGATTTGACGAACAGCAGCAAAATGCCGGTTCTGCAAAAGTACAATTTTGATGATGACAAGACCTATTTGGAAGTCATCCTGGATCTGAAGGATGCGCGAACTCTCCGGCTGGTTGACAACATCTTGAAGAAAAATATCGAGGCGTATATCGTCATCAAAGACCTGAAGGGCCGGGACATTGCGCGGCAAGAAATCATGGTTCACGATGATGACGTGGTCGAGCTGATCAAACGTCGCAAGCATGCTTTCACCGGGGCGTTGAAATACCTTGACGAAGAGGACACAGTTGAACGGGTGACGTACAATGATTCGGTCAGATACCTTCCCCAATATGTTTTCATTGACGAGGCAGGGGTTTTTGAAAATGGGGTCTATGCCTTATATATTCAAGGGAATCTCTGGAAGGAAAACAAGACGGCTTTGATGAATATTTGCACCACTCCCAAATTCATTTCCATTGAATCGACCGACGACGTCATTGGTATTGACACCTATTTCGACCGGATCAAGTTTTTCGTTTCTGGCTATTATCGACCCACGACCCGGGAGAATCTGGTAGATTTGCAGTTCAAAATACAGGAAGGGCGGGTCAACCTGCCCATGGAAAACATTACTCAGCTGGATCGCGATAATGTCGGACATGTTGAAAATGCTTTTGATACCTTGTACAAAGAATCCCAAAAGGCTTTTGAGAAATACATCAGGCAAAGAAAGGCCGAGCACCTGCGCATCGAGTTTGAAGGCCGCACGGACCCGCGGCCTATCTCGGCAAAATACCTGGAAGAAACGGTGGTGTTTGAAAACAACGATCCCGAATTCCCGGACATCGAGATTGAAACGGGAGTTACGATGGACAATGTCATTCTATCGCAGCTGCGCGCCTATTATACCATGGAATATGTCGACGCCTTGTTCTCGAAAAGCATCCAGTATCAGCAGTTGAAAGATCAGGGCAGAATCCATTTTAGAGTGATCGGCACAGGGCCCGTGGGGCAGCCAGATGGAATCGATCAACAAGAAATGGCAAAGGCCAGAAGGGTGGAAGTTCGAATCAAGAGAATATCACCCCCGAAACCCGATGTGCCGCCAGGGGATGTGACAAATAAATGAAACAGGTGAAATCATGAAGAGAACAACCATGCTGTTATCGTTCACGCTTTTGGCCCTTTTTGCGGCCTGTAAGGCGACAACGGTGAAAACCCGGGCCCCCAAAGACACTTTACCCGGGGCGAGGCGGCATCATTATCATTTTGCCCACAAAATGCTGCCGACCTATTTTTACGAGGATCCGAACGGCATCCGGGAGGTGTTGGAATCTGATGGCCCGTTGTTTTTGACCTGGCTTTGGGACAGGTTGGGGAGCCGATTGGAAGAGTCGGAGAGATTGAGCTCTGAAGGGCTCGAGCTCATCGTCAGGAATCCGGCAAGGGACATGGTGGTATTCGTCGTCAAGTATCCAGCTCCTGAGATCGTGCCGGAGGCCTACTTTACCGCGCTGGTTTACCATCAAGACCGTGTATTTTATGTCACCCTGGAGCATAGTCTCGTCCTGCTCCCGGGCATGTCCGGCACGATCCTGGGCGCCTGGAATGAAGAGGGGGACCACCTGAACTTTGGCTCCGGCCCCAACCCGACAGTCAATGCGTTCGTCAAGGCAATTCTGGATATGTACCTGGACTGAATGGCTACCTCGAGCCGCCAGACCTTACTGGCGATGGGTCAGAGTTAAACGCAGCGGTCTTCTAGTTTTATTCAAATTGACAAATAGACTCGGATTTCGTACATTGTTCTCGTGAAGCAAAGAGTTTATGTTGAAACGAGTTTTGTTAGCTATCTCACTTCTCGCCCGAGTAGAGATCTAATTGTCGCCGCGCAGCATTACAGAATCTACAAGTGCTCGAGTTACGAACCGAAGCATTAGAATTGGCTCAATCTTTCATCACCCAAAACGCATTGCCGCACAAAGCATCAGACGACGCACTGCACATAGCGGTTGCGACCATTTTTGGAATAGATTATCTTTTGACATGGAATTGCAAACACATGGCAAATGCGGAGATTCAGAAAAGAATTGCTAAGATTAGTCTTGAGCAGGGCTACGAAATCCCAACTATTTGTACGCCTTACGAACTTATGGGAGAGTAATGATGTGGCATGACCCTATTGTTGATGAGAGTCACAGGATTCGACAGGAACACGCACAACAATTCAATTTTGATCTAAAATCCATCTATCGTGATTTGAAAAAGCAGGAAAAGAAAAGCGGGATTCAAACAGTTTCACTTCCTATCAAGCGGCTTCAGAAGGAAGGAACCGACGCTTAACACTCAAAGAATTTCGAATCCTGATGCCGCAAAGCTGCAAATGAATGGAACGCGGATTTGACGGATAGAACGGATTCAGGCGGATCTGATTTTGGGTGCAAACCAAAAAATTCATGAGCCACACGATTCACATTGCACTGACTTCGACACATTACATGAATAGAAACTATCTCCTGCCTGGTCTCAGTAACTTTTTTCTCACCAAGCACACGAAGTTCACGAAGGTTCGTGTCCTTCGCTCGACTCGTGGTTCATGAATTTCCAGACCATTCATCTTACGCTTGTGTTCTTTCCCTGATTGTCTTATCTTTGCTTTACCAAACCCCTGGAGTCTCCTCTGCAAGGCGTGAGCAGCGATACGGTGACTTTCCAGGGGAGACAAACCGACAGGCCTATTCAACCTAGTGATCGGGAGGGTACATGAGGACAGTGGTCATTTCAGGCGCCGGGTCCGGAATTGGACGCGCCATCGCACAGAAGCTGGCGGCACAGAATTACACGGTTATGGTACTTGGGCTGAACCGTGAAAAGTTGACGGAGACCCGAGCACTGCTCGAAAATCCGGACACCCATAGCGTGGTGGTGGCGGATGTGCGCGACAAAGCCGCGATTGCGGCGGGCTTGCGGGACTCTGGCATCGTGGCGCTGAACGGCGTGGTCGCCAACGCGGGCGTGGGGGGGGAGAACCTGTACGGGGAGAATGACCGGTGGGATGAGGTGCTCGCCACCAACTTGACCGGCGTGTATTATCTGGTGAACGAATGTCTGCCCTATCTCAGGAAGGGTGCCGGCGAGACCAAACATGTGGTTCTCATGTCCTCGATTCTGGCTCGCCTCGGCGTGCCGGACTATTCCGCGTACTGTGCCTCGAAAGCGGGCTTGCTGGGACTCATGCGTTCATGGGCCGTGCAGTTTGCCCCCGATAACATCCTGGTCAACTCGATTTGCCCGGGCTGGGTGGAAACGGAGATGGCCCGGGAAGGTATCCAGGCGTTTGCAGAAAAGACGGGACAACCCTACGCCGAGGCCCGCCGGCGACAATTGTCCCAGGTGCCGCTGAGAAGAATGAGTCAGCCCGAGGAAATTGCCAGCCTGGTGAGCTACTTGTTCTCAAACGAACAAGCCTCTTTTACCGGGCAGGCTTTCGATATGAACAATGGCGCGTTGATGGTTTAGGTTGTAGGCTTTTAGGCTGTTAGCTTGATAGTCCTGGCTCCCCCTGCATTAGCAATAGAACAATGAAACAATGAAACAATAAAACAATAAAAAATACAAAAGTCCGGAACCCGAGAATCCCTAACAGCCTACAGCCTAAAAGCCTAAAAGGAGAGCAAAGCATGAGTGTTATCGAATTCAATAAGCTGCCGGATTCCAGCCGGCTGTGGATATATGGGTGTGCGCGAGCTTTTACCCGGGACGAGGTCCCAGAGCTGCGTGCGCAAATGGAGCGATTTCTGGTCCAATGGACGGCCCACAAGCGTGAGCTGGTGGTCGGCTGGGAGATGAGATATGACCAGTTCATCCTGACCGCTGTTGATGAGAGTTTGATGGCGGCTTCCGGGTGTTCCATCGATGGCATGGTGCATCATTTGAGAGAGATCGAGAATCGTTTTCAGACAGAGATTGTGGACACGGCCGCGAAAGTCTTTTACCGCGACCGCCGGGATGCCATTCGGTGCATCGATAGAGCCGGGTTCAGGAGACTTGTGCACGCAGGCAGCGCGGGGGAAGAAACGATCGTCTTCAACAACGTGGTGCAGACGGTTGGCGAGCTGAGGCGAGGACGATGGGAAGTGCCGATGACAGCTTCATGGCATGGCCAGGCGTTTGCGACGACGGCTGGGCAGGCCTGAGAACCACGAAATTCAATGTCAGGTAGATAGGCCGTAGGCGCTTAGGCTGTAGGAAGCAGCCTAAAAGCCTACGGCCTAACCCCCTATTCGGTCTTCGTCCAACTGGCTCGTGACACCCGTCTCCATTCCTGCCGTCGCTCCTCATCCCACCACAGAAAAATCGCGTAAGATACGCCTGCCATCGTCGACACTGAAAAGAAAAGCATAGTTAGCATGGACTGATTTACTCCTATATTTTGCTTTGAGTTATCTACACATGGACGCAGTTAGGGGGGTAAAGTTGCATGTATCCTGCCCCCCGGTCAGGTTGTTCTTGAATTTGACAGATGAAATGGCTAACTTTAAGGTCACAATGATTGAGCATGGATTACCTGTTTATTTGACTCAATGGAGGTCATGAGATGGCCAAGGCAATATGGAATGGCAAGGTTCTGGCCGAGAGCAACAAAGTCGAGGTCGTGGAGGGCAACAAATATTTTCCGCCGGATTCTATAAACGAAGAGTATTTTGAAGACAGCAACACGCGCACCGAATGTCCCTGGAAGGGAACGGCGCATTATTATCATTTGCAAGTGAATGGGCAGGTCAACGTCGATGCCGCCTGGACCTACCCGGAGCCGAAAGAAGGGGCACTGAATATCAAGGGCCATGTGGCGTTTTGGCGCGGCGTTGAGATTGAGGACTGAGCGTTTTTGAGCTGGAGCACGAATGCTTGAGCGAAGAATCAAGGTCGCACGAACCGCCCGGTACTTCGAGCTGGGTACGATCGGGCCCGGTTTGAGGGAAATCTGGTTTGTTTGTCACGGATACGGTCAGCTCGCCGCCTACTTCATGCAACAATTCGAGGGTCTGTCTGACAGCAGTCGTCTGATCGTTGCGCCGGAGGGGTTGTCCCGGTTTTATCTCAACGGCGTTTCCGGGCGCATTGGCGCGAGCTGGATGACCGCCGAGGAGCGGTTAGGTGAGATCGAAGATTACGTCACCTACCTGGATGCGGTTTATGATGAGGTGGTGCAACAAGTCGACCGGGCTGCCGTGAAGGTGGTGGTGCTGGGCTTTTCGCAGGGCGCGGCCACGGTTTGCCGCTGGCTTGTGCAGGGCAAGGCGCGGGCGGACAGGCTCGTTTTGTGGGCCGGTCTCATGCCGCGTGAGCAGGTGACCGAGCCGCTGGACCTGACGCCGTTCCGCGAGCTGAGTCTGACCGTGGTTGCCGGCCGCCACGATGAGTATGTAACAAAAGAGATCCTTTCAAAACAGAAAGCGTTTCTGGTCGAGAAACGGATTCCGCATCGCATCATCGAATTTGATGGCGGTCACGAACTGCGTGCAGATCTTCTGAAACAGATTGCGGAGAATGAAACTTAAGCTCGCCTTCGATAGTTATTCCTTTCATGTTCTGGTCGTCAATTGCCATAGAATGCAAAATCTTTTGGAGTGGGTATGGAAAAAAACATCTTCAGCTTGACTTTTCTGGTGCTGGCCACCGTTGTTTTTGCACAGCCTGGTTTTGGTCAAAAGGAGAGGGCATCGAAAACCCATCTCTCGGGCCTTCTGCCCGTGGAGTCTTTCGAAAGTACGCCTTTTCCGCCGGAGGGGTGGACGAAAATGACCAACTTCGACGGCAAGGGGTGGCGCCGGGGAAATGTCGGCGCCGCAGTGCCCGGCATGAAAGATGGCGTGATTGACGCCCCACCCGGAGGCGAATCGTTCGTGGCGCTCGCCACCTGGGCGACGGGTGACGCGGACAGTCTGTTCACCACCGATCAGCAAACCGACCAGTGGCTGATCACGCCGCAAGTGACCTCCATCGCGGTCGGTGACTCCCTGACGTTTTATCTCAGGTATTTCCTGACCTTTGCAGAGAACTTCGATGTGCTGGTGTCCAGAACCGATGCGGACAGCGTCGCCTCGTTCGACACCACGCTGATCTCGCTGAGTTTTGACAGTACCTCCAGCAATGAATGGCAAAAATACACCATTCCGCTCGACGATTTTGCCGGGCAGGATATTTACATTGCCTTTCGGGAGCATGTCTTCAGTACTTTTAATCAGGGGGATGCGTTGTTCCTGGACCTTGTTGAGGTGAACTCGCTGGTGACCCGTGTGGCACAAGGACCGTCCGCGCCCTCTCGAATCGAACTGTTGCAGAACTACCCCAACCCGTTTAATCCCACGACCCGCATCACGTATTCGCTGCCTCAGGAGGCGGCGGTGACGCTAAAGGTTTACAATTTGCTGGGCCAGGTGGTGTCGACGCTCGTCGATGAAGAGGTGCAGTCGGCCGGACTGCATGCGGTCCAGTTTGTCGCGGACGAGCTACCCAACGGAGTTTACTACTACCAGATAGAGGCCGGTTCGTTTGTCGAGGTCAAGAAGATGACGCTCGTGCGTTAATGCACGAGCAGCATTTTTTTCGTCTGAACAGAGGAGCCAACTCTGAGTCGGTAGAAATAGATGCCGCTCGGCATCTTTCTTCCCGCTGAGTCCATCCCATCCCATTGCACTTCATGGTCGCCTGCTGATGGCGGCGAATCGAGTGTCACGACCTTTTGACCGAGGGCGTTAAAGATTTCAAGTCTCAGATTGCGGCTGGAGACGGTTTGCACCAGCCGGTACCGTATCGTGGTTCCGGGATTGAAGGGATTGGGATAGTTTTGTTTGAGTTGGAAATCGGTGGGGGTGGTGTCTGAGGTTTCGATGGCGTCGACAAACGCGGCCAGGGCGTCGATTCTGCCGGCGCCGAAGGTGTTGTCCTGTCCGGTCTCGCCCAAATCGATGGCAGTGCTTTGCAGGGCGGCGCGGATATCGGCGGGGGACAATTCTGGGTCCGCCGCCACCAGCAGGGCGGCAATGGCGGCCGCATGTGGCGCGGCGGCTGAGGTGCCAAAAAACCGGGATCCTCTTGCCGCCTGCTGTCCAAAGCCGCCGGCGCCGGTGATGAGATTGCCATCGACGGCGGTGAGGTCTGGTTTCAGCCGCACCTCTTCTCGCGGGAAGAAGATGCGGGCGGGCCCGCGCGAGCTGAAGACTTCGATCTCATCGGCACCCGGCTCGCGGACGCTGATCGCCCCCACGGCGATGGCGCCCTTTGCTGACTGCTGGCCGGGGACGATACTGCCCCCCGGCATATTGAACTCCTCGACGGTGAAGTTTTCCCCGCTGTAATGCAGTTCCAGAAGCCGGCTGTCAGCACTGAGATTCCTGATCACGACGTTGACGCGCCTGGTGGTCTGCGTGTTTTCAAATGTGGTAAACTCGATTGGAAATTGCTCGGGTTTGCCTTCCTGCGTCTCCTCGCTGATGGCCAGGATTCGGGTCAACCCCTCATCGAAAATCAGGAGATCGTAGTCGTTGGCGGAGCTTGCAAACGGATCGTTCCACTGCAAGACCACGGTCAAGCTCGTGTTGCGGCGGACCAGAATGCTCTGGCCGACGTCACTCCTGCCACCGGCCGCGATTCCGAAATCATGCACCTGCCGGGTCACGCCGCTAATGCGCAGGGCGCCGGGAAAATAGCTGTTTTCGTAATGCGCAAGCGCCTGGTTGCCGGCGGCCGTGACGTAGGTTTTGCCTGCGGCCACCGTCTGCTCCACGACTTGCGCGATGGGCCCGTCTTCGAAAAAAGGCTGGCCGAGAAAGCCCAAATCATCCACGATCACATCGCAGCCCTGGCCGGCGAATGCCTCGTTTGCCAGGAAACGGATGGCATCGATCATTTCCATGCCGGTGGTAGCGCCAGAGAATGCCAGCTCCGCGCCGGGGGCGAGGTCGTGAACGATTTCGAGCATGGCAGTGCCCTCGTCGCCTTCTCCCGGCAAGTTGGGATTGACCTCGATGGCCGATGGCAGGTCCCCTTGTGCCTGCGCCAGCGCGCGGTTGTCAACGCCGTCGGAAATCACGCCGACCCTGGCTCCGGTGCCATCGATGCCTTTCTCGAGCCGGATGTCCTGCGCCCGCAGCAACGTGTCTCCTTCGGTGTTGACCGAGCCGGTCATGTGAATGGCGTAATCAGGCGGGCGAATAAACAGGACGAAGGCATACGCCGAAATGTGATGGATCTTCTCTGCCGGTATCCATGCCTGCACAACGTTCCACTCTTCCTGAACGAGCTCGATGGTGACGCCGGTTCCTTTGAGCGTCTGCAACGCGTTCCCGGAGGTTTCACTCAGGTAGATATACGTCTGGATATTTGCGGCGTCATCGACCTTGACTGCTGCGTTGGACAGGGAAGACGGGGCTTGCCGGGCTGCGGGGCCCGCTTTTTTCAACGAGACAAGCCGGTCTGCCACCTGCACGAGCGTGGCGCTGATTTTGCTGTGGCCGTGCCCGGGCAAGAGCTTCTTCGGTGCGGGTGTCTGCGAATAGCTCCCGGGCGAAAAAAGAAGGGTGAAAAAGACGATGAGTAACGTGAACGCGAATCCTTTCCAAAGCGTGCGGTGAGTTTTCCCCTGCATCGAGTCCCTTTCTATTATGGTCATCTGTCCCTAATAATGGGGCAAGATTGCGTCTTACGCCGCTGGGGGCAGCACGAAAATGTCACCCCTGCGGGGTTCCCCAATTGTCTGGGCGGGTGCTAAGCTATCATCATTCCACCCCTTCAAGGTTGGCTGTGAATCCCGAAGGGATGTCATGATTATAAGAAATACCAAATCCAAGCGTGTCCTGACCCCGAAGG
>JBHHXT010000126.1:0-13426 GCA_046757165.1 bacterium | reverse complement strand
TTCGCAGCGAAGTCTGCGAAAAAATCTAGGCGCTTTGATTAGAGCATTGTGAGACCGTACAGAAACAACCTTGAATTTTCTACTTGCATTTCCGGCGCGATATTTTATACTTTAATTACTTTAATTGCATGTACGATTACGTCTCAGGTTGACAGCCGATGACTAACCAGGCCGTGGAGCTCCTCAAAACAATTTTCGGATATGAGGACTTCAGACCCTTGCAGCGCCAGATCATCGAGAATGTTTTGCACAAACGAGACACGCTGGTGATCATGCCCACCGGGAGTGGGAAGTCATTATGCTACCAGATCCCGGCGCTGATTCTTGAAGGACTAACGGTTGTTGTTTCACCTTTGATTTCCCTGATGAAGGACCAGGTGGAGCAGCTTACGGCACTGGGTGTGCCGGCCGTCTACTTGAACAGCTCCCTCTCGCCAGCACAATACCAGGAAAATGTCAACCGGATTCGAAGCCACCAGGTGAAACTTTTGTATGTTGCACCTGAAACGCTGCTGACCAACAGACTGCAAACTCTCCTTGCTTCGCAGAAGCTCGCCTGCTTTACGATCGACGAAGCCCACTGTATTTCTGAGTGGGGGCACGACTTCCGGCCTGAGTATCGACAGCTCATCGAAGCCAGGCGAGCGTACCCTGAAGCTGTGTGCATCGCCTTGACCGCCACCGCCACGCCGAGGGTGCAGCAGGATATTAAGGAGAGCCTCGGCTTCGGCAAGTCGAACGAATTCCTGGCTTCGTTCAATCGCACCAATCTCTTTCTCCGCGTGGTGGAAAAGGTGAATCCCGCCATTCAGACCATCGAGTTTCTGCGCGAATTTCCGGAAAAATCGGGCATTATCTACTGCTTTTCCCGGCGGCAGGTAGAGGACTTATCCGAATTTCTGGACAGCCAGGGGTTGTCGGTCAAGCCGTACCATGCCGGTATGAGTGACGATGTGCGCCAGCGCAACCAGGAGCTCTTTATCTGCGATGATGTGCAGATAATCGTTGCCACCATTGCCTTTGGGATGGGGATCAACAAGCCCAACGTCCGCTTTGTCATTCACTACGATCTGCCCAAAAACATCGAGAGCTACTACCAGCAAATCGGGCGCGCCGGCCGGGACGGTCTTAGGTCAGAGTGCCTGCTCCTGCTCGGCTACAGCGACATTCAGAAAATCCGCTTCCTCATCGACCAGAAGGAGGGTCAGGAAAGGCGTGTGGCGAGTACGCATTTGAACGCCATGCTGCATCTTGCCGAAACAGATGTGTGCCGCCGAATCCCGCTGCTGACCTATTTTGGCGAGGAGTATTCGAAAGACAACTGCGGCATGTGCGACAATTGCCTCGCTGACGACAAGAAGCTGGAGGATATTACGATTCCAGCACAGAAATTCTTGTCCTGTGTGAAACGCACAAAGGAGATGTTTGGCGCGGCTCATATTATCGATGTCCTGCGCGGCTCAGCCTCGCAAAAAGTCTTTCGCTTCGACCACCAGCACCTTTCCACCTACGGCATCGGCACTGAGTTCAGCAAGAAGCAGTGGATGCACCTCTCACGCCAGTTTATTCAGAAGGAGCTGATTTACCAGGACCCGCAGTATGGCAGCCTGAAGCTTACCGACAAGGCCTACCTGGTTCTCCGCGGCACTGAAAAGGTCACTGGCAAAATCGAAGCCGAGCGGATGGAAGTTACAATTTCGGCAGGCCCGGAGCAGGAGTACGATATCGAGTTGTTCAACTATCTGAGAAAGCGGCGCAAGATGCTGGCGGACGCCGAGGAAGTGCCTCCCTATGTCATCTTTCAGGACAAGACGCTCATCGAGATGGCGGCCTTCTTTCCACAGTCCCGCGAAAACCTGCAGAAGATGTATGGCGTTGGCTCCACCAAGTTGAACAAATACGGCATGCGGTTTCTCAATGACATCTATGGCTACTGCAAACGGAAAGGAATTCATGACCGCACCTATATGAAATCAGGCGGCGCGCACACGATGTCCTCTGACCGAACCCTGTCCGGCGGCAAGCGCAAGTTTGTCATCGTTGGGGAAGCCTTTAATCAAGGCAAACGCCTCGAGGAGCTGGAGAAAGAATTTGGCATCAAACGCGTGACGGTTCTGGATAATCTTTACAGGTTCGTCAGGAACGGATTCTCCTTCGGAGAGGACCGTGCTGACTATCTGTTCAACCTTTCCAATTTGCTGCCGGAAGAGGTCGAGGCGGTCTGCGATAAGTTTTCTGAACTGGGAACGGAAGCCCTGAGGCCGGTCTATGAAGCTTTTGACGAGCGCATTGATTACGAGGTCTTGAAGTGCCTTCGTCTGGCCTATCTTGCGCGCCAGGGCGGGGAGGATAGAGTGGAGGTCTCAGAATAAGAGGCTTACACAAACGGGAGAAATATGCCATTTAAGAAAAGTCCCCGGCACTTTCAAAGTGCCGGGGACTTAGCCCAACTTGTAACGCGACATTTATGTCGCGATCATTGCTTGGATGCTGAACTGTAACGGTAATTAACTCTCCTACCTGAGATGGCCGACCTCCTTTGTGGACAACTTCGCTTATCCTACGCTGTTTCCACAGAAAGATCTCGGTGAATCGCTTTGGCGGCGTCTTTGCCGGCGCCAGCAGCGAGGATGACCGTAGCAGCCCCGGTCACCGCATCACCACCAGCGTAGACCCGTTTGCGGGAAGTCTGTGCCCCTTCAACCTCGAGGCCGCCTTTCTGGTTCGTCTTCAATCCCGAAGTGGTTTTCACCAGAACGGGATTGGGCGAGGTGCCAATGGAAAGCACAACGTTGTCCACCGGCAGGACGAACTCCGAACCTTCAATCGGAATGGGCCGTGCTCTTTCTGAAGAATCCGGTTCACCGAGCTTCATTTGCACACACTTGAGCCCGGTCACCCATCCCTCCCCGTCGCCGAGAATTTCCACCGGATTGGTTAACCAGTTGAACTTCACGCCCTCCTCGAGCGCATGGTGATACTCTTCCGCGCGGGCGGTCATTTCCTTTTCGCTGCGGCGATAGACTATCAGGCCGTCCTCCGCCCCCATACGCAGCGCGCAACGGACCGCATCCATGGCGGTGTTGCCCGCCCCGATTACCGCCACCCGTTTACCAACTTGCAGCGGCGTGTCCGCCTCCGGAAAGCGGTACGCCCGCATTAGATTAATGCGCGTTAGAAACTCGTTTGCAGAGTAGACGCCATTGTAATTTTCACCCGGAATGCCGAGAAATGAAGGCAATCCCGCACCCGTGCCAACAAAAACCGCCGAAAAACCCATGCGCTCGAACAGGTCGTCAAGCTTGATGGTTTTGCCCACGATCACATTACAGACAATCTCCACGCCATTTCGCTTGAGAATGTCAATTTCCCAATCCAATATATCCTTGGGCAACCGGAACTCTGGAATGCCATAGCGCAGGACACCTCCCGGTGCGTGAAGCGCCTCGTAGATCGTTACGGAATACCCTAAGCGTGCAAGCTCGCCCGCGCACACTAATCCTGCGGGACCCGATCCGATCACGGCAACACGCTGGGAGCGCTTTGGAGAGTTGGTCATTTCTGTCATCGGTTGCGACCGTTCCCAATCCGCAACAAACCGCTCCAAGTGCCCAATGGCTACCGGGTGAAATTCTTTGGCCATGTGACATTTGATCTCACATTGTTCCTCTTGTGGACAAACCCGTCCGCAAATAGCGGGAAGCGGATTGGCAGACCGCAGAATATGGGCGGCGCCGGGTAAGTCGTTTGCCGCAATCGCGTGAATAAACTCAGGGATAGGAATACCTACGGGACAGCCATCTACACAATCGGGCTCTTGACAGCGCAGGCAACGTTCCGCTTCAAACAGGGCGTGGGCAAACGTATACCCCTGGTTGACTTCGAAAAAATCCGCCGCCCGCAGCTTCCCGTCTCGCTGCGGCATGGGCGTTTTATCGTAACGTTTTGCTGGCATCAGATGTTCTCCTTCTCTCTAACCGTTCCAGCTGTCTTTGCGCCGCCAGCTTTTCCTCTTTGACGTACATCTTGTTGCGCCGAACCGCCTCGGCAAAATCCACTTGATGGGCGTCAAACAAGGGGCCATCCACGCAAGCAAACTTCGATTCCCCGTTCACCATCACCCGGCAGCCGCCGCACATGCCGGTGCCGTCAATCATGAGGGGGTCCATTGAAACCTGGGTCGGAATACCCGTGGAGCGGGTTGTTTCGGCTACGGCGCGCATCATCGGCATGGGGCCAATGGCGACGACATAATCGGGTCGTCCCGGCCCATCGCCATCTATCAGTTGCTGAAGCCGGCCCGTGACAAATCCCTTATATCCGACCGAGCCATCGTCGGTGCACAATTCCAGGTTGTCGCAGACGACACGCAGCTCCTCGATCAGAATCAAGAGATCCTGCTGGCGCGCACCGAGAATGATCGTGGTGCGGTCACCCCGTTCCTTAAACTCGCGCATCATGCACCATAACGCCGCGGCACCAAATCCCCCACCCACGCCAACTACGTGTCCTCCCGGCGGAACATTGGCAGGCTCACCGAGCGGACCAGCCATATCGAGAATCTCCTCGCCTTCTTGAAGCGCACCCAAAATCCGAGTGGTAACGCCTACTTCCTGAACTACAATGGTCACCACCCCAGCTCTGGGATCGAAGTCTGCAATAGTAAGCGGGATGCGTTCACCCCCCTCGTGTACCCGGACGATTACAAATTGCCCCGGGATCGCCGCCGCGGCGATCCACGTCGATTCGACACGAAACAGCCTGGTCACCGGAGTTAATGTTCGTTTTTCAATGATTCTTGGCATGGTCCTAACTCTTTAAAGTTCTTCATGTTCGTGCATGGCTTTTAAACGGCTCCACCGCCGTTCAACTTCCTTTTCAAACGTGTTAAGAATCTCGGCATTCTTAGGCTTCAACAAATGCCGGGTTTTCCCCATTTGTTTCAACCAATCACCGAGCGGTATACGCCGGCCCAAAATGTCCGGATCATAATTGATCACGGTTTTCCCTTTCTCCACTTCGTAAATTGGGAAGAAACAGGAATCCACCGCCGCCTGGAGAACCGACTGGCCAACGTCGTCCGCAGTCCGCCAGTTTAGCGGACAAAACGACAACACTTTGCCGTAAACCAGCCCTTCGCGCTTTGCGTACCATTGTGCCTTGGCCGCTTTGCGCATGAGATCCTCCGGATAACCTTCGCTGGCCGTAAAAACGTACGGCAGATGACAGGCCGCAAAGATCTGGGGCGTATCCTTGTGGTGAAAAAGCTTTCCCGCAAGCTTACTACCCACCATACTGGTAGAGGTCTGATGACCCATTGGGGTGGAATACGAAAGCTGTGAGCCGGTATTCATGTAGGCCTGATTGTCGTATTCGAGAATAATCATGCGGTGATTACGGTTGGCCGCCCCAAGTGCCGCTCCCATGCCGATATCCATGCCGCCATCTCCCGTAACCATCAGAAAAGTAATGTCGGTGGACCTGGGTAGCTCGCCCCGACGTACCCGCTCGTGGTACATCTCTACAAGTCCCGACAAGGTGGCCGCCCCGTTTTGAAACAGATTATGAATGTAGGTAATACGATGCGCGGTCTTGGGGTAGCCGGTAGTCACCACCATACCGCAGCCGGTCTGGAACAGCACGACGATATCTCCTTCCAAAACGCTGTACACCTGATGCAAAATCGGGAAAATTCCACATCCGGGACAACCGCCATGACCGGGCGCAATCCGGCTGGGAACCGTCGTCATGGCCCATAAGGGCTCGAGATCTACCTGTAAGCGTCCGGTCTTGGGGTCCTGGACCACCTTTGCCATGCCGCAAGAAACTTCTTCTGTCTCAATCGCGGGAAGACCGCGGCGGGGGTGCTTAGCCGCGTCCCCCGCGTACACCCCGTGATAGGCAAACAGTGGCGCCTCGTCCGCCTTCCGGGCTTCATCAAAAAACTGTTCGGCATCGGTATCGTAGAAGTCCCGGCCACCCAGCCCATAAATCCGCGCCAGAACACGGGTGTGGTTCCCGGCGTCTTGCTGCAGGGCCGCGCGCACCTCGAGGGAAAGATTTCCGCCGTCTGCGCCGCAGGAATCCGCGCGGTCACCGACTAAAACTGCGCGTACGTTCCTGAGCGCCTCACGGAATGCCTCACCTGGAAACGGCCGCAGAACGTTCGGCGACAGTACACCGACTTTTTGCCCTTTGGCTCGCAACCGGTCCGCGACCTCTTTG
The DNA here is from genome assembly GCA_046757165.1 of bacterium. GTDB lineage: Bacteria > Zhuqueibacterota > Zhuqueibacteria > Oceanimicrobiales > Oceanimicrobiaceae > JBHHXT01. The sequence continues at coordinate 7,201 of JBHHXT010000126.1, read as the reverse complement.
GCGGTTTCCGCCGCAGAGTTGATAAGGACGACCGCTACCTCCGCGTCTTCCATTTGATACGCATCGAGCACCGGGTAACGCCGTCCCGTTATCGTTTCGAGTTCCGCTAAAACCTCCGGAATCACCCGTCGCGCCGCTTCCATAGCTTGTGAAAGCTGCATCTTATTGTTAATAAGGTCCGGGTCATTCATGTACGGTCCAAAGGTTACCGGATGCTTGGGGTCTAACGCTGTGTACGGCGCTTCAGGTTGCCCCAAAAAAGCCTGAATAGCTTCTTGATCGTCAAAAAGCTGGACGCGGCGTTTCTGGTGACTGGTAAAAAAACCGTCATAAGCAAGAAGCACCGGCAGACGCACCTCCGGGTGTTCTCCAATACGCACCGCGGCAAAATCTAGATCGTAGACGGCTTGTGGATCTCGCGCGAGCAGCATGATCCAACCGGTATTGAGGGCGAAATAGATGTCGGAATGATCACAACGGATATCCAGAGGACCCGACACAGAACGGGTTGCGATGTTCAGCACCATCGGGGCACGCGTGCCTGATTGAACCGGAAGCTGCTCCAGAGCATAGAGCAAACCTTGCGACGACGTAACATTCAGCACCCGTCCGCCGCCCAGGGCCGCGCCGTAACAAATGCCAGCCGCTCCGTGTTCGCCATCACCAGGAATCATGACGATCTCGTGCTCACCATTGGCTTGCATTTTGGAAAGATTTTCGGAAACTTCTGTGGAGGGCGTGATCGGGAAGTATCCCATCACGTGGAACTGAATATCTCGCGCCGCGAGTGCAGCCGCCTCATTGCCGCTAACAAAACCGGGAATCTGGCGAATGGGTTCCATGCTCCGCCTTCTCGATTCCCGATTTACTTCCCTGGTTAACGCATTATCTTCCATAACAGCAGCAGGTTGCATGACACTCTCCATTTATGGTAATATTTCCAACATTTTGCACAAAATTACAAACTAATTCAAAAGGCAACAATATGAAATGAAGTTTAGGACACAAAATGAAATCTCACAGAAACGAATCTATCTCTTTCGACAAACAATGAAACAATAGAACAATGGAGCAATTCGTATATTCGCATCGATCACCCCCTTGCAGACGTGGTAATCGTAAGATCAATCTTCATTGAGTTCAAAAAGGGGAACCCCCAAACGCTCCGCCAGACCAGGCGTCTCTATCTCCCTGGTCAACGCTTTTGACGGACAGGTCTCCACACAGCGGAAACAGGCCTTGCAGTAACGATAGTCCACCCCTTGTAACCGAGGGTCGCCGCTGTCTCCATCTGACCACACCAGGCAGAAATCGGGACAAACCATATCACACATTGCGCAGTGAACGCACTTATCCCGGTCCAACACCGGGATCCACCCGGTTCGCGAAGTGGATAGATCATTCCAGACCGTATTTCCCGGACTGGGAAGCACGCCACCTATCGGCGCTGTCTCGTATCCCCAAATGGGAGCGGGTCGGGATATGGGCAGATCGCCTGTGTGCTTGCCTACCCCCTGAATCTCTTCAAACTCCTTTGCTCCACGCAGAAAGGCTCGTTCATTAGACGCAACCGCTTCGGGATGACGATGAATGAATTCGTCGGTGAGGGCAGCCAGAACAACAGAAGGGTCCATGAATGGTACAGCTGCCGAGAGGGTTCCCAACAGAACTGCATTGGGCCTTGATTTCTCCTCCGCCGCAATCCGCAAGGCATCCACCCGAATCACCCGGGCCGTTTCCGGCAACTGCGAAAGCGCCTCAGGGAGAATCCCTTCTGCCGCAGGGAAAATAAATGTTCCCGTCGCCCTGAGACCTGCACGAGTAACAGGGTGCGCCAGCAAAGCACTGTGAAAAACCACGATGACATCGGGTGAATCAATGGGGGCACTCGTTCGAATACACATTTCCGGCGTCCCCAACCGAATGTAGGACCGCACCACCGAGCCCTTTTTCTCCGACCCGTACGAGGAGAAGTGGGCGCCATTCAGCCCCATTCGCAACACGGCAACAGCAGCCAAAATCTGACCCGCAGCATGGGCGCCAAGACCGCCAATAGACTCAAAACGAATCTCAAAAAAACGGTCTGGCTCGGGAAGTGCAATCTTGTCACTCATACAAATACTCCTTATCGACCAAGTATTTAGTGATTGGCCGAAAACTCCGATTTTGAGGTCATTGTCCAAAAGGCCTTCGGGACTTCTCAGCGAAGCAATCCCCATCTCAGGCAAGGCAGGAGATGACTTCGTCCCGCAAAAAACGCGGGACTCGCCATGGCAGCGTGTCACACGAGTTTTCGGTCAATCACTATTTTATTTTGGAACTCTTAATCTTGAATGAAGAAAATCTTCAAACCACCTGAAATGATAGGAGCTAAAAAGGTTAGCGTGATTCCAGAGACTCCTCTACCCACAACACCATGGCGCTGTCTATCGGGATGTGGTAGATGCCGCTTGCGGGCTCACTTGGGCCATAGCCATTGAGTTTGGCCTGCTCCATGGCGCGGAAATCCTGCGCTTTCAGCAACGCCTCGGTTTCGGGAGCAGCCTCAGTGGGTTGCAGCTCCTGGTCTGTTGTAACATCGTGATTCAATCGCACGACGATGATGCCCCCGATAATCAGGATCGGAATTATCCAAATCAACCATTTCCGGCGAACTCCGCTTGCCTTTTTATCCGCGTACTTCTTAGGAGGGTTGTCTGGAGATTGTTGTGTCTTGTCCATGATAACCTAATCGTTGATAAATTGTAGAGAGGCCTTCAGATTCGGATCCCGTACCGGAACCAGGGCGTTGGCAGCCAAATTTTTCCAGAAAAACCAGAGCAACGGGCCGCCGATACCAAGCATCGTAGTCAAGTCCATCCAGGAAAAGCTGACACCACGCTCGTGCAAACGCGGTAGGACCAGCCAATGCACATCAACCCAGTGCATGAACAAGAGCCACAATCCCATGACCCGGAGTACAACCAGATTCCGTTTGGCAGCCCGTGTGATGAGGACTAAAAACGGCAGGGCAAAATGTCCAAACACAATGAGCAGACTGACGGCTTTCCAAGATCCTTGCCACCGTTGCAGATAGAAAGTCGTTTCCTCGGGAATGTTTCCGTACCAGATCAAAAAGTATTGGCAAAATGCAATATAAGCCCAGAAAACCGTGAAGGCAAACAATAATTTTCCCAAATCGTGATAGTGTTCAGTGGTTATCGACTGCTTTAAAACACCTCTGTTTCTCAGGTACAGCGCGGCTAACAGGAGAAACGCCAGAACTGAAAGCAGTGTGCCGGAAAATACGTAGACGCCAAAAATCGTCGAATACCAGTTGGGTTCAAGCGACATCAACCAGTCGAACGAAGCAAAGGTCAAAGTGAAGGCAAACAGGACCATTCCCGGCGCGCTCGTCGAGCGCATTTTCCGCAGCACCGGGGGCGTACCATTTTCATCCTGCCTGAGAGAATTATTATACAAATTGAATGCGAGGATAGTCCAGATGCCAAAATAGATCGCCGCTCTCATGACAAAGAACGTTGTATTTAGATAGGGCGCCTTCTTGTGTAATAAATGGTCGCCGGCAACCGCCTCGGCATGAGTCCACGGAAACAGCTCATACCGCCCCAGGAAGATCGGGATAAAGAAGAGAGCCATGAGCGGTAACGTGATCATCAAAACCTCGGCGATTCTTCTCAACACCACACTCCAGGTCGCCCCGGTCAGGTGGTGAAGCATGACAAAAAACAACCCTCCGAGCCCGATGGTTGTCCAAAAAACAAAAGCGGTGAGATAGGAATAGAAGAATTGTTTTGAATCGACGAGGCCGCCAGCCAAACTCAGGAGCAGTCCGGCGCCGCCTACAACCAGGGCCGCCTTGCCGGGGGAAACCGCGGCCGGCAGCTTGGAATCATTAGCGATTGAATCACTCATATTCTGACCTGATCTTTTCGGGTAAATCATCGATGGTGGCGTGTTGGCTGCGCTGCAGGGCCCGGACGTAGGCCACGATGGCCCAGCGGTCGTGTGCCGGGATTTGATAACCATAAGCAGACATATTGCGAATGCCATGGGTGATGACAAGAAAAATATGTCCGTCAGTGTAATTCCGCATATAATCTAAATGCAACGACGGCGGCGGAATCATGCCGCGCATCAAAAAGACCATATTGCCTTCGCCAACCCCGCCGTGACACGGCCAGCAGAAGATATTATACCGGTCCTGCCCGCGCTCGAGAAGCTGCATGGTCACCGGCACGGGTATTTTTCTGACCGTGTCGCCGCGGGCGGTCTTCCCATGATAAAAGACATCATCCGCAAACAGTTCGCCTCTGGCCACGGTTCCGGCGACGGGCTGGCGCATTGTCGAATGATCCGGAAAAAACGCGCTCCAGCCTTGCACATTATACCTAGGCTGTGAATCCATATTCAGGTTGATGTGAATGGGCGGCTTCTCGGATGGCTTTCCCCGCGAGCAGCTAATAGCAAGGGTAAGCAGGAAAATAGAGCCAAAAGAAAGAAAAAATCTTCGAGCAGTCAGTAAGTACCTCAGTACCAATCTAAAATGTTTAGGCACGGATTCACGCTGATGAAACACGGATTTTTTTAATGATAAATGAAGCGTTTGAATTCTATTCTCTTTTCTGAAATTCATGAGTAGTCCTACTTTCAGTTCTGCTACTCTTTCTAAACTCATTTTATCGGTGTTCAATCCGTACTACAAGCCGACAACATTGTGTTTTTTTAGCAAAGTTTTCATAGTCTAAGTACAAAACCTTAAAGATTCATAAACCACGAAGCGCACGAAGGACACGAAGAAGAACTATGAATCTTATTTTTTGGATGTAATTAGTGTTTTATATCTTCGTGAACTCGTGTTCTTCGTGGTGAAAATTTTATGCATGATTTATTGCACAAGTACTTGTAATTCATTGGAACTTGAAACTTGAGATTTATTCGGGAACAATGGCCAACAGTTAACAGCTAAATGCCAAGAGCTTAATAGTTACGTTTTTCTTTACATCACTCTTCCCGAATGAGCTCCACGTAATCGCAATCTAAATTCTCGAAAAAGGCCTGTGATTGCTCGGTATCAAACTTCGGATCCGAAGCCTCAACACTGATAAAAAAACCGTCGTCGGTTACCTTTTCGAATTTGTCGCAATAAAAAACATGATGAAAGAACATCGGCAGCCGGTTGAGATGGAGCATGCCCAATACCGCGCCAAATGCCCCGAATAGAATGCAGAGCTCGAAGGTGACCGGTACAAACGCCGGGTAGGCGAAATAGGGCTTACCGGAGATGATAAGTGGGTACTCTACAGCGCTGGCCCACCACTGTAGCAACAATCCTCCGGCTGCGCCTAAAAGTCCCGCAAAAAACACGACGTAGCCCAGCGGTGATCTTTTCATCCCCATGGCCTCGTCCAAACCGTGAATGGGAAATGGTGAATGGCAGTCAAAATCCCGATAACCGGCCCGCCGGACTTTTCTGGCCGCCCCTAAAAGCGCCGCCGGATTTTTAAATTCCGCCAGAAGACCGACAGTATGTTTCGCGTTTGTGGAATCGGTTTTTCCCACGTTACACAGCCCTTTTCTGAGTTTTCTGGTCGTTAGAATCACCATTATGGTTGTAGGAGTGGGGATCGGCTTGCGGCAACACCCCTTTCACTTCGCTCATGGCAACGATGGGCAAAAAGCGAAGGAAGAGCAGGAAGCCCGTAAAGAATATGCCTAAAGTCCCCAGGTAAATGCCAATATCATAAATGGTGGGAGTATAATAATCCCAGCTCGAAGGCAGGAAATCGTTAGATAGTGAGCTGACCACGATGACAAATCTTTCGAACCACATCCCGATGTTGATGAGGATCGAAACAACAAACATCACCGGAATCGTTCGGCGCAGCTTACGTGCCCACAATACCTGTGGGGCGATGACATTACAGAAGATCATGGTCCAGTAGGCCCAGGCGTAGGGGCCGGTGGCCCGGGTGATGAAGATGGCTTGCTCGTACTCATTGCTGCTATACCACGCGATGAAAGATTCGCAGGCATACGCATAGGTCACAATCAGGCTGGTGAGCAGCAAGATCTTGTTCATCTTTTCCAGGTGGCTCAAAGTGATGAGATGATCGATTCTGAGAATGTGACGCGCGATGATGGCTAAAGTCATCACCAACGCCATGCCGGAGAAGATGGCGCCGGCGACAAAATATGGCGGAAAGATGGTGCTGTGCCAGCCTGGAATGATGCTCACGGCAAAGTCAAAACTAACGATGCTGTGCACCGAAACCACCAGCGGCGTTGCCAGCCCTGCCAGAATGAGATAGGCTTTTTCGTAGTGCTGCCACTGGCGATGGCCACCGCGCCAGCCAAGGGAGAACAGCCCCAGAAAGAGCTTCCGGATTCGACTTTTTGCACGGTCGCGCAGGGTGGCCAAATCCGGGATCATCCCGACATACCAAAAAAGCAGGGAAACGGTAAAGTAAGTGCCGACGGCGAAAAAATCCCAGAGCAGCGGACTGTTAAAGTTCGGCCACATTCCCATTTGATTGGGTAAAGGAAACATATAATAGACTAACCAGACCCGGCCAACATGAATCGCCGGGAAGATGAGCGCGCACATGACCGCGAAAACCGTCATGGCTTCGGCAAAACGGTTGATAGCCGTACGCCATCGCTGTCGAAACAGAAACAGAATGGCCGAAATGAGCGTTCCGGCATGGGCAATCCCGACCCACCAGACGAAGTTTACGATGGCCCAGCCCCAGCCCGCGGGATTTTGTACGCCCCAGATGCCGATCCCTTCCCAGAACAAATATCCCATCATGCCAAAGCCCACGAGCATGGTCGTGACTGCGATCGCAAACGCGACATACCAGCCCCTGAAAGCCCTGGCTTCGCTGATGCGACTGATATCTTCGGTTACTGAAGAAAACGTCGCCAGGCCTTCAACCAATGGGGCTTCGACATGGGTTGCTATTGGGTCATCTTTAGGAATTGCGCTCACCGTTTGCTTATTCATTCAAGTAGTCGCGTCTTTGCATGTATGTTTTTCTCTCTGGTTCCGGCCTGCCAGGAGTAACCGATCACAGGGTATTAATCTTTTTTTGACAGGCTAACAGGATAAGCCGGATTTACAGGATGACTCCTCTCCAGGTTAAACTCTAACTTTTCTTTTTACTTCACCTTTCTTTGGCCCATTCTTGAAAATGAAATC
>JBHHXT010000125.1:0-13454 GCA_046757165.1 bacterium | reverse complement strand
TTGCCGTTTCACGTTTGCCGTTTCACGTCTGCCGTTTCACGTCTGCCGTTTCACGTTTGCCGTCCGCCGCCGTCAGCCGCTCCCCCATTATTTTCCGTGCCCGGATTTCGAGAAGCAGGTTGCTGATCCGCTCCAGGCATTCCTCCCGTTGACGTTTCGGGCCATATTCGAAATACCAGTCCAGCTTGATGAATGCCCGGATGAGTTCCTTGCCGGTGGCGTTCCTGAGACTCATGACGTCTCTTGCATCGATTTCGACCATTTTCTTCTTCCCTGACATGGTTAGTGTATCGAGTTAAGTCATCGTGTCCGTTGGCTGTGTTCAATTGAGCAGGGCCTGTTTGATGGACACAGACTGAGTGGGGGGGGTGCAATATCTGTACCAGGGAAGACTCGATCCGTTTCTGGAGCGGATATTGGTCCTCTTCGTACGATGCCCTTGTCACACTTGAATCTCCCTGACTCAATTCCACAGAGTTTGTCGCAAATTCTTGCTCTGTTTTTTGGGCAGCTTGCGGTCCTCGTCTGTTGTTTTGTCGTTGCGGAGACATCTTTCTTTCGGTGAGTGAAAAATTTGCATCCTGGAGAGGTAGCCGCAACATGCAAGTAGGAGAGGGTGAGATGCCTCCAAGTACTTGTTTTTTAGTAGACGAATTCTTCTCTTGGAAACACACTCTCCAGTCAAACCGCTCTTAGCCTGTCTCCGAAATCTCATTTCTTGCAAAAAAAAGCGCCCGGTTTTCCGCAATGATGAGAAATTAAGGTAGTATTAGATAGATTAAAAAGTTGTAATGTCTCTTGAATAAAACGGTGGGAAACGGTCGTCTCCACCCCTTCTTTCGCCTGAATCAAGAATAGATACCTTCAATAGGGGGTTGAAGGCATTCATCACCTGCCAGGTATCGGGGATTCTCCTCGTGGCTATTGTTTAGATGAGCAGACGCTTTAGGCAGTCTACAGCGATAAAGATAGGAGAACTTGCCAGGGAAACTGGCTTGACCATTCGCACGATTCGGTATTATGAAGAATTGGGTTTATTGGAACCCTTTGACCGAAGCGAAGGTGGTTTTCGATTGTTTTCGAAAGATGATGTCTACAGAATAAAACTGGTACACTATCTGAAGAGCATGAATCTACCCCTGGTCGAAATAAAAGAGTTGTGTTCCTCCAAGAAACACGGAACGACAATGGGTCAGGTTGTAAAGAAGATACTCAGCCAGTTAGACCAGTATGCAGAAGAAGCGGAAAGGCAGATTGAGAGGTATCAAAGAATCAAAGCTGATTTGGAGAACTCTCGCACAATTCTGGAAGAATGTGCCGACTGTGACCGGTTTCCGGGGGATGTAGATTGTGCCAACTGTGAGATAATAACATCTCATGTAGACTATCCGCTGCTGGTGCGGCTGATATTTTGAGCCTTTTTTTTGCAGCAAACTCTACGCAAACGTAAGTGTTGATTTATCATAATGATAGTAAACAGTTCGTGTAACTATTCAGGCCAAAAGCCGGAGTGTAAAAATCAGTTCCGCCAGAAACGTATTTTTGCAACATATCCGGCCAGTGATGCTGCAAAAATACGTTCACTAGGTTCACTGATTTTTGCACTCCAATTATACCTGACTAGGTACCAGATCTTTTTTGGTTGGGTTTCACGAACATAATGCAACGGGGGATTGAAGTTATTATGATTGGTTAGCTACGATCTTTAGGTCTTGCTCCTGGCTTGGTGCACACTTGTCGCGCCTGCTGGTAGCGAGATGGCCGGGGATTTTCAGGTTCCAACCCCGCTTTTTTCTATTTTGTGTTTGACCCAAACTCATCTAACGCACTGTCATTGTGAGGCATTTTTTGCCGCAGCAATCTCTTACCGTGCCTAAGATGATGATTGTTTCGCTGAGAGGTCCCGAAAGCATACGGGACGACGAAATCAAGAATCGACTTTTCGGGCAACCACAATTTAGAATGGATGCACTCCGGGGGAAATCAAGAAGCGTTATCAGAGAAACGGGACCCTATCCTTTGCCTGGCTCTAAGGCTGTACAACCCTTCATAAGAATAAGTCCTTTTGTCCCTGTAAGGTCATCGATTCAAAAGGGAGTGACATCATGAGGTTTCAGCGAATTGTATGGCTCGCCATCGTAACGGCCATTCTAAGCCCATCGTTTGGTTTAGCTCAAAATCAGATTATTTTCCATCCTACCGACGACGCGCAAGTCAAATCCAGCCGGCCGACGAGAAACTATGGTGCCTTAGCGACCCTGAGGCTTCGAGAAGGCTCAGTGAACGGAACGACGATTCTGCGCTCTTATCTTAAATTCGAAGTTACCGGACTCACCGGTGCGGTGCAGAAGGCGACGTTGCGTTTGTTTGTCGTGCGCAAGAGCAAAGCGGGCGGTTCGGCATTCTTAGTCTCGAATTTTTTCCAGGGGACGACAACTCCCTGGGATGAGGCCTCTCTCAACTGGAACAACGCGCCGGCCATCACCAGCGCTGCATTGAGTTCTCTGGGTCGTGTTTCAGTGGGTGAATGGGTTGAGCTGGATGTCACGGCCGCCGTTGTGGGGAATGGCACATTCAGCTTTGGATTGAAGAAAGCGGCAGTCCAGAGTGCACAATACAGTTCCAAAGAGGCAGCACCGTTACACCGGCCCGAGCTGGTCATCGTCACGGGCAGCGGCGGTGGTGGCGGCGGAAATCAGCCTCCCGTGGCCAACGCGGGCAATGACCAAACGGTCACCGACAACGATAACGGTGGCGACGAGCCGGTCACCCTGGACGGCAGCGGTTCATTTGACCCGGACGGGAACATTGTCAGCTATGTGTGGAGCGAAGGAGGCAACCCAATCGAAGTCGGGATCAGCCCCAGCCACAACTTTACGGTCGGAACACATCTTGTCACACTCGCGGTTACCGATAACCAGGGCGCGGTGGCACAGGACCAGGTATCGGTGACCGTTGAAGCGGCTGCCGGAGGCGGTCCGGGAACCGTGACCGTTACGCCCATAGATGACGCCTATGTCAAGTCAACCAAACCGAAGAAAAACTACGGCTTCAAAACTCAACTCAAACTCAAGAAAAAGGGCCAGTCGACCACCCGCTCTTATTTGAAATTCCATGTCGCAGGCTTGAATGGACCTGTTCGGAGTGCAAAGATTTTTCTCAGGGTGACCAACAGAAGCGACGACGGTGGCACCATCTTCCCGGCTTCCAATAACTCGCAAGGCAGCAGCGTTCCCTGGACCGAAGGGAGCCTCACGTTCAGCAATGCCCCTGAGACCATCGGACCTGCCCTGAGCTCTGTTGGCCCTGTCGCCGTTGACGATATCGTGGAATTTGATGTCACCTCTGCGGTGGTTGCGGATGGCGTTTATAGCTTCTGTCTCGAGAATGGCTCTAGGAATACGCTCATCTTTAGTTCCAAGGAAGGCTCCACCAAGCCCAGATTAGTCCTCGAAACCGACGCGAACGGAAACTTCCTGCCGGTCGCCAACGCTGGCCCCGACCAGAATGTCACCGATACCGACAATAGCGGCTCAGAAAACGTTGCCCTCGACGGCTCTCAGTCCTCTGACCCGGACGGCAACATCGTCAGCTACGTCTGGAGCGAAGGGGGAAATCAAATCGCAGTGGGTGTCAATCCGAACCACAACTTCACGGTTGGAACGCATCATGTCACACTCGCGGCTACCGATAACCAGGGCGCGGTGGCACAGGACCAGGTATCGGTGACCGTTGAAGCGGCTGCCGGAGGCGGTCCGGGAACCGTGACCGTTACGCCCATAGATGACGCCTATGTCAAGTCAACCAAACCGAAGAAAAACTACGGCTTCAAAACTCAACTCAAACTCAAGAAAAAGGGCCAGTCGACCACCCGCTCTTATTTGAAATTCCATGTCGCAGGCTTGAATGGACCTGTTCGGAGTGCAAAGATTTTTCTCAGGGTGACCAACAGAAGCGACGACGGTGGCACCATCTTCCCGGCTTCCAATAACTCGCAAGGCAGCAGCGTTCCCTGGACCGAAGGGAGCCTCACGTTCAGCAATGCCCCTGAGACCATCGGACCTGCCCTGAGCTCTGTTGGCCCTGTCGCCGTTGACGATATCGTGGAATTTGATGTCACCTCTGCGGTGGTTGCGGATGGCGTTTATAGCTTCTGTCTCGAGAATGGCTCTAGGAATACGCTCATCTTTAGTTCCAAGGAAGGCTCCACCAAGCCCAGATTAGTCCTCGAAACCGACGCGAACGGAAACTTCCTGCCGGTCGCCAACGCTGGCCCCGACCAGAATGTCACCGATACCGACAATAGCGGCTCAGAAAACGTTGCCCTCGACGGCTCTCAGTCCTCTGACCCGGACGGCAACATCGTCAGCTACGTCTGGAGCGAAGGGGGAAATCAAATCGCAGTGGGTGTCAATCCGAACCACAACTTCACGGTTGGAACGCATCATGTCACGCTCACCGTCATGGATGACCAGGGCGCTACTGCGCTCGACCCGATAAATGTGACGGTTGACCCGGCGCCGGGAGTCGGCCCACAGACCGTCACGGCCAACGTCATAGATGACGCCTATGTTCGATCAAAAAAACCGACCAAAAACTTCGGCGCCAGCACTCAGCTCAAGTTGAAGAAAAAAGGGAGCTCGAAAGACCTCGCTTATTTGAAATTCAATGTGACCGGCCTCGGTGGGCCTGTCGTGAGCGCTAAGGTTCGTCTCAAGGTGACGAACCGAAGCGGTAGCGGCGGCACCATCTTCCTGACTTCCAACACCTATCTGAGCAGCAACGCTTTCTGGAATGAGGCGGGCTTAATCTTCGGCAATGCCCCGCCGATTACAAGCGGCGCGCTCAGTTCCATTGGCCCTGTCGCCGTTGACGAAATCGTAGAATTCGATGTGACCTCAGCCGTGGTTGCAGATGGCGTTTATAGTTTCTGCATCCAGCCTGGCTCGAAGAATACCCTTGCCTACAGCTCCAAAGAAGGAATGACGAGGCCTGAATTGGTTGTCGAATACGACCCGAACGCAAATAGGCCGCCTATCGTCGATGCCGGCAGGTTTCAGCTCATCGACCTTGGCGAAACCAACACGACGGTGCTCCAGGCGACGGTCAGCGATGATGGTCAGCCTGTACCACCCGGCGCCCTTGCGTTTGAATGGGTGTTGACGCCGATCGATCCCCTTCATCCGCCTGAATTCCCGCATCCTCCTGAGGATGGTGGCCCGGACCAGGTGGTTTTTGCTCCGAATGCAAATGTTTTGAACCCCACGCTGACGTTCAACAAGCGTGGCTTGTATGTCTTCCGTCTCAAGGTTAGCGACGGAGAAGTGGAAGTTTTCGATGACGTCCAGATCCTGGTTTTGCGGCAGGGGCGGCTTCCCGGTCCGCTTTCCAGCATCCCGGTGCCGGGGCCGGATAATCTGGCCGCCATCGACCGGGCCCTCTCCTCGGAAATAGACGGGAATCCGGTTCCTTTTAGCGATTTCATTGTGGACAAAGCGGCTGCCATCAAGCTCGGCAAGGCTCTTTTCTGGGAGATGCAGGTGGGCAGCGATGGCATCCAGGCGTGTGCGAGCTGCCATTTCAATGCCGGGGCCGATACCCGAGTCACCAACGAGCTCCACCCCGCAGGCAACGGGAGGTTCGACGTCGGGGATGTCAACCATACTTTGTCTCTAAGTGATTTTCCATATCACAAGTTATCCAATCCGAATGACCGGTTTTCGCGTGTCGTGTCCGACGCCGATGACATCACCGGCGCCATGGGGGTGCTGGGCTCGGTGTTCAACGACATCACTCCCGGATTCGCTGAAGACAACACGACGCCTATCGCCGTGGATAATCCATTCAACACGGGCCACTTTAATGTCCGGCGTACGACCGGGCGAAATGCTCCGCCTGTGATCAACGCGGTGTTTAATTTCCGCAACTTCTGGGACGGCCGTGCCTTCAACAACTTCAACGGCGTCAATCCGTTTGGCGCTCGTGACCCCAACGCCAGGGTGCTCATGGATACCGATGGCCCGGGTGGGACACCGGCCTCTGCCGTGTCCATCTGTCTGCCCCTTTCCAGCGCGGCTTCACAAGCCACGGGTCCGCCAATGAGTGATGTCGAGATGTCCGGGGCCGGCCGCATCTGGCCCAAGCTCGGTAAGAAGCTGCTCCATCCCGCGATCGTTCCCCTGGGTAAGCAATTGGTCGATAAGAGCGATAGTGAGCTGGGGCTCCTGTCCAACTATCCGGCCAAGGGTCTCAACACCTCCTACGCAGACCTGGTCAAGGCGGCCTTCGATCCCAGATGGTGGGACTCCGATAACATCATGACCTTCAATCCGGACGGCACGATCGCCACTATCGGTCCACCCCCGGTGGGCGCGCTGACGACGGACCAGTATACGCTTATGGAGGCTAATTTTTCCATGATTTTTGGCCTGGCCGTGCAGTGCTATGAGGCCACGTTGATCTCCGATGACGCGCCCTTTGACCGATTCAGGTCTGGCGATGCGAACGCTCTCACAGAACAGCAGAAGAGAGGGTTCAGGATTTTCACCAATTTTGGGCTGGACCCCACGGTACCGGCGGGTTTTTGTATCAACTGTCATGTGGGCCCGGAGTTTACTTCGGCCAGCGTCAGTTTCATCGGCTCAATTGAGCCGCCGCAGCCCTTTGAGCCGGAAGACATCGCAGAAACCATCGTCGAGCGTATGCCCGGGGCTTTCGGTGGCGGCAAGGCCTCGCTGGCTTTCGTTGCCGGTGATGCGATCGGGCCTGCGGCCGGCGAGCAGCAGGTGGCGCTGGGCTTCGATCCCCGTGGGAAGCTGCTCGAGGTCCGCGATGCCACGGGAACGGTTCTGTTTTTCGGCCACATGCCTGGCACGCCTGGCCCGCTGCCGCCCGCGGGACCGTGTGTGGACGACCTCATCATCGTGCCGCTTTTTAGCACTGGCGTGCTCACCGATCCCCTCATGCTCGCTGGCGTGGAGATGAACTTTTTCTCGAATTGTTCGGTCGACTTGAGCGTCGAGCTGGTAGGATTCCCGGCAGGGTTCTACGATTTCTTCGTGGACGGCGTCAAACGTGGCACGATGGAAGCTGTCGTCGATGTGGTCTACGACATCGGTTATTATGACATCGGCGTTCGGTCGATAGCCGAGGACATCGGCAACGGCGGCAACGATCCATTTGGCAATCCATTGTCGCTTGCGAAGATGGAATTGTTGCAGCCGGGCCGTGCTGATATTCGTAAAGGCGTCCCGGGCGGCGGTCTGGGTGGCGCTCATGAGTTCACCCCAGCCATCGGCGCTCTGGGTGAAGCCGACGCTGCGGATGGGGCCTTCAAGGTACCGACCCTGCGCAACGTCGAATTGACCGGCCCCTATTTTCATAATGGCGGCCAGGCCACGTTGAGACAGGTGGTCGATTTTTACAACCGGGGCGGCGATTTTTCAGACCAAAATCTGCGCACGTTAGCGCCCGAGATCAGACCGCTGGGCCTGACAGAACAAGACAAAGACGATCTGGTGGCCTTCCTGCTGAGCCTGACCGACGAACGCGTGCGTCTCAGAAAGAAGCCATTTGACGGCCCGCAGTTCTTCGCACCGGACGGACATGACGAGAATAGCGGTGTCACCCTGTTGCTGGAAATCCCGGCCGTCGGCGCAGCGGGTGGGCCGGCCATCCAACCGTTCCTGAACGGGGACCCCTTCCTGTCAAAGAAGGTCTTGCTGGCGGTCAATCTGGGCGCACAAGGGGACCTCGGAAATGGCACCCTTCCCAAAGAATTCGGGCTGGAGCAAAACTTTCCTAACCCGTTCAATCCCAGCACCTCCATCCACTTCGCCCTGGCGAAAGAGGTGAAGACGCGTCTGGAGGTTTACAACGTCCTGGGACAGAGGGTCCGCACGTTGGTCCATGGCGTCATGCCTGCTGGACTGCACACCGTGAACTGGGACGGCAAGAATGATGCCGGCGAACAGGTCGGGTCCGGCGTCTACGTCTACCGGTTGCAGTCGGCAGACTTTGTTCGCACGAGAAGAATGTTAATGGTTAAATAAGAACTGGTTGGCCAAAGAAGCAATTTAATCATCTGCGAAGGAGGTGATAGTCGAAACAAAGAAGGACGACTGTCTGAATAAACAGAATTATTCACTTGGTGGCTGAGAGCCTTCTATCTACAGAAGGAGATGAAAGAATGCTAAAAAATGTGTTAACAATCACAGTGCTGTTCACCGTAGCGATGCTTGCTGCCGGTGCAGACGGTTTTGCCCGGGGCAATACGCTCTGGACAACGACATATGGCAGGTATGACGCTGCCGGGGATCTGGAAGTGACTCTGACAAAGTCGAGCGCCTACTATGTCGAACCGGCCGACTTTCGCATGCTCGAGGACTATCACACGCGTCCAAGATCCACCAGCGTGCCGCTGTGGAGCAAACGCATTGGCGGGCCGGAATTCGGTAAAGGGCAGGCTGTTATCAAGACTCCCGCAGGAGGAATCATGACTGTTTCCTACCAACGGACCGCAGCCGGCGATTACCGGGTCAACCTGAGAAAAACCGATGCCAGGCGCAAACTTCTCTGGAAAAAAACCTACAGCGCTGAGAATTCGGATAAGTTGGCTGTCACTGGCTGGACGCTGTCGTTTTCGGCCGGCGGTTCCGAGGTCTATGCGCTCAGCATGGCCCCGGTCGCAGGCGAGGAGAGTCTTGGGCAGGAGAGCGAGACGACCATCGAGACTTTCCAGCTGAGCCAGAATCATCCGAATCCGTTCAACCCGTCGACCACGATCAATTATTCGATACCAAAGGAGACGCGGGTCAAGCTGAAGATATTCAATATTCTCGGCCAGGAGGTCGTCACCTTGGTCGACGAACGGCAAACCGCAGGCGCGCACAAGGTTGTTTTTGACGCCAGACGTTATGCCAGCGGCTACTATGTCTATCGATTGGAAGCCGGTCGTTTTGTTGAAACGAAGAAAATGATGCTCATCAAGTAGAGCACCTGCGATAATGGCCGATAATAAGTTGATACTCTCGAATCCGCATAGGTTCGTAACCTGAGTATGACAAGATCTGAGTACATAACTGGCTTGATCGTTTTTCTGTTTTTTTGTTCAAACGAGCTTCTCTTTCCGTTCACTTGCATCGAAGGGATGCCGATATTAACAGGCGACGATGTCAGCTACACGGAGGTAGCCGAGATTTTCGACCTCCACTGTATCGCCTGCCATAACGGCCCGAATGCTCCGCTTGACTTACGGTTGGATAATTACGGCGATGTTCTAGCAGGAAGCGAAGACGGCCCCGTGGTTGTGGCAGAAAAACCGCAAGAGAGCGAATTGATTTTGCGAGTTCGTGGTTTGAGTGAGCCCAGGATGCCTTTTTCGGGTCCGCCATGGCTGTCTGAAGCAGAGATCGCTGTGCTGGAGCGATGGATAACCGCCGGCATGCCCGAACCACACGAGTCAGCCATTCAACAAACGAAAGAAGACGAGGTTAGAAGAGGGAGCGCAGATTCATCATCAACGATGAGCAGCATCACTTATGATGATGTCGCGCCGATCTTTAAGGTGAAGTGCGTCAAGTGCCATGCGAGAAAGGGTCTGAGGGGACCCGCGCCAGAGAATTTGCACTTAGACGATTATGACGCTATCATCACGGCTGACTACCGGGCCCGGGTCGTTTCTGGAAATCCAGAAGCGAGTGAACTCGTTCGAAAAATACGCGGTCAATCCTTACCCAGGATGCCCTTAGACGGGCCACCCTATTTGAATGACCAGGAGATTGCGCTGATCACAGCGTGGATTCGGCAAGGCGCTCCGGACTCGAATGGGAACCGAGCCCCGATTCCGCAAGGCGCTAAAGTGAGATTGCGCGGCCACCTCGATGGCCGCTGGACGCTGGATGGCTTGCTGCTCCTGGTAAACGGAAACACGCGGTTGAAGAAAAATCCCTCCATTGGCAATTATGTTGAAGTTCGAGGAAGGCTGCTGCGAGATGGTGGAGTCACGGTCGAACGGATAAGAAGACGATGAAAAGACGGCAGTTCTCTCTCACACGTAAGAACTCAGTGCGACACAGCACCAAATCAGAGCAAAGTGACTCACAAAATAGGTTAAGTTGGAGATTGTCATGAAAAGACGAGAATTCATCAAGTATGGAACGGCAGGAATTGTGACTCTGGCCGTGGGCAGATATGCGCTCATGCCCACGAGAAAAGCCTATGGCGGGACGATCGATCTTGACCTGACCATCGAGGCGGTAGACGTTGAGATGGTCGACGGGACGACCGTTTTCATGTGGGCTTACAACGATGTTAACAACGGCGGCCCGCGGGTCCCTGGCCCGGTCATCGAGGCGGTGGAAGGGGACCGGATCCGCTGTCGAATCACCAACAACTCCGCAGAGAACCACGGCTTCGCCATCCACGGCATGCCTCCGCCCATCATCGACATCGGCGTCATCACTCCGGGACAGACAAAGCTGATCGAATTCGATGTCCCGCGTGCCGGAACCTACATGTACCTCGACCCCCTCAACGCGCCGGTGAACCGTGTTCTCGGTTTGCACGGCGCCCTGGTGGTTCTGCCAAGTGACCCCAGCGAAGTCACCCCCTATAGCAATCCCACCTCGCGGGTCACCAAGTTGTTTGAAGATCTTGGAGACGCCTCGAAGGGGTTTCCCGGTATTGGCTGGGATGACAAACGAGTCTATCCCAATGGCCGGTCCTGGGTCTGGGTTTTCAATGAGATCGATCCCAAGTGGAATGAGCGCGCAGACAGGGGAGATGTCATCAATCCCACCGCCTTTGTGGCCGGCTTTCTGCCGCGCTATTTTACGCTCAACGGTGACAGCGGATGGTTCATCGCCCATAATTTGAACACCTCACCGCGCGGCAAAGAAGGCGAACCGGCCGTTCTCCGCACCATGATGGCCGGCCTGGGAACGCGACCGCCGCACATCCACGGCAACCATGTCTACCTGATCTCGAAGGTCAACAGCAGCGGCGTGAACGAGCCCCAGGATAATGTCATCGAGCTCGATACCTGGACGGTGAAGCCGTTGAAATGCATCGATGTGCTCCTGCCGTTCAGGAGACCACCTGATGTTCCTCAGGGGCTGTGGCCTCCCAAGGAGGAAGGGTTCCCTCTTACGTGGCCCATCCATCCCCATGACGAGATCTCGACTACGGCGGCCGGCGGCATGTACCCGCAAGGGATCATGAATGATTGGCACATAACGGAGCCCACGACTGCCGACCCTGGCAATGACGGTTCATTTACCAACACGCCTCATGACATCTCGTTTGAGCAGTTCGGGTGTAAGCCGCTGGAAATCAGTCCGAGTACGCCGGACAAGCTTCCGAAAAGCGAGGTCGATGTCTTCATCAAACGGGAATTCTTCGGCAACCGTGACATCCGGATGCCGGACGGCAAGAAAGTGCGTTTCTGGGGATTTGAGGACCCGGACGACCGGAGTACCCGGGGCTCCATTCCGGCGCCTTTAATCCGGGTGCGGGAAGGCCAGAAGATTCATTGTGAGCTAAAAGTGAAAAAGGGTTCCCATACCATTCACTGGCACGGTATCGAGCCCACTTCCTTCAACGACGGTGTGCCGCATAATTCCTTTGAGGTCGAATCGCGCTACACCTACCAGTGGCAGGCGGCTCAGGCCGGCACCTTTTTTTACCACTGCCACAAAAACACCGTCTTGCATTTTCAGATGGGCATGTCTGGTCTGCTGATCGTCGATCCGCCGGATGGTCCGGGTAAATTGTGCTCGGATCCAGCTTCGCGTTACGACGTCGAAGTCGCGTGGGCGATTGCGGATGTCGACCCGGACTGGCGTGACCTGCCGGGCGGCCACAATGCGGGCATGTGCGGCGAAGACGTGGGCTTGAACAACTTCAACCCGAAATACTTCATGATCAACGGCGTGCCGCATCCGAATACCATGACCGACCCGAAGGTGGTGGCGCGCGCGAAACCGGACGACATCATCCTCTTCCGTCTGCTCAATGCGTGCTACTGTATCGCGCTGATAGAGTTTCCATTCGACGTCGAAGTGATCGAAATCGACGGCCGGCCCTTATTCCCCTCCTCCACCGGCGGTTCGCATTCCAATCATGGGTATGCACACCCCTTTGCCATCAACAGCGGGGATCCCATAGAAATGGAGACGGCGCAGCGCACCGGGTGCCTGGCGAAGAACCTCGCACCTGGCGAGTACACGGTTAGAGTCGAGTACCGCGATCTGATTCGCCCCAGCGAGCTCGAAGGCGTGGCGGAAGCCCTGGTGATCATCAGTGACCAGCCAGATACTCCCCCGGGCGACGATGTCATCACGGTCAGCCGGGCCCGATATGAGCACAATAAAGGACGCTGGAACATCAAAGGCAAAACTTCTGTGGATGGACCAGGTAACGCGGTTACCATCTACCTGGGTTCGGATCTCACCGGTACCGTCATCGGCACCGATGAGGTTAGCAAATCCGGCAAGTGGAAGTTCAAGGAAGTCTCCAGCATCGTGCCCGATGCCAGCAAGACCCTGAGTTTCGCATCGAGCAAGGGCGGTGTCCTCCTGGCTGTACCTGTCGAAGAAACCGGAACACCGTCAAGTGGTGATGTTGGCCCGGATACCCTCACGACCACAAAGGTCAGTTTCAAACATGGTAAGGATCGATGGAAGGTCTATGGTAAGAGTACCTTCAAGGGCTCCGGCCATACCGTAACCATCCACCTCGGTCCAACGCTTAGCGGCCCGGTCATCGGAACCAAGGCCCTGAAGAAGGGGAAATGGAAGTTCAAGAAGTCGCACTCCAGTGTTATTCCGAGCGCGGGGGATACGGTCAGTATTGAATCGAGCAAGGGCGGTGTTCTGCTCGCCGTTCCGGTCGCAATAAGCGGAACGCCATCAGGTGGCGGTGGTGGCGGCGGCGGTGCTGGCCCGGATACCCTCACGACCACAAAGGTCAGTTTCAAACATGGTAGGGATCGATGGAAGGTCTATGGTAAGAGTACCTTCAAGGGCTCCGGCCATACCGTAACCATCCACCTCGGTCCAACGCTTAGCGGCCCGGTCATCGGAACCAAGGCCCTGAAGAAGGGGAAATGGAAGTTCAAGAAGTCGCACTCCAGTGTTATTCCGAGCGCGGGGGATACGGTCAGTATTGAATCGAGCAAGGGCGGTGTTCTGCTCGCCGTTCCGGTCGCAATAAGCGGAACGCCATCAGGTGGCGGTGGCGGCGGCGGCGGTGGCCCGGACACCCTCTCGTTAACAAAGGTCGATTTCAAACAAAAGAAAAGACAATGGAAGGTCTATGGCAGGAGCAGCTTCAAAGGCTCCGGCAACATCGTCACCATTCATCTCGGCCCAACGCTCAGCGGTCCGGTCATCGGAACCAAAACGGTCAAGAAGGGTAAATGGAAGTTCAAGAAGTCGAACTCCACTGTTATCCCG
>JBHHXT010000124.1:0-13546 GCA_046757165.1 bacterium | reverse complement strand
TTAAGGACCTCAGCAAGACCCGCGAAAGCGGGAATCCATAGAATCCCGGAGAAACGACCCACAAGGGGTCGTGGCTACGATTTGATTTCCCGACATGACTGAATGTCGGCTGGTCAGAACACCAAAACACAGTCAGAGACTGTGTTGGATCTGTTCGTTGTCAAGATGCTTCTTCCGGCCTGGAAGGCTAGGCCAGCCACTTCGCGGCCTCCTTTGCATGGTAGGTCAAAATCAAATCCGCGCCAGCGCGTCTGATGGAGGTCAAGATCTCGAGCGCCACCGCTTGTTCATCGATCCAGCCGTTCTTCGCCGCCGCCTTGACCATCGCGTATTCGCCACTGACGTTGTAAGCGGCGACAGGCAGCTCGAAGCGCTCTTTCAGTCTCTGAATAACATCCAGGTAGGATAGAGCAGGCTTGACCATCAACATGTCGGCGCCTTCTTCGACATCGAGCTCGGCTTCACGCAAGGCTTCGTGGGCGTTTGCTGAATCCATCTGGTGTGTGCGGCGGTCGCCAAATTTGGGTGCAGATTCGACGGCATCCCGGAACGGCCCATAAAATGCCGAGGCGTATTTCACGGCGTAGCTCAGAATGGGAATTCTCTCCAACCCGGCACCGTCCAGCCCCTCGCGAATCGCGCCCACCATCCCATCCATCATTCCGGACGGCGCAACCATGTCGGCACCGGCCTGAGCGTGCGAAATCGACTGCTGGGCCAACAGCTCCAGAGTGGCATCATTGTCCACAAAATCGTTCTTGATGACGCCGCAGTGCCCATGGTCGGTATATTCACAGAAACAAACGTCTGTGATGACCAGAATGCCAGAGACGGTCTCCTTGACGGCCTGCACCGCTCGCTGGATGATGCCGTGCGCGCTAAGACTGTCAGAGCCGACCGCATCTTTCTTTTGCGGCAGGCCGAAGAGAATCACGGCAGGAAGGCCCAACCGCTTTGCCTCTTCCACCTCGGCAACCAATTGTTCGACAGAGAGCTGGAATTGCCCGGGCATGGAGACGATCGGGGTTCTGGGTGTGTTTTCATGGGTCACGAAAAGCGGATAGATGAGATTGTCCACCGAAAGCCTGGTTTCCCGCACCATCCTGCGCAGCTCTGCCGAGCCGCGTAACCGTCTGGGTCTGAAATAAGGTTTGAATGACATTTTACGTTCTCCCTTGGCCTGTTTTATCGTACGATTCAGGTGTTTAGACTGTCGGCTGATAGGGTGTTCACGCTTTAGCGTGTCTTCCCCCACCCCAGCAAGCTGAAAGCTTGTACACCGACCCCGCGGTCAGGAACCGCACAAATCTGAAAAAAATCTTTTTGGTTCCGGCTTGTCCGGCTTAGGTTCCGCGCAATCTATTCCTACAGCCTAAAAGTCTACAGCCTGTCGGCCTGCGTTTTGTCTAACGCGCCGCAAGCGCGTGCCGCTGTTCTCCGTGCGCCACCGGCGGCTTCAACCACTCCGAAACCTGCCCGGCGACCTCTCGCGAGTGCAAGATGCAGTCGCCCACGGAGATACCACTGCGAAAATTACCGGAAATGAAAACGCCGGGATACGTTCTTTCGAACGCTGCCACCGCCTGCAATCTCGTTTCGTGCCCGACCGTATACTGCGGAATGGCTCTTGGCCAGCGCTTGATCCGAATAACATCGGGCGCGCCCTGCAATTGCATGATCGATCCGAGTTCCTGCGTCACGATCTCGGAAAGCTGGGCATCTTCCAGCTCCGGCAACTCAGGCTGCCTCATTCCGCCAACAAACGTCGTCAAAGCGACGCCGCCTGGTGGCGCACGATGCGGGAAAATGGTCGAGCTCCAGATGGTGCCAAGAATCCTCCGCTTTTCGACTTTTGGAATGAGGAAACCAAAGCCGTCCAGCGCCCGGCATTGAATGGTCTTCTCATACCCGAAGAACACCATCGCGACCGGAGCATAAACGATTTCACGCAATTTTTCAGACAGGGAGCGGTCAAACATCTCGAGCAACTGAGCCGTGGCGAAGGCAGGGCTGGCGAAAATCAGAACTCTAGAAGAAACAGTTTGTCTGGCGCCGGATTCGGTGAAATGGACTGAATGGGGCGCGTGCGGATGGGGAGAAAGCTCCACCTTCACAATGTCGGCGGAGGTTCGAATTTCTGCCGCAAGGACGGTCTTGAGGGCCCCCACCAGCTCCCCCATGCCGTCGCGGAAAGAAAACAAGCGCGCTCTGGTCTTGTCGACTTCTTTGCGCTTCTTGCGTGCTTTCGCCCCTTTGATCGCGCCCTTGATCAGGCTACCGTAATTTTTCTCGAGCGCATAGATTCTGGCCACGGCGCTTCGGACGCTCAGCCGCTCCGGATCGCCTGCATAGACGCCAGCGATGAACGGGTTGATGGCATAGTCCAGGAACTCGCGGCCCAATCTTCGTTCGACAAACTGGGCAATGGTCTCCTCCAGATCATCTGGTGCAGGCGCGATAAACGGCTCGAGCAGGAGCCGCAGCTTGGCTCTGACTGAAAACAAATTGCAGGCGAGAAACTGCGGCGGACTCATCGGCAAAGCCCTCAGCTCGCCATCGCGCAAAATGTAACGACGATTTGCCCGGAGGTCGGCGTAGACCCGCCGCTCCGAGAGCCCGATCTCATCGACAAATTCGCGCACCTCAGGCGAGGTTTCCAGCGTGCTGTTGGGCCCACAGTCAACCAGGAAACCATCCAACTGCTCGGTTTGAATGGCGCCGCCAGGCTGTTGCTTTTTTTCCAGCAAGAGGACGTTCAGCCCCTTGCGCCTCAGGCGGGCGGCTGTGGCCAGGCCGGAAATGCCGCCCCCGATGATCACGGCGTCTTTTTCAATGCGCTTGTCCGTCATAATCGAAACGAGAATTCATGTTTGAGTATCGTTGTCAGGCAGCAACAGTTCTTTCTCATCCCAGCAAACGGCTTCGGCAATGAACTCACACTGGTGGCAGCGGCACGCTCTGTCTGCAGCCTGAAACTTCCCGAGCTGGCCATATTTTGGCTCGGTCGCCTTGCCGTTCGAAGAAAACTCGAGCTGCGAGACAACGGCCTCAGCCAGCGCCTCGATGAACAGGGGATGGGAATTCAACCCTGCGGTCACTTCATAGTGCTCAATGCCAAACTTCTGCGCCTCTTTCCGGATCAGAATGTCCAGCTCATAAGCGGTCTCGATATGGTCGGTCACAAATGCGACCGGGACAATCAAGACGGCCGTGTGCCCCTTCTGCCCCAGCTCTTTCAACTTCTCCGGCGTGCTCGGGGTCAGCCACTGGGCCGGCCCGACCTTGCTCTGGAATGCAACATGAAATGGCAAGTCATTCTTGCGCAATTTCATGACCTGTTCGACGGTGGCGTGAATCAGGCAGCAGTACGGGTCACGCCGCTTTTTCATCTCATACAGGGGCGTGCCGTGGGCGCTGAAGAGCAATTGCACCTGGCCGCGCGCCTGCTCCGGAAAGCGCGCCAGGGCTTCATCGATGCGCTCACTGATGGCCCGAATGTACTTCGGATGGGCCGAATACTCGTAAACCGAGGTGGTCGGCCAGACCGGAATCTCTTCCTGCTGCTCCAGCATCCACCAATAGACCAGCGCTGAGCCGGTGGTGGTTTTGGAGTAATGCGGATACAACGGTAGGAGTACCACCTTGTCGACCCCATCTGCCCGCATTCTTTTGGCAGCGTCTTCCGAGGTCGGACGCCAGTACCGCATGGCGATGTAGACACGAAAGCGGACCCCGGCGAAGTCACCAAACATCCGGTGCAGCGCAGACTCCAGGCTCTCGGCTTGCTCCCGCGTCAAGCGGTTGATGGGTGAGCCACCGCCAATGACTTCATAGTCCCTGCCAACTTTTTGAGAGCGTTTGGAAGAGATGAATCTTGATAGCCAGTGGCGCAGAATGCCGCCAAAGGGCATATCGATGATGGCGGGATCCATAAAAAGATTGTAGAGAAAAGGCTCGACCTCCTCCAGGGTGTCCGGCCCGCCGAGATTCAGGAGGACGACGCCAATGGTGTCTCCGGTTTCCGCCTTGATCGGTCCGGTTGGATAATATTGGCCGCTGATGAGCCGCTCATCATAGCGATAAAGGGTCAAGAAAGTACGAGCATCCATCTTTTGTACCCACTCTATTCCTGGTTTCTCATTCTTTGTACAAATGTGCGAAAAATGAGAACGAATTCGGCCTGTGTGGCCTGGCCGCGCCAGAAACTTTGCTAAACAGTCTTGGAAAACCTTGGCGCTGACTCTGATTTCATTTGGCGCAAGTGTCCATCGAATGTCATGGCGATGTTGCGGATCAGCAAATGTCCCATCTCGGTGACCCGGATGCGACCATTCGCAATGTCGACCAGGCCATCCCGGACCATCGATTCGAGCTGCTCCAGCTCGGTCGCAAAGTAGCGGTCAAATGTGAGCCCAAATCTTTTCTCCACCTCTTGCTTGTCCAGCTCGAAATCGCACATCAGATGCATGATCACGTACCTGCGAAGGTGGTCATCCCGGTCCAGCCGGTACCCTCTTTCCGTGGCGAGCTCGCCGTCTGCGATCGCAGCATAGTAGGACGGTATCTCCTTGACATTCTGGGCGTAAACATCTTGCAATTGACTGATGCTGGACATGCCCATGGCGTACAGGTCACACCCGGCCCGGGTCGAATAGCCCTGAAAATTTCTGTAAAGTTTCTTTGCCCGCAGCGCCTTCACCAGAGAATCATCGGGCCGCGCGAAATGGTCCATGCCAATGTAAACATAATTCCCGGCTGTCAGCGTCTCGATGGTGTGCTTCAAGATGCCCAATTTGTCCTCGGGTTTCGGCAGCGTCTCCTCTTCAATGACGCGCTGATGCTTCTTCATCCAGGGCACATGCGCATAGTTGAAGACCGCCAGCCGATCGGGAGAAATATCGATGATACGGTCTAACGTCCGTGCAAAGGAGGAGACGGTTTGATACGGCAAGCCGTAGATCAAATCCAGGTTGATGCTTTCGAATTCGCGCTCACGCAACCCGTCGAAAGCCCAACGCGTCAGCTCCTCTGATTGGATTCTGTTGATCGTCTCCTGCACCCTGAGATCGAAGTCCTGCACGCCCATGCTTGCGCGATTAAATCCCACCTCTGCCAGAGCATCGAGATGCTCATCGGTCAAACCGCGCGGGTCGATTTCGACGCTGATCTCGGCGTCACCATAAAACTCGAACTGCTCGCGGATGGCAGCGAACGTCCGCCGAATCTGATCGGGATCCAGGTACGTCGGTGTCCCGCCTCCCCAGTGGAGCTGGCAAACCTTGCGGCCGGGCTTCATCATGCTGCCAACCAGCCTGATTTCCTTGACCAAATAATCGATGTACTCCTCGATGCGGTCCCGGTTCCGTGTAATGATCATGGTGCAGCCACAAAAATAGCACAGCGTATCGCAGAACGGCAGGTGGAAATAGAGGGATAAATCCGCCGGATTCTCGACGCTGTTGGTGCGCTCGATCTCCTGCCGAAAGGCCTTGCCATCGAACTCGTGGCTGAATTGTGGCGCGGTCGGATAGCTGGTGTAGCGCGGACCCGGCTTATCATACCGCCGCAGCATCTCGAGATCGACCACCACAGGTTTGGACCTGGCGTCTGACCGATTCATTTTGTTGTTCTCACCCATCGTTCAGGAGGAATGTCGAGCCACGAATTCAACCAAAGCCCTGGCGTTCTCAACCGGCGTCTCCGGTAAAATACCGTGTCCGAGATTGAAGATATGCCCCGGGCCCCTGCCAGCCTTGTTCAAAACTTTGCGTACCTCTTGCTCAATGACCTCCGGCCTGCTGAACAAGACGCACGGATCGAGATTTCCTTGCAGCGCGACCCTACCCTTGACGGCCCTTCTTGCCAAAGCCAAATCCTCAGTCCAGGACACGCCCAGAACATCCGCGCCGATATCCGCCAGGGCGTCAAATGAATGACCGGCATCCCGGGCGAAAACGATAACCGGGGCGCCTTGCGTGTTCACCCGCTCGACCACTTTGCGCAGATAGGGCAGAGAAAAGTCACGAAAAGACGCCGGCGTCAGGATGCCGGCCCAACTGTCGAAAATCTGCACGACTTGCGCCCCGGCGGCAATTTGCGCACACAAGAAATCAGCCACCGCATCACTGAGCCGGTCCAGCAGCCCGTGAAGCAAAGCGGGCTCGCTGTACATGAGACGCTTGATCTCGACAAAATTCCTGGAGCCATGGCCTTCGACCATGTACGCCGCCAGGGTCCAGGGTGCGCCGGCAAAGCCAATGAGCGGGACCTGGCCGGCCAATTCTTTACGCACGAGTTTGAGCGCGTCCAGGACATAGGCCAGTTGCTCTTGCGGTTGAAGGGGCTCGAGTCGGGCAAAGTCTTCCTGTTTTCGCAGCGGCTTTTCAAACACCGGCCCCCGACCTTCGTGAAAATGAAGCGCCATGCCCATGGCGGCAGGAATCACCAAAATGTCAGAGAAGATAATCGCCCCATCCACGCCGATGATCTCGACCGGCTGCAACGTCACTTCAGCAGCCAGCTCAGGCGTGCGGCACATGGTCATGAAATCAGCTTTCGCACGCACAGCCTGGTACTCGGGCAAGTACCGGCCGGCCTGGCGCATGATCCAGACCGGCGTACGCTCGACCGGCTCTTGCCGGCACGCCCGGATCAACAGGTCATTTCGCAGGGATTCAGTCATCTTGAAAATACCTCACAATTGCGTCAACCAGGTCAGGAACGGTGGTTTTCTTCGGCACGATATCGACCGGCAGCCCCAATTCCGTGATGGCGTTTGCGGTCACCTCTCCAATTGCCGCGACCTTGCAGTCACCGCCCACCAGGCTCGCCACCTGCTCCTGTCCCACCATAGCGACGAAATTGCGCACGGTGGATGGGCTGGTAAACGTCAGGACGTCCACGTGCCCGGCATGCCACAGGTCCGGAGGTTCGTCGGCCTCCCATTCGGCCGAAGCGTTTTTGTAAACTGAAACGGCATCGACCAACGCCCCCATCTCAGAGATGCTCTCGGCCAGCAACGTCTGTGTTTCTTGTGGCCGGAGAATAAGGACCCTCTTGCCTTGCAAGTCGAAATTGGAGATAGACCGGATCAACGCTTCAGCATGAAATTTTTCCGGAACCAGAGCGACACGCAAGCCCTGGTCGCGTAGATGGCTGGCCGTTTTTTCACCAACGGCAGCTATTTTACAACCAGCAAGTCGTGCGAAATCGCCTCCTCGTTCCTGCAGTCGCTTCAAAAAGAATGTCGCACCATTTGTGGAGGTGAAAATGAGCCAATCGTATGAATCGATTTCGTCTATGGCGTGGTCGCAACCGGCCCAGGAATCTGGCTCCACCAGTTTGATCGTCGGAATGTGGAGCACGTGTGCACCCGCCGATTCGAGGCTGGTGATCAATTCAGCCGCCTGTGTCGAGGCCCGGGTGACCACGACTCGTTTTCCGGTCAGAGGAAGCGCGGTAGCCGAGTTAGTCGCACTGCTGGCGGAATTTGTGTACAATGGCTTCTGCGATTTGAGTCGCATCTGCAAGCGTCCCTTCTCTCCTTTCCGTCTGAAAATGGCTGCCATCTTCCAGAGCATGAAAAGCCTGGAAAACAATCTTTCCGTCTCGTTGCCGGCAAAAAGCGGCCATCGGGGTTTGACACCCTCCGCCCATGCCTTGCAAGAACACCCGCTCGGCCGCGACACATTTTGCGGTGACCTCATCATCGAGCGGCGCGACCAGATGCAAGGTTTGGACGTCCTCTGCGCGCGCTTCGATGCCCAGCGCCCCCTGACCCACCGCTGGGATCATAACCTCGCAGCTCAGAAACTCCTGAATGCGGTCCTGCCACCCCATGCGGATGAGTCCGGCAGCAGCCAGAATCGTCCCATCGTAAGCCTCGGTCTCCACCTTCTTCAATCGGGTGTCGATGTTGCCCCGGATATCAACCACCTGCAAGTCCGGACGCAATCTCAGCAGTTGTGCTTTTCGGCGCAAACTGCTGGTGCCGATTCTCGCACCCTCTGGCATGTCGGTGAGGTCTTTTCCCAGCTTCGAGATGAACACATCTCGAGGATCGACTCTTGCCGGCGTGGCGGCGATTTTGAGGCCATCCGGAAACTCGGTCGGCAGGTCTTTCATGCTGTGCACGGCCAAATCGATTTCGCGCGCCAGCAATTTCTCTTCGATTTCCTTGACGAACACCCCTTTGCCCGGAATGCGACTCAATGGCGAGTCGAGAATTTTGTCACCTGTGGTGACAACTTCAACAATTTCAATCCTGATCTGGGGATGGATTCTGGTGAGCTCTCCGACCACCCAACGGGTCTGTGCCTTTGCCAGGGCGCTGCGACGGGTGCCAATTCGAAGGCTGGCTGGCTGGTTAGTTGCAGTCACCGTCAGTCACCGCCTGCTGCTCTTCCAATCCAAACAGATGATTGAGGGCTGAGGTGTAGTTTTGGCCGTTGCCGTCCGCGGCCTCTGCTCGCAGCCGACTGATCGGTTCATGCAGCATCTTATTGATGATGCGGGTGGTGAGCTCGCGCAACACCCTGGAATCATTCTCAGAAAGTTCAGCCTGAAACCGCCTCACGGCACGCTGCAGTTCCTGTTCGCCTATCACTTCGGCACGTTGCCGCAAACGCGTGATCACGGGCTTGACCTCGAGCGTTTGCAGCCACGCGACGAATTTTCTGACCTCATCTTCGAGGATATGATGAACCTTTGCCAGTTCTTTTGTGCGTCTTTCGCGATTGCTGGCAATGGTCTCTTGTAGCTGGTCGATGTTATAGAGTGTCACGTTGTCAACCTGACCCACCTCCTGCTCGATATCCCGGGGCACGGCGATGTCGATCATCAGCAGTGGCCGGTTGGTTCTGGCAGCGGTCGCGTTTTCAACCATCTCTTTGTTTATGATCACGTGCGGGGCGCCTGTGGAGCTGATCACGACATCCGCCCTTCCCAAACAGGCCTGCAGATGGTCAAAGCCGAGTGCGCGAACCTGCAATTTCCGCGCAAGCTCTCTGACATTTTCCTCCGTTCGGTTGATGACCGTCAAATCTGTCACGCCAAGCTTGAGCAAGCCTTTGATCGCAAGCAATCCCATCTTGCCGTTGCCGACCACCAGAACGCGCTGTTTTGCAACCTCTGGAAACTGCTGCTTCAAAAGGGCGACCGCCGCGTGGCTGATAGAGAGCGAATGCTCACTGATGGCTGTCTCGCGGCGCACGCGTTTTCCAACCGACAGCGTGTTCTGAAAAAGCGTCGAAAGAAAAGGCCCCGTGCACCCATTCGCTTGTGCAACTTCAAAGGCATGCTTGATCTGGCCCTGAATTTGTGTTTCCCCGAGCACCATAGACTTGATGCTGCTGGCCACCGCAAAAAGATGCTCGACCACTTCAACCCCTGCTGCGGTGAACAGATGGGCCTCAAATTCAGCACAGGGAACGTCGTGGAAATTCGCAAGGAAATGTTTCATGTACGTCAGCCCTTCCTCGACATCACGGGCGACGCCATAAAACTCAACACGGTTGCACGTGGAAATGATGACCGACTCAGCAATTTCGGTTGATGCGCCTAACCGGATGAGCGCTCTCTCAAGCTTCTCCGCTTGAAAACTCAATCTCTCCCTCAGCTCAACCGGTGCTGATTCATGACCAAGACCCACCAAAATGATCTGCATTCGAATCCGATTCAGAACGATTGTGAACGATTGTGAACGATTGTGAACAATTCCCATCTATCAAAAATGATGCCACTTCCTGAACGAATCATCCCGGGAGACCCCGTCGAGCCGACATTTGATCATTGGTCTGTTTTTATTTAAGTTATCGTTGTTTTCGTACAAGCCAGAAGACCAGTTCAGAGCCAGCAGGAAAAACGGTCAGGGAGATCACTTTTCATAATGAAAAATCCCGTTAGTAGAAATGAAAAAAAACATGCACGATATCCCCTTGCACGCTTTTTTGTGTACCTCTGCAATTTTTTGCTTGACAAACAACTCTTTTCCAGTTATATTCAACCACTTGTTTTAGTTACCAAACATTTAGCCGACCAACGAACGTCAAGGTTGGCGAATAAAATCACATCTCACAGGCGGCTCAAAATGGAAGTTTGGAAAGCGTTTGAAAAAAACATCATCAGTCACAGCGCGGCACATCACTTGATGACGATCTACTATTTGCTGGAAAGAAACGGCTATGCCCGCGTTTCAGATGTCGCCCGCAGTCTGGAAATCACGCGGGGCAGTGCCTCCATAACGTTGAAAGCGCTCAAAGAAAAGGGCCTGGTTAGAGAGGACGAAAACAAGTTTTTGCGTCTGTCTGAAGAGGGGCAGCGCATCAGCCACGCGATCCGGTCGACGCGGGTCCTGTTCAAGAAGTTCCTGGTCGACATCCTGCAGGTCGATTCCGAGCAGGCGGAAATCGATGCGTGCAAGATCGAGCACTTGCTGAGCCATGAGACGGGCGAGAAGCTGTTGAGCTTCATGCAATTCCTGGCCTCGGAAGAGCAGCCCGTCCGGGACTTCCTGGATGCGTATCGGGATTATGAAAGCACCTGTTGTGGTATGCCTGATGACTGCGAGGTTTGTGAGACGGAGTGCCTCAAGCCTTTGGAATAACTGTGTAGAAAACCTGGGAGGAAATGATGACCACACCTGAATGCCTTTTTTGCCATCGCACTGAGCAACAAGTTCCCCTGGTGTCTTTGAAATACGACGGAAAAGATCTCTGGATTTGTCCACAGCATCTGCCCGTTTTAATTCATGACCCGGCGCAATTGATCGGAAAATTACCGGGCGCAGAGAACCTGAGTCCAGCAGAGCATCACGATTGATCAGGCTTTGCAACACTCGAAAGCAGCCAGCGAGCTCAGAGCATTTGTCAGTGCACAATATATTGAAATAGGATAGCAAAAAAATGAGCGCAAAATCATTGGAAGAACTACTCCCCGGAGAAACCGCCGTCATTCAGGGTGTCAATGGCGAAGAAGATACTCATCTCCTGGAAATGGGCTTGACTGCTGGTACGCCGGTCAAACTCATCAAGTTTGCTCCCTTTGGCGATCCCCTCGAGCTCAAAGTTCGGGGTTACCACCTCTCGATCCGGCGCTCGGAGGCGAAGGAGATTGTCGTGCAAACCATGCAGAACTGAGCGCATGTCTGAGCCCCTCCGAACGGAGACCCCCCAGCTATCAGTCTCGCAGCCCATCGATGTTGCCTTGATTGGCAACCCCAACGCCGGCAAAACCACCGTCTTCAACGCGCTCACCGGGCTGCGCCAGAAGGTCGGCAACTATCCTGGTGTGACGGTTGAAAAGAAGACCGGCTTCATGAACGCACCCGGCGGCCTTCAGCTTCACGTTCATGATCTCCCCGGCATGTACAGCCTGGTGCCGAGCTCCATCGACGAACAAATTGCGGCCGATGTTGTCATCGGGCGGGCAAGGAGCGCCGGCAATTTGAGACTCATCGTTGTGGTTGCGGATGCGAGCAACCTGAGCAGAAATCTCTATCTTGTCACCCAGGCCGTTGAGCTCGACGTTCCCGTCCTTCTGGCGCTGAACATGTTCGATACCGCGGAGGCGAATGGCCTGAAGATAGACGTCCGGCGGCTGTCACAGGAGCTCGGCATTCCAGTGGTGCCGGTGGTGGCCAACAAAGGGACAGGCATCCCGGAGCTGCGCAAGAAAATCATCGAAATCAGCGCAGGTAAAAATGGGCGGGGCACACGCAAGGGGATCGAGCTGGATGGCAGGCTAAAGTCAGCGCTGGCACCGGTCAGCGCGTGGCTGGTTCAAAACGCAAAGCTGAGCGAGCCGGCAAGCTGGCATGAAGCTGCGCGCATCCTCTCCAGCAACAAAGCGCTGGAGAGCTGGTACCATGGAAACAACGGCCGCCCGCTCCCCAATCAGTCGGAGCTGCGCGCCCTGGTCGCTCAGGCGCGCGAGTCTCTGGCGGCGCAAAAGACACCCTGGCACGCGCTTGAACCCCGCCTGCGCTATGCGTGGATCGATCGCATTTGCAGCGCGGTCGTCCTTGAAACGAAAAAAACTGAAGTCAGCCTGAGCGAAAAGGTTGACAGAGTGCTCACCCACCGTGTCGCCGGCCCCCTGGTTTTCGTCTTGATCTTTGCCTTCATTTTTCAGACCATCTTCTCGTGGGCCGAGGTCCCCATGGAGGCCATCGAAAACCTGGTGCTGTGGACCGGGCAACAAGTCGCGGCGCTCATGCCAAACGGGGTACTGGAAGACCTCATCGTCGACGGCGTGATTGCCGGCGTTGGCGCCATTCTGGTCTTCTTGCCTCAGATTCTGTTCTTGTTTTTCTTTCTGTCGCTGCTGGAGGCGACCGGCTACATGGCACGGGTGGCGTTCATCATGGACCGCTTTATGCGCAGCGCCGGATTGAGTGGACGCTCGGTGATTCCCCTGTTGTCGTCATTTGCCTGCGCCATCCCCGGCATTATGGCGACCCGCACCATCGACAACACCCGTGACCGGATTGTGACGATCATGATTGCCCCGCTGATGAGCTGCAGCGCGCGTTTGCCCGTCTACGCCTTGATGATTGGCGCGTTCATTCCCGCGGTCACCGTGTTCGGGGTCTTCTCGCTCAAGGGACTGACTTTACTCGCCATGTACCTGCTGGGGATTCTGGCAGCGCTCGCGGCGGCGCAGGTAATCAAGCGGTTTGTTGGGAGAACACAAAAGCCTTCCACCTTTATCATGGAGCTTCCGCCCTACCGCATGCCGTCCCTGCGCTGGACCCTGCTGCAGATGTGGGAACGTGCCAAGATCTTTGTGACGGATGCGGGCAAGATTATCCTTGCCATGTCTATCGTGCTGTGGTTTCTTGCCTCCTACCCCAAACCCGATAATCCGGAGACCGTCGACGCCGGCCAGGCCATCCGGCAAAGCTATGCGGGGCAGCTCGGACGCGCCATTGAACCCGTGATCAAACCGCTCGGCTTTGACTGGAAAATGGGAATCGGGTTGATCACCTCTTTTGCAGCGCGGGAGGTGCTCGTCAGCACGTTGGCGACGAT
Source organism: bacterium (assembly GCA_046757165.1). Lineage (GTDB taxonomy): Bacteria > Zhuqueibacterota > Zhuqueibacteria > Oceanimicrobiales > Oceanimicrobiaceae > JBHHXT01. Next base: position 518 of record JBHHXT010000124.1, on the reverse strand, counting down.
CTACAATGTCGAGGGGGCGGACGAAACCTCGGTCACGCTGCGACAAAAACTCAAGAGCGAGCTCGACCCGGAAACCGGCAAGCCTGTCTACACGCCGCTGGTCGCGCTGTCGCTTATGGTCTTCTTTGTCCTCGCCTGTCAGTGCATGTCAACCGTGGCTATCGCTAAGCGGGAAACAAATAGCTGGCGCTGGCCTGTCACCATGGTGGTCTATATGACGCTGATGGCTTATGTCGCGTCGTGGCTGGTCTATCAATTCGGGACCTTTATCGGGCTGAGTTAGAAAAATGGACCTTCAGGAAATCATCACATTTGCCCTGGTCGCTGGTGCTGCACTCTTTGCGGCGCGGAAGATTGTTCAACAATTTACTCGCGGGGACACGGCCTCGGGGTCGTGTTCGAAATGTGAATTGAACCAGATATCTTCTTCGCGCAGCACCAGGAAACCTGGTTGAGCCATCATTAGGCGCTTGGCGCCAGACATCGACAAAGTTTTGTCGATAATTTCTTTTGGGTCA
>JBHHXT010000123.1:0-13593 GCA_046757165.1 bacterium | reverse complement strand
CAGGGGCTCGTTTTCGAAGTTGTGAATAGTTCAGGTTAGTACCAGACCCGCAGCCCTATCCGGAAGCCGTCCAGAAGGTCGCTGTCCTTGTTCTTCAAGATACGCAGCCCGCCGAGTATTTCAAAACGGCCCAGGGCGATGCCGGCGCTTGTTTCGACGGTGTAGAGCGGGCCGTTGCTCACATACGCTGCTGCCAGCTCTGTTTCGATGATCAGGGGTCTCTTGGGGAAAAGGGTAAAATCCACGGCAATTTCAGGGCCGCCATGCGAGGTGTTCCGGTGAAAGCCACGAAAGCCCCCCTCCAGATTCAAGATCATTTGGGGAGTGCGGTAGAGCGCATACCCGTACCTGAATCCGAAGAAGGTCAGATGGTCTTTGTAGGGACCGACTTCATCGACCAAATTCTCCTCATAGACCGCCAGATCGAACGAGAGCTTGCTCTTGCCGACAAACTGCGTCTCCCACTTCAAGATATAGCTGCGCAAATCCGCATTGACAGGGTGATAATTCACCTCGGTGTTGAAATAGTAGCTGCGAAATTCGCTGGTGGTGGTCATAAAGCCGTCGCCTTCGGCATAGGGAAAGGACGGAAACGGACCGAATTCTGTTCCGGCGGTTCCCCCCCAGAGCTGCGCCAGGTCTCCGATGTTCTCAAAGAAGAGCCAGAGAAAAAACTCTGTGGCTTCGGAATCGTCGTCGGAACCGGATTCATCCTCACCGTAGTCGTCTGCGAAATCCTCCAGATCTCCTTTGCCTTTCTCCTTCTTCTGTGCCATGCTTTGCGCTGGCACAGAAAGGGTGACGGCCAACACCAGCAAGAAGGGTAAGAAGAAAATCCTCTGAAAAGGGTTCATGGTATCTCTCCTGTGGTGCTCATGGTTGATTCCAGTGGTCTGCAAACGCCGTACCACTTCAATCAGGGACATTTGCTCGTCATCGGCTCGAGGTCAGGTGGAAGGGGTGGCGGAATCGGATATGATCTTTACGGCAATTGGTTACCAGGTATACAGAAGACAGGTGAAGAATCAAACAAATAAAGCTCAGCCCACGCAGGATGGAGTGAGTTGCAAACCCGAGAGATTTCCATGGGGTTGGCCCAAAAAATCATTCGCTGTCGGACACACCGCTCACGACGATCGTTTTGACCTGGTCGCTCAGCTTGTGGAGCTCACTCTGAATGTCCGAAAATTTCTCGATCGGCCCGTCGGTTTCGCCAGAAAAATCGACCTGTTGCTCCAGGAGGATGGCCTGCTGGCAAAACCGCTGCGTCTCGAGGTAGTTTTCAAGCTTGTAGTTGCAAACCGCCATCTGGTAAAGACAGTCAATTTGGTAGCTGGTGCAGCGATATTTTGTCGTCGTCAAAATCTTGTTCAGGTTCTCGAACGACTGGAGGGCTTCGGACCAACGGCCGAGCTCCTGCAAGATTCTCCCCCTGCGATAGTTGAGCGTGGGGTTTCGAGGATAGGTTTTGAACAACCGTTCGGAAAGTTGAAAAGCCTGCTCAAATTCCTGTTCATGGTAGTAAATAGCCAACAAACCATACATCGCGTTGACTCGCAAGAAACGACCCTTTTCGATCGTAATCTTGATCCGGGTAATGCCCTGATTGCGGCTTTTCCTGGCGAACGGCAAATACCGGATGGCACCTTTTGCGCCCAGCCAATATTTGTATAGTCCCAGCCCGTAGTACGCATCGTAAAAATCCGGGCTATAAGCGATTGCTTTGTTGAAGTTCCTTAGCACCTGTGAGCCATCCTTGAAGGCATCCATCCACTTTCCTTGCTCCGCGTTGAACATGCTTCGGAACCCGAGCGCGGTGCCGAGATAGAAATAATTTCTGCCGTCCCGTTTGTTTTTCTTCAGGGCGTTTTTTGCCAGGTGGATGGAAAGGTCGAGCAGGCTGTCTATTTGGGGTTCGTAGAGTTTGACGCGGTAATTTCGTTGGATGGTCTGGTACGTGGTCAACAATCCAAACGTGCCCGCCGGGTCGTCAGGATACTGTTGCCGCACTTCCAGAGCCAGTTGCAGCGCCTGCTCAAAGTCTTCTTCGTAACAGGCATTCATGGACGCTTCGAATAGAGTGCACAGGGCTTCGTCTGCGTCATGGGTGGTGGCCACGCTCTGGAATATTACGCAGACAACTCCGATCGTCGCCAGGAACACAGCCAAACAGATGCGAACGCGGGTGGTCTCCATCGGCTTCTCCGTCTTCGTACCGCTAATGCAGGTAAGGTTTGTCTTATAAATAATCGAGTCAGGCAGGTTCTACGACTTGAAACGGCGTTAGAATATAACAACACACAGGTTAAAGAGCAAGATGTTTTTTCAAGATTCGCAAAACTCTGACCATTTCGGGAGGAATGTGACAATCTTGTCAATTTACTTCTCTGTGCTACAAGCCGACAACATTGTGTTTTCTCTGCAAAATTTTAGACGATTCACAATATATTTGAGCCACGGATTTACACTGATAACGGATCTTGTCAATAATGAACCGTACTTCATATTCATATTCGAATTCAATACTCATTTTATTCGTGTCAATTCGTGGCTGAATCAATTATTTGGTTGCGGCCAAAGGCCACGCCAGGTTTGAGCTAGAACATTTTACTTGACTCACAACGTTTCGATTCTCAAATTGGTCAGTTTGTTTTATCGAATCCCATACAGTTTACTTTAGCGCTACAATGAATCTTAAGAAATCAAAACAAACGACCCGGCTGAGCATCATCTTCGCTGTTGTTTGCATCGATCTGATCGGTTTTGGTATCGTGCTGCCGTTGCTGCCGCTTTATGCAAAATCCTACGGCGCCTCGCCTGTTGTCATCGGGGTTCTGGCCGTTTCCTATTCACTTGGCCAGTTGCTTTTCAACCCACTCTGGGGCAGTCTCTCCGATAGAATCGGCCGGCGACCTGTCTTGCTGGGGAGTCTGCTCGGGTCCGCGATATTTTACACCCTTTTCGGCTGGGCGCCCAGTCTTGCCTGGCTTTTTGTCGCCAGAACCTGTGCCGGTGTTTTTGCTGCCAACATCTCCACGGCGATGGCTTACATCTCAGACATCACGACCAAAGCCGATCGTGCCAAAGGGATGGGGCTCATCGGGGCTGCGTTTGCGCTCGGCTTCATCATCGGGCCGGCGGTGGGCGGTTTCCTGAGCAAGTTTAGCTATCACTGGCCCGGCTATGGGGCTGCCGTGCTTTCATTTATCGCTTTGATTCTGGCGATGGCAAAGCTGCCGGAATCTCTTACCGAACCCCGTAAAGAGCGCCCGCTATGGTCAGCCTTTGGCAGCTTTATCGAGCCGATCATGCGGAACCTGTCAAAACCCGAAGTTGCGCGCCCGATATGGGTCTACTTTCTGATCATCCTCGCTTTTTCATGCATGCAACTCACTTTTCCGCTATTCACGCACGAGGTCTTCAACTTCGACGTGGTTGAGAACGGTTACCTTTTTGCCTTTGTGGGCGTCCTGGCCGTTGTCCTGCAAGGAGGCCTGATCGACCGGTTGTCGAAGCGCTTCGGGGCAGGTCCGCTGGCGCTGGTGGGGACCGCGTTGGGAGTGGTCGGCATGGCGTGCTTTCCCTTCGCCAAATCTCTCAGAGGGCTGCTGGTTCTGCTGGCGTTATTGGGGATCGGGACCGGGTTGAGCACTCCGACGTTGACCAGCCTGGTCTCCATCAATGCCGAGGAGTCCGAGCAAGGGGCCGTGCTTGGCGTCAGCCGCTCAATCGCGACTTTGGCCAGGATCCTCGGGCCGCTTTGGGGGGGATGGGCATACGGTCTGCTCGGGATAAACTGGACCTACTGGTCCGCAGGCGGGGTCCTCCTTCTGGCGCTGTGGGTTGGGTTGCCGCTCCTCAGAGTCAGGCCAGGCTACCGGAAGGTGCAACCCGCGGAAACAGGCCATTGACCTCAAAAGGGCAAATCATCGTCCTCCTCCTCGCCGTCCCAGTCCATCCAGTAGTCACAACTGCGGTGCATATCGACTCCGATGTGTTGTTTGCCGTACTCGCGATAGAACGGTGACCGGATGGCCTTCTCGATTTCGGCATTCAAGAATTCCAGGCACGTCATCTTTTCCTTCATCTCTTCGATGGTATTTTCTTCGCACTCGATTTCATCATCCATAGTCTGCAAACGCTCGCGGATGGCCAGCGCCACAGCTCCCTCCGAAACCTTAGGCTGGACGCTTTGAAGAAACATCTTTTCGACTTGAAGCTGGGCGATTCTCGTGCTGGCAGCGTCGATGCGGCCGTCCAGGTCGACCATTTCTTCTTCGTAGCGCCGCCACAATTCAACGCGGATATAGTCTTCTTCTTCCTCATCGGTTTCCGGGGAGAGCAGACCGAAAATACACTCTTCGATGGCGCAGTCGATCCACTCCACCTCTTTGCCGCGCGAGGATTTCTTGAATATCTCCAGGGCCTGCAGCGCCTCCAGCTTTCGAATGTGCGCCAGGGTCATGGCATGCCGCTGCAGTTCTTCCCGGGACGTATTCGGGTCGAAGAGCTCACGGATCCACTGCTTGATATCAGCATCGCTGTATTCCGGCTCTTCGAAGTCTGCCATACTTTTCTGTTCCATCTTGCCCTCCTTTTTGCTTGAAATGCAGATGGTTTTCTCACAACATCGGTCGCCGCGAAATCTATGTACATTGTTTCATCATTACGTTTACGTCTTTTGTGATGGATGCGGGGATTAGAGAAGCGATCTCCGCAATCCCGAACCGTCGATAGAACTAAATTTATTAAACCATTTTTAAATTTCAAGTACAAACTTGAAAACTTTCGGTGACGCACGGTGCCTCCGGCGAAACTTCGGTGGCGCTCCAGGGCTGGATGAGCACTCCAACCCGTTTCCACTTTTTGGTTGAATAAGATTGCGAGTTTTCATTAATTGCAATTAACACACCCGTAGCGGCACTCAAAGGGAGATCATGATGGCACACACGAGAGTTCAAACCGGGGGCGGCTGGCGATCCATCCGCTATTCACTTCGAATGGCCAGGAAAGTGGGTGGGATTAGAAAGCTTTATAATGCCTTGCGAAGTCCGAACACGTGCAAGGCTTGCGCGCTTGGCATGGGTGGGATGGCCGGTGGCATGGTGAATGAAGCCGGACAGCACTGGCAGGTGTGCAAGAAATCCCTGCAGGCGCAGGCGCAGGACATGCAGCCGGGCATCCCGGCCGATTTCTTTGAGACCACCTCTATCGAAGCGCTGAAGAAGTTCAGCGGGCGCGAGGTCGAAGCGCTGGGCCGGCTGGTCCACCCCCTGTATTTGCCGCATCACGGACAGCACTTCGAGGTCCTTCCGTGGCCGCAAGCGCTGGCTCTGCTGGTGCGGCAGTGGCAAAAAGCCAACCCTGAACGCAGCTTCTTTTATGCCTCCGGGCGTTCATCGATGGAGGCCGCTTTCCTGGTCCAGCTCCTTGCGCGCCAGTGGGGCACCAGCAACGTCAACAACTGCTCTTATTACTGTCACCAGGCATCGGGCGTGGGGCTGGCTCAGACGCTCGGCGGCGGCACCAGCACCGTGACGCTGGACGACGTCAAGAAGTCCGACCTGGTCGTGCTCATCGGCGCCAACCCGGCCAGCAACCATCCGCGCCTGATGACGTTTTTGCTCGACCTGCGCCGGCGTGGGGGCAAAGTCGTTGTCATCAATCCCATCAAAGAGACTGGCCTGCACCATTTCAGCGTCCCGAGCGATGTGCGCTCGCTCTTGTTCGGCTCAGAAATCGCGAATCTCACCTTGCGGCCGCACTGTGGCGGCGACCTGGCATTGCTAAAAGCAACGGCGGCTTGTCTCTGGCGCGAAAAAAAAGCGAACATCCCATTCCTGGAAAGCCACTGCAACCACTTTGCTGAGTTCAAGGCTGATCTGGAAAGCGAAGATCTGCAAACACTCGTGGAGAAAAGCGGCATTCCTTTTGACGAGCTGCAACAATTCTGTACGCTCCTCGGCGAATCACAAAACACCATTTTCGCCTGGGCGATGGGAATTACCCATCAGGAGCATGGCGTGCAGAACGTGCGTGCCATAGCCAACCTGGCCCTGATGCGCGGCATGGTGGGCAAACCGGGCGCGGGACTGCTGCCCATTCGTGGCCATAGCAACGTACAAGGCGTTGGCTCCGTCGGTGTCGTGCCGAAACTGAAACCGGAGATGGCTCGGGCGCTACTGAAAGTGCTCAACGTGCGGGTGCCGGAAACACCGGGCCTGGATACTTTTGCCTGCATGCAAGCCGCAGACGACGACCAGATGGATTTCGCCGTCCTGACAGGCGGGAACCTCTACGGAGCCAATCCTGATTGCCACTGGGCGGCCCGGGCCCTGGGCAAGATCGATTTCATGGTATTCCTGAGCACCACCCTGAACCTCGGCCACCTCCACGGACATGGTAAGAACACCCTGATTCTGCCTGTCCGCGCCCGCGACGAAGAGAAGCAGGCCACGTCGCAGGAAAGCATGTTCAACTACGTCCGGCTTTCAAAAGGAGGCGAACCGGCGCCAGCCGACGCGCTGCCGGCCGAAAGCGAAATCTTCGGACATGTTGCCAGGGCCCTTCTGAGCGACGGTCCTGTACCGTGGCAGGAGCTGGCCAGCCATCAACAAATTCGCCAGTTCATCGCCCGCACTGTGCCTAACATGCAGCCGCTGGCAGAGTTGGATCAGGGCAAAGAATTTACTATCCCGGGAAGAATTCGGCACACTCCCCACTTCAATACAGAAAACGGCAAAGCGAACCTGGCTGTACTCGATACGCCGGACACCCGTCCGCCAGCCGGCGGCTTCAATTTGATGACCTTGCGCTCAGAAGGACAGTTCAACACCATTGTTTACGAAGACGAAGACCTCTACCGTGGCGTCAACCATCGATGGGTCGTGTTCATGAACAGAACGGATATCACCAGCCATGGGCTTCAGAAAGGCGAATGGGTGTGGGTGGAAAGTGAGGTCGGAAGAATGAAGGTCGAGCTGGTTGCAGCGCCCATCCGGGCCGGCAACCTTGCGATGTATTTTCCGGAAGCCAACGCCATCGTGCCCGCCAGAACAGACCCTCAATCCAGGACGCCCGTTTTCAAGCGCGTGCCGGTTAAAGTCTTCAAAGCCTCACACATAGGCGAAACCCGGCGGGTCGCAACTCTGGCAGATGCTTGAAGTCATCTTTGAATTGCATCAAATCAAAATTTATGCTATATTGGTACGAGGCACACGGCATGGGGAAGAAAGAGTTTAAACGTAAACGCTATTTGGATTAGTCTCATGAACAAACATGAAAATACGACGTTGCAATTTGCGGTCTGCATCAATAATTTGGCATTTCCGGCCTCGTTAGAGTTGCATAAGATTTATCGTGTGTTACCCGATGAGGACGCAGCAAAGGACAGGGACTTGCGAGTGATTGATGAAAGTGGCGAGGATTACTTATACCCCGCTGAGTATTTTGTTTTGATGGAGGTACCTCAAGAACTAGAACGCTCTTTATTACAAACCTCTTGAATTCAGGTAGATAGGCTGTAGACTTTTAGGCTGTAGGAAGAATCCATCAAAGATCATACGAAACTTCAAGCTTTTGAGTCGAACCACGGGGTTTTCATTCAAACACTTCTACCCAGAGACCAATATCATCAAATCGAGGATTACATGACGGCAGACCAACCCATTCAGTACCGAGAAGAACTTAGAGACCTGATCACCAGAATGCCAAAAACTGACATCCATGTTCATCTGGATGGCTGTGTCCGTCTCGAAACGTTGATAGATATTGCGCAAAAAGAAAAGGTTCAGCTCCCCAGTTACACGGTGGAGGGCTTGAATGAGCTCGTTTTCAAGGACCACTACGACAACCTCGAGGAGTACTTGAAAACGTTTGGCTACTCATGTTCGGTGATGCAGAAGCCGGAATACCTGGAACGTATCGCCTACGAAATGGCGCTGGACAATCAGGCTGAGGGAGTCCGCTACATGGAGGTGCGCTTTGCGCCCCAGTTGCATATCAACAAAGACATGGACATGAAGAGCGTCATCGTGAATGTCAACAATGGGCTGGAGCGTGCGCAAAAGGAGTTCAACCAGCAGCCCGCGGTCAAGTCTGGCAAAGAACCCCCGTTTTGTTATGGCATCATCACCAGTGCCTTGCGGTCGTTTGGACCGTATTCGGAGTACTACACCAATTTCATCGATGTGCACTCCTATTCGAATAAAAAGACGCTGTTCAGCTTGTGCTCGCTGGAGCTGGCGCAAGGAGCGGTGAGAATTCGGGACGAGCTGGGCTTGCCCATTGTAGCCTTTGATCTCGCCGGCGCCGAAGCGGGCAATCCCGCCAAAGACCACTGGCGCGCTTTTCAGTTTGCCCATGAAAATTTCATGGCAAAAACCGTACACGCAGGCGAAGCTTATGGCCCGCCGTCCATTTTTCAGGCGATCACAGAGTTGCACGCAGACCGCATCGGGCACGGATTTTACTTGTTCGACACCACAAAGTTCGGCGACGACCGGATTCAGGACAAAAAAAGGTACGTCCGGGAGCTGGCGCAATACATCGCCGACCGCCGGGTCACCATCGAAGTCTGTCTGACCAGCAATCTGCAAACCAATCCTTCGCTGAAATCGCTGACAGACCATTCGTTCAGGAAAATGATCGAGCATGAGCTGAGCGTGACCATCTGCACCGACAACCGGACGGTGAGCAAAACCACGGTCACCAACGAAATCATTCTGGCCTTGCAGAACTTTGACCTGTCACCGAAGAACTTGAAGAATGTCATCGTGTACGGCTTCAAACGCAGTTTTTTCCCTGATGATTATGCCCACAAGCGGCAGTATGTCCGGCAGTGCATCGATTATTATGAGAAGTTGGTTCAGGGGACGACGTTAGAGGCTTAGATCCGGACAGACTGAGATGATAGAAAGTTCTTCAATAATGATCAACTGATGAAGCAAATGACAGCGAAGCGAAATGACAACGTAAGTGTTTGTCATTTGCCTTCGGCGTCATTAGAGCATTCTCGAGTGCGTTGAATGACGCCACAACTATTCTGCGATTCCATGAACCCTACCAAACAGATAAGCCTAGACCAGCCCTTCCACGTGGATGGTCCGGTCGAGAGAAACGACCAACCGGCGACGGTGGCGTTCTTTATGCTGGATACCAGCGGCAAAATACTCACGGTCAATCAGAAGGCGTGCGAGAATCTCGGCTACTCGCGTGACGAGCTGCGGGCCATGTACATGTGGGACTTCAGCCTGGGGATGAACCCTGACAGGTTTGCCAGGCTCGTCGAGATTCAGGAGCATGCACCTCAGGTGGTGCGCGGCATGCACCGCAAGAAAGATGGCACAACCTACCCGGTTGAAGTGGTCAGCGTCAAAATGCGCTCTGACGGCGAAGACGTCCTGATCGCCTTTGTGCAGGACGTCAGCGAGCGAAAGCGCGCCGAGCACGCGCTCAAGGAGAGTGAGCAGCGCTATCGAACGCTCTATGAACACACGCCCGTGATGATGCACTCACTGGATCAGAACGCGCATATCATCAGTGTCAATCGGTACTGGTTGGAGGTCCTGGGCTATCACCAAAACGAGGTGGTCGGCCGCAAAGTCACCGAATTCCTGACCGAGAGTTCGGCCAGGTATGGCATCGACTACCACTTTTTTCAAAAATTCATGAAGACGGGCACGGCCAAAAATCTGGAGCTGCAACTGGTCAAGAAGGAGGGTGAAGTGATCGACGTGCTGCTCAATGCCCACGGCACGTTTGATGTCGAGGGCAATCTGCTCTATACGCAGTCCTTCATGGTGGACGTCACCGAACGCAAACGGGCGCTGGAAGCCGTACGCGAAAGTGAACGCCGGTTGCGCGAAAGCCAGGAACGGCTGGCCACCATTCTGGCCTCGGCCATGGACGCCATCATCACCATCGATGAAAAGGGAAGCATCGTTCTGTTCAACGCCGCCGCTGAGAAGGTCTTCCGTTGCCAGAGCAACAAAGCCATCGGCATGTCGGTCCAGGAATACCTGTCGGCGAACTTCAGCCAGTTGCTGGAAAACTATGTCCGTTCTTCCACCCAGGGCGGGCCACAAAATCAAAGCATGTGGGCCCCGGAAGGTCTGAGCGCCATTCGTACAAATGGCGAGGAGTTCCCCGTCGAAGCGACCATTTCTGAAGCGGACCTCTCGGACCAGAAACTCTTTACCATTATTCTTCGTGACATCAACGAACGCAAAACGGCCGAAGCGGAGCTCAACAAGCTGCATCTGCAAAATGTCTATTTGCAGGAAGAGATCAAGAGTGAATTCAATTTCGGCGAAATTATCGGCACCTCGCAGGCCATGCAGCAGCTCTACAAGAGCATCGAAATGGTCGCCAGGACCGACACCACGGTTTTGCTCATCGGTGAAACCGGCACGGGCAAAGAGTTGATTGCACGCGCCGTGCACAACCTGAGCCCGCGCAAAAACCGCGTTTTGATCAAAGTCAACTGCGGCGCCCTGCCCTCCGGCCTGGTGGAAAGCGAGCTGTTTGGGCATGAGAAAGGCGCGTTCACGGGCGCCCAGGCCAGAAAAAAGGGCCGCTTCGAGCTGGCCCACAGCGGCACGATTTTCCTGGATGAAGTGGGGGAACTGCCGCTCGAGGCACAGATCAAGCTCATGCGCGTGTTGCAGGAGCAGGAGTTTGAGCGTGTCGGCGGTACCGAAACCCTGAAGGTGGACGTCCGCGTCATCGCCGCCACCAACCGTAACCTGGAAGAGGCCGTAAAACAAGGCGCATTTCGGGCGGATCTCTACTACCGGCTCAATATTTTCCCCATTCAGGTGCCAGCTTTGCGCAAGCGCGTCGAAGATATCCCCTTGCTGGCCAATTATTTCGTCAACAAATTCTCCCGCAACATGGGCAAACGCATCGTCAGCATTAGCCAGGCGGCGCTCGGCAAGCTCTGCAAAGTGCACTGGCATGGCAACGTCCGGGAGCTCGCAAACGTACTCGAGCGCGCGGTCATCCTCTGCGAGGCGCGGGTGCTGCAGCCTCAGCACCTCAGCGGCCTGGAGAATGAAATGGCCAACGAGCACGGCTTTCCAACCCTGGACCAGGCAGAACGGGCGCACATTCTGAAAGCTCTGGAAAAAACAGGAGGTGTGCTGGCCGGACCCCGCGGTGCAGCCCAATTGCTGGGCATCAACCGCTCGACGCTCTGGTCCAGGATGCGGCGGCTCGGCATCTTGACCGACAGCAACAAAACGCTCGAGAACCTGGGAGCTTAGGGGCCGCCTTTTGCAGGTTCCCGGGTTTTGGGTTCCGAATTTCTGGTTTTCGAATTTCACGAATCTCCAACGCGAGCTGGCCCTCCTCAAAACTGTTGACATATCAGCAAACTGCTGACATGTCAACAGTTTTGTTGCAATCCGTTAACGTCCACCCACATTCCATAAACCATTCAACTATTTGTAAAATTTGATATTACAAGCCAGAAACGCACTGGCGTGCGATTGTGGCACGCAATTGGCAGAATGGCTCACTCGAAAGCAGATACCCCATGTTCAGAATCACCAAAGTATTCGAAAACGATCTCACCGTGCTCTTCAAAATCGAAGGAAAAGTCACCGACACGTGTGAACCTGCCTGGAAGCGGGAGCTCAGGACCTTGACGCGCTCCCATCCCAAACAGATCATCGTCGATTTATGCGAATTGGCCTTTCTAACCAACAGGGCGGTGCAAAACTTGACAGAGCAGATTTCGGACAACTTTTACTTGCTGAACTGTCCGACCATGCTCAGCAACAGCTTGAGCGCTTCAGGACTTTCCGCGCAAATTCTCGGATCATAGCGCTTGAACAAAATAGCGAAGGTGCTCCATGAACAAAACGCTGCGAAATGGTTTCAGGGCCAGAAAAGAAAAAGACCTCACGGATTTTGAGCAGCTTGCGTATCCGTTGTTGGACAGGTTGTTTCGCTCGGCACTGAGCATGACCAAGAACTTGCACGATGCCGAGGATCTGCTGCAAAGCGCCACCCTGAAAGCCTGGCGCTACTTCCACTGGTTCGAGCAAGGGACGAACTTCGAAGCGTGGATTTTCAGAATTCTGACCAACCTGTACATCAACGAGTACCGCCGGCGCAAACGGCAGCCCCTCCAGCTCGATTTCGAGACGACCTGCCAGTGGTTCATGACTGCCGAAACCGACGGCTTAGACTATCTGCCGGCTAACCGCGAGTTCGAGCTAGAGCCCAGCCCGAATTACGCTGACATTTTCGACGATTGCATCACCACTGCGCTGGATCTGCTTCCGGAGAAGTACCGCCTGGTGGTGGTGCTCGCTGATGTCAGCAGACAAAAGTACAAACACATCGCGGAAATCCTTCACCTGCCCATCGGTACCGTCATGTCCCGACTCAATCGCGGTCGCAAAATGCTGGCAGAATCTCTGCGCGACTATGCCGAAACCAACGGCTATCTGGTGGCCACGGGATGAATCCCGCCGCTCAGGTTGGGCAGGACGCTCAAGCGCCCTCTTTGCCGGGTACTGGGGGGAGTAAGCATCATTGATGATGCTTACCATTCTGAGCCAGGCGATTCATCGCCTGGCGGGGCGCGTGCCATGCGCCGGCGCCCGCCGCGGAACCAATCCCGCTGCAATGCACGGTCAGAGACCGTGTAGAATCGGTGTTTTATCATACCGTGCAACGAGGGAATAGAGCACCTGACACCGGTTAGATAATCCAGACCTGCCCTCCCCTCTTACTCAAAGCGTTTGACTTTGTCATCAGCTACCCGTATGATCATGTGGTATCAGTAAAATTCAACGGTTAGCGTACATGCAACACGACATAAGCCACCGCCTGGCAGAAATCGAAACCCGGGAGAAGGTGCGCATCTTTTATGCCTGCGAGTCGGGAAGCCGCGCCTGGGGCTTTGCATCGCAGGACAGTGATTATGATGTCAGGTTCCTGTACGTGCGTCCGGTAGCGTGGTATCTCACCATCGACGCGGCACGCGACGTCATCGAAAGGCCGATCGTTGACAACATCGACCTGGCCGGCTGGGATCTGAAAAAGGCGCTGAGACTCTTCCGCAAGTCAAATCCGCCGCTGATCGAGTGGTTGCATTCCCCTATCGTTTACCTGGAGAAGTTCAGCGTCACGCAACAGTGGCGAGCGCTGCTGCCGGAGTTTTATCGCCCGGTTTCCTGCTTGTACCACTACCTGCACATGGCAGAGCGCAACTTCAGGCAACACCTGCAAGAGGAAACCGTGTGGGTGAAAAAGTACTTCTACGTGCTCAGACCCATCCTGGCCTGCCGCTGGATTCAAGCGGGGTATGGTCCGGTCCCGACCGAGTTCGCAAAATTAGTCGAGCGGGTCGTCGAGTCGAAGCCGTTGAGAGCCGCCATCGACGGACTGCTCATCCTCAAAACCCGGGGGAACGAATTGTCATGGGGACCCCGGCAACCGGTGATCAGCGAGTTTATTGAGCACGAGCTCGAGCGCCTGAAGCATGAGGATTTTGGAAAGCAAAACCAGAGACCTGACACCGAAAAGCTCAACCGTCTGTTTCGGTCGGCGCTCCATGAAGTTTGGTCAGGAGAAGGAATC
>JBHHXT010000122.1:0-13639 GCA_046757165.1 bacterium | reverse complement strand
TATGTTAATCAATTTAAGTGCGTTGAATGGCAGCGCAGGTTATGCTTTCGTTCGGGTTTCCATCTCATAGATGTACGAAAACGCATAGGTCGCACGAAAAGTGCCCCAATGAAACCAGTCATCGGCCTTCCAGACATCCACAACGGGATTGAACGGGACGGCAGCGGCGAGCGCCGGATGCGGATTGCGCATGGCCGCGAGCGTGAGCCAGCCCCGGTAGGATGTACCCCATGTGCCGACCCGGCCGTTTGAAGGTATGTTTTTCACCAGCCAGTCTATGGTGTCCCATGCGTCTGTAGTCTCGTCGGTCTCGGTCTTATCAAAGGCCCCTCGAGGTACGCGATAGGTGGCATAATCGCCCTCTGATTTAGAGCGACCTCGGATGTCCTGGATCGCATAAACATAGTCGTTGCCCAAGAATTTGTGCCCGAGCGTGACAAGTGCAAAAGATGAGATGTAATAGATGTAATACTATAGTTACGGGCGCCCCGCAAAGTCCTATTATCATTTCTGTGTCGATTGCGTTCCCAGAACCGCCAGCGTATCCCGTCGCACAACCGACGTCCGGTAGCGCACCTCAGCCAAGTCGGCTGTCACCTCGATGGCGACTGGCATTTCCGCGTAAGTGGCTTTGATCTCCCGGATGAGCCTTGCGCCCGGTGTCAGGGTCAGATTTGCTTTCAGCTGCAGGCTGTCCGGTGGCTCGGAGTACCAGGTAAACCTCGCCTGCTCGTCCTTGTGGGTAAATCCCAGCTCTGAGGACACCTCCTGGACACCGAGTGTGTCTGCTTGAATCGTGACTTGTGCCCGCAGCCACGGTTTGCTGCTGGCGATCAGCCAGTCGATGTCGACCGTGTTGTCCTGGCCAACGCGGAGCGTTTCTGTGCCGGCAACCGTCATCCAATTGGCCTGAAAGGCAATGGGCAAGTCGTCGTGGTGGATTTTGTCGTCATAGTGCCGGTTGAGCGAGTCAGTGGTGACGGTGACGTTGCGGAAATATTCGTTGCCGACTAACTTTAGCTCGCTTTCGCCGCTTTGCATGTCATAGTCGGCATTGACGCTGATCCGTGCCCGCCACATCTCGGTGTAGGCCGGGAACGAGTACAGGTAGCCACCATAGCCGAAAATGGCCAGGAGCAGACCGGTGCCAACAACAGGATTTCGCAGACGTTGCAAGATAGTCTGTAGCGGCTTGATGGAAACCAACAGGTAGGAATAGAAATAGATGGACGGTAGGTACCAGATGACGAGAAGGGCTGTGATGGTTGCGCTGTAAAGAAAGGCCTTAACGGAGCTGTCAATGCCAAAGCCGATCAGGCTGAAGTTGTGCGCCAGAAACGGAAAGACTTCCATAAACATCAGCTTGAACATCGGCACCGGGGCGATCAAACCGATGACGAGTTTGAACAGGGGACTCGGCACGAAGATGGCCAGACTGATGAGCACTAAGGTCAAGGACGGATGCAAGGCGAGACGTAGGCTTGCAATGCCCAGAAGCAAAATGAAAACGACCAGCATGCCGAGCGCCCGTTTGGTGTACACATATGGGTCCGGACTAAAGCGCCAGAGCCGGGTGAGCTGGCTGGCGCTCCAGATACCCGCGACTGCCCAGATGGCGGCGAATATGAGGTATTTGTTCACATGTGCCAGCCAGGGATAGCGCAACCCCTTCAGCAGTTGCATGCCCGCTTCACCGAGCTGAGTAAAAATCGCGATCAGCGCCATGATCAGGAGGAGCTTCCAGCCGGAGAACCGCACCCGTTCGGTTTTCGGAATTTGCAGGCGGCGTTCGCGGCTGTACATGAAAGCCCAGGCGCCGAGCACCAGCGAGAGAATCACCAGCGATAGGACCAGCCAGGCGGGGATGAAGAAGCGTCCGCCCCAAATCGGCCACAGCAGGTAGTCGCCGGTTCTCGGTGCCGGGATGCCGTGCGCCTGGTATTTTTTGATCAGGCCGTCGACCAGGTTGCCGCTTCTGGCGAGCATGGTCTTGTCGACAAACTCGATCTTGTCTTGCTGGGTATGAACCGGCGAGGTGCTCACCCCCGCCGTGAAGGTGATCGCCGGGATCCCCTTTTCGATGAACGGGGAATGGTCGGAGCTGGCAGCCCCGAGGGGCGCATTGAGAGAAAAAAAGTACACGGGATAGCGCAAGCTCGCAGAACCGACGGTTCTTTCGACGGCGAACGCATCTTCAACCAGCCACTCCGGCGTCTGTTTTTCACCGCTTTCGATGAACGGAATCAGCGGCCCGGTGGCACCCGCCATGTCGACGTGCAGCATGAGCACCACATCATCGATGTCTGGATAGTGGCCCACGAAATGTTTCGAGCCGATCAAGCCGGATTCTTCGCCGCCGAAGGTGGCAAAGACTAGCGTATAGTGGCGCGGCCGCTGGCTCCAGAGGCGCGCCAGCTCCACGGCACAGGCGGTGCCAGAGGCATCGTCGTTTGCGCCCGGATGTTCTCTGGCAGAGGAATCGATGTGCCCGCCGATGACGATGGTGGAATCCGTTTCCCCTTTGAAAACCCCCACCGCCGTGCCACTGTGCGTGTTGAGGACCGTGTTTCTGGTTTTTGCCTTTGTGAGATCGAGAACGAAAGCCGTGTCTGCCCCGAATTCCGCAAACTTTTGCACCGCCCACCGCAAGGCGGCTTGTTCATTGGCTGATCCCATCGGGCGCGGACCGATGGTGACGCTGAGATGGTGCGTGTAGGCATAAGCGCTGTCCGCACTGAATCCCTGCCATTGCGAGTAAGCTCGGTACGGAAATAGCAGGATGAGCGACAAGAAGAGTCGATTCCAAATACGCATGGTTCCCTCCGGTTGTGATAATGTGTGTGAATCCTGAGGCGAGTCTGGCGCAAAAGTACAGAAATGGTTTGGAAAAGTCAAGGAAAGGGTGGGTGAAGCCGTAGATGGATGGGTCAAGCTATCGGGAGATGAATAACCAGGTCGCGGTACTCATCTGCATCTGAAGCGCCCCAGATCAAGACCAACTCGTTGGCTGTGTCTGAGATACTCATCTTAGGGTTCAAGATGAAAACACCAGGAATATGTCTACCCTGGGATAAATGGTCGCGCAAATGTCCTGGCATCGATTTTCGGTTGTTGGTCAACATTTTCATCGAGCAAAAAACATATCTCACGACTCACCTTCTGCGACTGTTCCTCTTTTTTGTTTGAGACTCCGTAGTCTCATGACGACAGGCGGCGGGTTTTTGGCCTGGTTGGCCCTCATCCGCTCACCCCATTCCAACCAGTCCGTTATGTAAGCCTCGACCTTTTTGGGGTTCCTGAGATAGTAGAGGATTGTTGCGTCAACCTGCTCGAGGGAGAGCGTTGGAAAGCTGCTCTGGATCGCCTCCGGCCTTTGCTTTATGAATGTACTCGTAGAGTACCGTCTCGATTCCGATACGCGAGCCTTTCAAGCGAATGTCATCAGAGGCCAAAAAATCAAAATAGTCATCTATTTGCATTTTGAAACCTCGCTTGCTCATGTTGAAGAATACAATCCAGTTGGAATGATGTAGGAACAAATCTGAAATTTGTCAATGGTATTTGACGATCCTTTTATCAAGAGCCACTTGAGAACCGTACTGGTTTGTACTTCTTTGTCAGAATAAGATACCGATTCGGTCAACGCCGCTACTCGCCCAGGTAGTAGAGCGCCTCTGCCGGCCGCAGCGGCCGGTTCAACCACAAGGGCCGGCGCAACCCGTCCGGTCCAGGCGCGGGCCGGGTCATCTCGAGCCATTGCTTGTAAATCTGAAAGGACTTCTGCGTGTCAACCACCACATCGCCGTACCGGTCTTCGGGTTTGGCTTTCTCGATGCGCACTTTCTGGTGCCAGCAATGCATGCCACTGACCGGGTCGGGATGGACCGGGAAGGTAATGTTCTGGTGCACGCCGCCGTCGCTCCAGAAGATTCTGGCCGTGTCCGGGTCCTCGCTCTGGTGAGGACGGATCCCGTCCAGGCAGCGCATGCGCCACTTGCCGTTGCCGTCATGGTCGATGGTGACGAGATTTGTGGCCCAGCGGTTGCCCGGGACATCCTGTGGCCGGCGCCATCTTCCCAGGTGGTGGGAGCACGCGACCACGCCAGGCTTCATGCCCTCCGTGACCCAGACTTTGTCGACGAAGTAGCCGATATCCGTGTTGACGCGCAGCAAATCGCCGGTTTGCACCCCGAGGCGTCGAGCATCGTTCGTGTGCATCCAGACCGGGTTGCGGTTGGAGATCTCTGCGAGCCATTTGGCATTGCCGGAGCGTGAGTGAATCAGCGTTGGCAGACGAAAGGTTGGCACCAGGGGAAACTCGCCCTTCTCACGGTCCAGCTCATCGGGATGGATGTGGCTTTTGATGTAGGTGGGAATGGCGTACTGCGGCCAGCCCCAGCGCGCCAACGTTTCAGAATAGAACTCTTGCTTGCGCGAGGGCGTGGGGAAACCAGAGCAGGCCACCTCATCTGCCATCACGCCAACAGCCTTGCCTCCTTTGAAAATGGTATGGGTTGCCGAATCGATCTGTACGCCTGTGAGCGCTTTTTTCGGCAGTTCTTTCCCGTGTTTGGCATAGGAGGTTTTTTCAACTTCAAACGCGCCATATTTGCGCATATAATCCAGCGGCGTCAGCCCCTCCTGTTGCGCTGTTTGCGGCAGCCCGGAGACGTGTTCAAAGATGTACTGGTAGTACTCGTCGATGGTGATTTTTTCGCCGGGCCGGTACGGAGAGAGAAAATGCTCCCTGATGCCGAGGGTGCCATCCGGGTCGATGCGGCAGGAGAGCTCGATCCAGAATTCATCTTCTTCCCAGACTTCGCCCGGGTTGGTTTCGTAGGTGAAGGTCACGGCTTTGCCCATCTTCTGAGCAGCGGCTCGCAGCACGGGTTGCCTGAACGCCAGCCACACCCCGGAGTGTGTCTCGTAGCTGATGATGTCGTGCCGCTCGCTGGCGTGGCCCATGGGCAGGACATAGTCCGCAAAGTAGGCCGTTTCATTCCACGTGGGGGTCAGCGCGGCATGCAAGCCTATTTTGGATTCATCGGTCAGGGCTTCGATCCAGGTGAATCCGTCCGGGTACGTCCAGACCGGGTTGAAAACGCGCGTGAAATAGACCGACAATTTGCCACGGCCCTCCTTGAGAAAATGCGGCAGCAGGAAGCTCATTTCATAGTGTGCCAGGGGGTACTCGTTTGGGAAGTGCAGCTCATTCCAGAATTTCACAGCCGGGGGCTGGGAAAAGACCGTCGGCTTGAATTTATTCCAGCCGCTGGGCGACGTGCCGCCGACCGTGCCGACGCTGCCGGTGAGCACGTTGAGAAAATGGAGACAGCGCGCCACTGCCCAGCCGCCGAGATTGCCGCTGCCGGCGCTGCGCCAGTTATGGCTCGCGAAACGCGTGCCTGCCGCGCCGATTTGCTGCGCGACCTTCACGATCAACCCGGCCGGGACGCCGCTCTCCTGTTCGGCAAACTCTGGTGTGTAGTCCTTGTACTCTTCCAGCAGCGCTGCGATGAAGTTTTCGAAGGTGACCTCCAGGCTTGGCTTCTCTTTCTGGAGATACGTTTGCCAGTTGACCCAGGTTTTCATGAACGGCTCGTTGTAGAGCGCTTCTTGCAGAATGATTCTGGCGATGGCCAGCAGGATGGCGGCTTCGCTGCCGGGATAGGATGGAAGCCAGTAGTCAGCCATGCTGGCGGTGTTGGAGAGCCTGGGATCGAGCACGGCAAGTTTGGCGCCGTTCATCATGCCTTCCAGGATGCGTTGGGCGTGCGGATTGAAATAATGTCCTGATTCGAGATGGGCGCTGATGAGAAGGATGAACCTGGCGTTGGCGTGGTCGGGTGATGGCCGGTCAAAACCGTGCCAGATGGCATAGCCAAATCTGGCGCCGGCTGAGCAGATGTTGGTGTGGCTGTTGTGGCCGTCGACCCCCCAGGCCTTCAAGACGCGGTCGATGTAGCCCTCGTGGCCTGGCCGGCCGACGTGATAGGCGATTTCGTTGTTGCGTTTATCCTGTAACGCTTCACGGATGCGCCCCGCAATTTCGTCCAGCACGGTGTCCCACGACAAGCGTTGCCACTTGCCCTCGCCGCGCTTGCCGGTTCTTTTGAGCGGGTAAAGGATGCGCTCCGTGTCGTTGATTTGGTTGATGGTTGCCGGCCCCTTGGCACAGTTGCGGCCACGGCTGCCAGGATGGTACGGATTGCCCTCGAACTTGCGAACTCGCAGGGTCTCTTTGTCGATGTAGCTCAGCAGTCCGCACCCCGCCTCGCAGTTGAAACACGCGGTTGGCACAATGACATAGTGTTTGGCCTCGCCCCTGGGCCAGCTTTTGGCGTCGTACTCGACCCAATCCTGCCACTGTTCTGGCGGCGGGTAAGCGGTCAGGTCGCCCGGCTCGGTGAGACGTGACAGCGCCGGGGAAGATTCACTTTGAAGGTCGGGGATGAGGCGCAGTTTTTCGGCCAACTTCTCGAGCAATCCAGGCGTGGGTCTGTTCGGCATGGGTCCTCTCTTTCAATTCTTGACAAGTGGACGGAGGTGTTCGATTCTAAGGGCTTGCGCAGAACTAACTTGGTAATCTTCAGTCGTTTTGTTTGGGCTCCTGGTGTTCAGCCACATCTGGTAGAAATGCCATTGACATGTCACCCCTAACGGGGTTTGATAGTTCGTTCAACCGGACACACCATAAACATGTCACCGCTCCGCGGTTGTTGCCTCTATTGGCTGTCCTGACTGATGGTCACATGGCGCGACACAATGAACGTCAACCCGGCTAGGGGTGACATGTTCATAGAAATCCGACCATCAGAATCGTCAAAACTCCGTAGTTATTCCGTTGAAAGTCAAGAGTTTTTTGCTGAAAATTGCACAGATAGATTGTTTTTTCCCAAATCATGTTATCTTATCAGTTGGATGACCGGGGTCATCCCAACCGACGAAGAGGCGACAGGGCATACGTGTGTTTGTCGCCGTTTCGCTCTCATGCCCCCCGCGCCCGCAATCGACGAAAAGGGCTCTGGGCGCCGTGTGTTTGTCACTTGTCCTGGCTACCTTCGGAATTAGGAAGAGACAGGCTCTTCGATCCCGAACTTGGTGACATAGACTTTTCCTGGCAAGAGCATAAACTCCGGGACGGATTCGATGACCCAAGGGACGGTCATGCTCTCTTGCAGGAAGATAATACTAAAACGCTAATGAGTAAACTGTTTTGTTTTGCACTTTCTACATACGACGATAAGTTTTGGAAAGGGGGAGGACTCTTGGCGCGGATTCTGGTTTGCAAGGCAACGCCGTGCCTTTCGCGGGAATGATAGAAAAAGTAGGCCTTTTTAGACACCCCCGGGACCGGTGCTTGATCATAATACGCCAAATTTTGCAAGCGGAGTGCTCAGGTGTCAATTTCGCAGACAGCGATCCGGGACGAATGTAGGTTCTCAGGGGAGAGCTCTGCAGGAGACGGAAAAATGGGACTGCGCACCAGTCCCCATTTAGCGAGCCGGAAAGACAAACCCGTTGCCAGACACCCGAATCCGTATTCGATGCTCCGTTGCAGGTTGATAGAGGAGGCTTCCGGAAAGTAGCGCGTGGGACAGGTGATTTCGGCAATGGTGTATCCATACCACAGGATCTGCGCCAACATCTGGTTATCAAAAACAAAATCGTCCGAGTTGAGATGAAACGGAATCTGCTCGATGAGACGGCGCGAGAAGGCCCGGTAGCCGGTATGGTATTCCGACAGGTTAGCGCCCGTGAGCAGGTTTTCGACCAGTGTCAGAAAACGGTTGCTGAGGTATTTCCAGCCGGGCATGCCCCCTTTGAGCGCGTACCCGCCCAGGATCCTGGAGCCCAGGACACAGTCATAGAGCTCATTGCCGATGACAGAAACCATGGCCGGAATCAGGCGCGGCGTGTACTGATAGTCCGGGTGCACCATGATGATGATGTCTCCCCCTTCCTCCAGCGCCAGCCGGTAGCATATCTTCTGATTGGCGCCGTAGCCTCGATTCTGTTTGCACGTGAAGAGCCTGGCATGTGGCAGCGTGCCGGCGATGGCCGAGGTCTCATCCTGACTCCCGTCGTCGACGATGATGACCTGATCGACGACGTTCTGCGCCATCACCTCGTCGTAGGTGCGACGCAACGTACGAGCTGCGTTAAAGGCGGGCATGATCACGACAACTTTCTTCTCTCTGAATGCCATAAGCTCCGTGTTTCTCTCTGGGTGCGTGTTTTAGTGATAGTACTCCAAAAGGGCCCCGGTTGCGTACGTGCTTCTTAGGCGCTTGGCGCCAGACATCGACAAAGTTTTGTCGATAATTTCTTTTGGATCAACCGTTTCAGAAAAGGCCCGTCATTGAGCTTTGCTCGTCATTTGTTGTCATTTGCCCTGTGGGCGGCATTGAGCAGGCAATGACCAAATGACGGCGCGAAGCGCTAATGACTTTTTTCGCAGCGAAGTCTGCGAAAAAAACTAGCCTCTTTGCGTTCTTCCTGCCTTTGCGGTGAATGAATTATTCAGGTTAGGACAATGGCGGCGAATTTGACTTCGCGAGTGATTTCGGTGATGATTCGATTGCATGTTTCCCTTCTACCGGTTAAATTGTTCCTACTTTGTAATAAGAACGGCAGGCGGACAAGAAATTTGACCCGGTTGCAGGGATTTCGCCTGGCAACCCGAGTTTTGAGGTGCAAAACCGGAGACAGAGCGTGGCAGTCAAATCAGAAACTCTTTCGAATCTACACTTCGAGCCGCTGACACCGGAACGATGGCCAGATTTTGAGAACCTCTTTGGCGCGCGCGGTGCTTGTGGCGGGTGCTGGTGTATGTGGTACCGTTTGAAGCGCTCTGAATTTGAGCGCAACAAAGGTGACGGCAATAAGCACGCGATCAAAGCACGGGTTGATGCGGGGACCGTCCCGGGGCTTCTGGCTTACTGCGGCGACCGGGCGGTTGCCTGGTGCTCTGTCGCGCCAAGAGAGGAGTTCCCGGTTCTGCAACGGTCTCACATTCTAAAGCCTGTCGATGACAGACCAGTGTGGTCGATTGTCTGTTTTTTTGTGACAAAGGATCTCAGAAGATGTGGTCTGACCCGCGCCCTCCTCGAGGCCGTCATCGACTATGTGAAAGAGCGGGGCGCCACCATTCTCGAGGGCTACCCGGTGGCGCCGAAAACAGATGGCTATCCAGTCGTTTTTGCTTGCACTGGCTTTCAGTCTGCTTTTGAAAAAGCCGGCTTTGTGGAGTGTGCGCGTCGTTCAGAAACGAGGCCGGTCATGCGATACTATATCGAGCCGCAGGAGTAAGTCGCGATAGTCGGTGCGTCCCGGCACGGCCTTAATCCGCTTGTGATAATTCAAGACAGGAATCGAGAAGGAGCGATCCTGCACAGTTGCAACTGTGGATCCCTTTCGCATTTGTCCCTAAAACACGGTTGCAAACCGTGTTGGATCAGGTGAATGAACTGTCCTCAAAAAATGGGGGACATTCAAGTGGGCAAACAATTGCTTGAAAAGTTTCTGCAGGTTCTCTATTTTCGAACGTGGCACACGCAGCACAGGCAAGCGGTTTTTGTGCCATTTTTGCCCGGGAATGGATGGGTGCCTGGTGGCCTCCGCGGTCTTCAAAACCGTTGCGTCCTGAGTCGCCTCAGGATGGGTGGGTTCGATTCCCACACATTCCCGCCACAAAAACAAAACCCCGAGGGGGCTAACCTCGGGGTTTGTGTTTGATAGGCAGAGACGCTTCCAGGTAAACACGCTAAAGCAGAACTCCCGAATCGGGGCGGACCGGTGTACAAGCTTCAGCTTGCGGGGCGGTGGGGCACGCCGGTTTACTTTCCTGCAAAACCGCGCCCTGCGTGGACACGCTAAAGCGTGAACACCGTGGCCAGCCAACCGGAACCTATTTCAAGATTTCAGTCTCTGGGTTGGCCAAACTCCAATTGTACCAAAAGGTATCAAAGCCTCCGTCCAGCCGGCTTGCGCAAGCGTCCTCCCCTTCAAACCTGCCGGTTTCCGGGTTGAAGATGCAGCCGGAATCGTTTTCCTGCCACTGGCCGCTTTCCCGGCTAAAGCCGCTGCCCCCACTTGCGAAGGCGAGCGTGGAATGAAACATTTTCGCACCTTTGGGCCGGTAGAAGAATACCGTCGTGCCATCGACATCGAAGGCTCTGCCGCCCTCGAGGGATTTCAGCTCGATCGCGTAGTTCTTGCCATGGAAGCGGAAGGCAAAGATCGGCTCCTTTGTGCGCAGGCGGGAATCCCGGGCGCGCTCGCCGCCAAATCCCTGTGGCGAATAGAAATAATCACGATAAACGTCGACCCCGTCTTCGCGGCCGCGGACGGAGAGGATCAGCGTGTTCGGGTGTTCTTTGACCCAGTCTTTCCACTTTACTTTTTTGCCGATCGGCAATTCTTGCAGTTTTGTTCCTTTGAACGCCCCGGCGATGGACGCTCCCGTCATGATCGCCCAGTAGGAATCGGTTTCGAAATCTTGCATCACCAAGGAGCTGTGGATCAGGCCCCCGGAGGCTTCGAAGTTGAGGGTTTTCCCCTGGTAATCCCGGCCGTACACGACGGCCGTGTTGGCCAGCGGTCACCACACGGCCGCAAAATTGGTGTCACCGATCCGGTCGTTGACGATCTCATGGCTGTTGAGCAAGGTGAGGCTATAGGCTTTCGCCTGCCCGTCGATGACAACGCCCAGGACCCAGGAGTCGCCACCGATGTCTGCTTCCCGGGCGGTGACAAAAGTGGGTTGTGAGATAGCAGCGATTCTGCCGCGGGGGATGATCTGTCTGAATTCCTTTGGCAGGTCATTGTTTTGGGCATAACTACCTGTGAAGAGAGTCAGGAGCAATGTGCCGGAACACCAGAATATCTGTTGCAGAACGTTCATAAGTTCTCCTCGAATGTTATGTGGGTTGCTGAACACTTTAGAAAACGAATTCGGCCCGCGTAAAATTCCTTCAAGAGCGAAAAATGACGCCCTCCTACCGGCGAATCCCGGGAAGCAGGTTTAAAACTTTATGCGCGTTTCAGTCGTCAAACGGTATGCAAGAGTAATCGAACCTCAACGATTCATGACAGACGACAAACTCATCGTGCAGTTCCTGGATGGCAATGTCCATGCCTTCAACACCCTGGTGTGGAGATGGCAGAAGCCCGTGTACAATTTCATCTCACGCTATCTCGGCGATCGCGAGCTTGCGAGGGATATCAGCCAGAAGACTTTCGTTCGGGTTTACGACAAGCTACACGGGCTGCAGCAGGTGGAGAAATTCTCGACCTGGCTTTTTCAAATTGCCGTCAATCTCTGCCGCGATGAGCTGAAAGCCATCAAACGGCGACCACTTTTGTCTCTGGATGAGCTGCGCGAGAATTCGAACGGCGGACATGATGGAGAAGATCTGGTGCCGCCTGAACCGCAACCGGATCCCGAGCAGCAGGCGTGTGCCAACGACCTGACCCATCTGCTCAATCGTGCCTTGCAGGAAATATCAGAACCGCAGCGCGTGGTCATCATTATGAAAGAGTACCAGAATCTGAAGTTCAAGGAAATCGCCGATATTCTAGGCATCTCCGAAAATACCGCAAAATCGAGGATGTATTATGGGCTTGCGGCTTTGCGCAAAGTTTTCAAAGAATGGAAGATTGATAAGGAGAGCGTCAACGATGAGATGTGATTTTTCAAAAGAACAGTTGATTGCATATCTTTATGCCGAACTGTCGGAGACGGAGTATGCACAGGTGGAGACCCATGCCAGAACGTGTCGAACCTGCAAGCGGGTGCTGGCGAGATTGCAGGAGACTTCGCGACTGCTCCGTCTGTCAGCAGATGAGGTGCCGGATTTCAATCTAACCTTCCCGGCAGTGTCGGCACCCCGTGCGAGCCCGGGCAGCTCTGCCAGCTTTCGCACGAGAGGCTGGCGCCGGCTGGGGCCTGGCGTGATGGTTGGGTTAGCCGTGGTGCTGATCATCCTGGTCCTGGTGAATCTGCGCGCGACTTACGAGCAGGGGAACCTCACTCTGCAGTTTGGTCTGCGGCCACCGTCTGAGCGCAGGGCGGATTCCTTGCCGGAATCGTCTGCGACCCCCGTCACCCGGGAGGAATTCGACCTGTGGAAAGAGGACGCTTATCAGGACCTGCGACAGCTCATTCAGGAGTTGGATGAACGGCAGCGGCAGGAGAGCCGGGCTGCGTTGACCCGGCTCGCGAGGAAGTTCGAGAGGCAGCGACGGCAGGACTTGCACTGGGTCGGCCGCGGTCTCGAGACCTTTCAGTTGTCAAACCGCCACCGGTTGCAACGGACAAACGAGGCGCTGCAACGTCTCATGCAGGTGTCGCAGCGGCCGGACGCTGGACGCGACAACAAATGACGATCAGGAGAACAAGATGAAGCTTATCTCAACCAGATGGATGGCGATGCTTGCCTCGGTGCTCCTTCTGGCGCCGAGCTTGCTGGCCCAGAGGTCCGAGGCTCTCGATTGGAAGCGCATGCAGCGCGACCTGGACATCATGGAAGGCGTGCTGAGCAAACTCATGACGCCCCGGCACTTGATTGAGCCATTTCATGGCAACGTGCGCGGCGTGTACTTTGAAGGGTATGGCGTGGTTTTCCTGGTGGACCGCGACGGTATCTTTCATTTCGTTTGGAGCAACAATGAATTGAATGAAGTCATCTTGCACGAGCCCAACGCGGTGATCAAAGTGAAAACGGATCCGGATGACCCGGCGCCAGTCGTGGTGGCCAGTCCGCGGGACCGCCTCGACCGCAAGAGCGTGACCGGGGAGGGACTCATGCAGCAGGTTGTCGAGTTCCTGGGCAACTATGCGGACGCCATTGGACAGATGCGGGCCGAGGACCGCATCACCGTGCTGGTTCTGCCCCGTTCAAATCTGGCGGTCTTTGACTTTGAACCCGAGGAGACGCGACCCCAGAACGGGCTGGTCCAAGCCTCTGCCAGGAAGTCAGACATTGTTGACTATCGTCGCGGCAAGCTCTCCCTGCACCAGTTTCGTCAGAAGCTTGCCTTCAAAGAGCAGGAGAGCGACGAGGCGATGAGGCGCAATGTCGAGATCATGGCAAACATTCTGTCCACCGCGCTCAGTCAAAAGCACAACCAGGAATTTGGGGCGCTCGAGAAGAAACAAGGCACCTACGTCGAGGGTCTGGGCGTGTTGTTTTTCCTGAATAGCAATCTTCTCTTGAAGGAATCCGACACCTTTGTGACGGACTACGTCAGGCAGTACCTGGAGGAGGTTGAAGTCGACAAGCAACGGCAGCAGCGGAAACAGGTGGCCGAGAGTTTTGAATATTTCAAGCAAGTTCTGGTCGAGCTCATTGGTGACTTCGGGCACACGCTGAGAACCCTGCCGGAAGATGAAGCCATCATCGTCTCAGTGGACTTCGACCACGCCTGGCTACCGGAGCATTCTCTGCCCGAGCGCTTGACGGTTCAGGCGATGAAGAAAGACCTGGATGCCTACGACCGGGGCAGAATCGACCGCGCGGAGCTGAACAGAAGGATGAAAATTCAAGAATTCTAGTCCTGTCAGTGCAGAATTATTCCCAGCGCGGCGAAGCCCCGTATAAAACACGGGATTTGACAACCGCAAATGAATGGAACA
>JBHHXT010000121.1:0-13709 GCA_046757165.1 bacterium | reverse complement strand
GAAAATTGTAGCCTCGCTTCTCGGGGATACCCTAAGCGACCCCTCGCGAAGGTTTCGAACCGGCGCAAGGTTTTGGACCTCGCCTGGTGTCCGCCAGGGTACGGCCGGCAGAAAGAACGAGCCGGGGGTCAAACCTGATCGCCCCGCGCAGACTCGATTCTCAGGTCGTCGATCTTGATACGATGAGACCTGGCCAGTCTTTCTGTCTCGCGTACGGCATAGGAGTCGGTCATGCCGGCAACATAGTCGCAAACCGTTCGGAAAAAGCGCCTTTTGTTGCGAAAGCGGTTCACCGGGTCGTTTTCCTCTTGCTGGAGTTCCTGTTTGGTCAGGGTGAGCTCATTTGCAAGCAGGGTTTCGGGCAGAAGCTCAGGGTACTGATAATATGTTTCAAACAATCGAAAGAGCAGCTTTTCAGCCAGGGCATCGGACCACTTCACGCGCGAAAAGTGAATGATTTCCTTGTAGATGAACTTGTTCAGCTCACGTTGCAGCGGGTCGAGGTCATCGCTAAAGAAAACCAGATCCTCATCAAACTCGCTTAGTCGCTGCTTGCGGCTGGCAAACTCCGCGACATTCGCGATCGTCATTTTGATGGCGTCGTCGACCAGGTAATTGATCAGCCCGCGAATGATGAGCCCGAGGTAAACGTACTCCGGCTGCCTGATGGGGTCCGTGACTCCGGCTCTCTGCTCGATGATTTGAATGATTCTGAGCTCCCTCACCTGCTGCAACTCGACAAGCCCGGCGCGAATGCCGTCTTCCAGGTCATGCGTTCGCTGCGCAATCTCATCGCAGATTGCCACCACCTGACTTTCCAGGGTGGTGGCGATGTCCTGTTCAAAATGAAGTCCGTCGTAAAGAAAGTCGGGGTAGTCTACCTTGCCTCTTGCGAGCCCTGTGTGTTTTAGAATGCCCTCGCGCACGGGCGCGGTCAGATTCAAGCCCGTGAAGGGGTAGTTTTTCTCCAGCACGTCGACCACCCGCACACTCTGGAAGTTATGCTTGAACCCGCCGAAATTGCGGGCCTGCGTTTGTCCTTCGAAGAGCCTGGCGCCGGTCATGATTTTGTTCAGAATGACTTCACCCAGATGGCCAAAGGGCGTGTGGCCGAGATCGTGGCCGAGGGCAATGGCCTCGACGAGATCTTCATTCAATCCCAGGACGCGCGCCATGGTGCGCGAAAGCTGCGCTACTTCCAGGGTGTGGGTAATCCGCGTGCGGTAATGGTCGCTTTCCGAGGTCAAAAACACCTGCCGTTTATGTTTCAATCTTCTAAAAGCGCGGGAGTGGATAATGCGGTCGCGGTCGCGCTGGAAGGCGGTGCGGTAGGGATGCTCGGGTTCTTCGTGACAACGACTCGCGTGCGAACCCTTGCTGCGTCGGGCAAAGGGTGACAGGGTCGCAGCTTCGATTTCTTCCAGAGTCTGTCGGGTTCTGAGGGTGAATTCAGGCGGCTCAGGCAATCAACTGTCCTCTGGCTTGTCGCTGGTTTCTTCTGCAAACACCTGGGCCTCAAAGACCATCACTTCAGCCAGCTCGTCTTTCCAGGAATGCTTCTCCAAACCAGCCTTCAGGCAAACATGTTCCAGCAATGTCTCGCGATCCCATCTATTCTTGGCGGCAACCTGTGGCAGCAAAATGCCGCTCGAATTTCCCAACCTCAGCAAGACGCCATGTCTTGGCACCTTGACATGCGTGACCGAATCAACTTTTCTCAAAGGCGAAATAACCGAAATCTCAATATTGATTTTTGGCAGTTCGTCTTCAGCAACGGGAGGAAATCGCGGGTCGTTGAAGGCGGCAGACTCCGCGGCGTCGGCGACCGCCTGATAAAGAGGCTTCACGCCCTGCACCATGCCGATGCACCCCCGCAGCTTTTTGTCTCGGGTCAGGGTGACGAAGACGCCGCGTTTGAGCGTATAGGGGTGCGTCAGGTCGTCAAAACCCGGCGGCTGGTCGCGGTTCAGCTTCGCCTTGATGGTAAGGCGCGCAAACTCCAGCAGGCGCTGCTGCTCCTTTTTGAACAGTCGCTGGCGATAGAACATGTTTAGCTCGCTTGATAAAACGCGGCCGATAGATAGCCCACGACCTTTGCATAGTCCCCGGAGGCATCACCAGAATTGCGGTAGATCAACGTGCTGGCTTTGTCGGCGCCCAGTTTCTTGCTGGCGACCATGGCCGCGAGGATGGGACCGGCGCCACACGCTTCGCATTCTCCCGTTTCTACCGCCACTTTCAAAAGCTCGACGTCAAACCGTTCGATGATCTCGCTGGTCCTGGAGTCGATGGCGGTCGCCTCCTCATACGAGTGAAAATGGGACAGGTCCGAGCTGGCAACAATGAGAGCGGGTTGGTGCTCCAGCACGGTACTCAGCGCTTGCCCCAACAGCACGCAATTGGCAACCTCCTGTCGGCGGATGACGATTGGAATAATCTCAGCGTGCGGAAGAACTTTCTGGATAAACGGTAGCTGAACCTCCAGCGCGTGCTCTTTTTCATGCCCAAGCCTGGAGGATTTGATCACCTCATCTTGCTCGATCAGGGCTTCGGCCAGGTCCGTGGCAACCGGTACCAGGCCAAGCGGGGTTTCATACCCCCGGCCATCAAAAACCGAAACGCCAGGAAAATCATCATAATGACTGGGAGCAATGACGGCAATAACAGGAATGTGCTGATTCCGCAGTTGCCGATAGCCGAAAGCTGCCACCTGGCCGGAGTACTGGTATCCAGCGTGGGGGGAGATCAACGCTTTGATGGCACCATGAACCTCTTGCGCTGGGGCGGCCTCCAGCATCTCATCCAACTCGCGTTCAAGCATCTCCCGCGTTTCCGGGTAGAAGAAGCCCGCCACGACACTCGGCCGGACCTCATCTTTTTGCACGGTATGCATGGTGCGTGGTGGTTTCGATGGTCATAAACACCTTTAAATTAAGTAAAAATATTAGCGATGTCAAGGAAATTCGACCCCCTGACCCGAAACCGCTCCCCCCACCTGCTGCAAGAAAAGCTGGCTGAGTCGAGCAAAAGTGGATTGAACAACTCAAATGCTCGCCAAAATGGCGGATAGAATCGCGGGCAGTCAGTCGCTCAAAGTGTCTGGCAGAGAGTCATCTTCTGAGGCGTGTTCAACGGCTTCCTTCTCCGAAACGGCGTCGGAGAAGTGCAGGTTCTCCTTCCAGAAGTAGGAAAGACCGACAATCGTGACCGGGATGGTATTCATGGCGTGGGTGATGACCGCGAAGCTGATGGCATCGTTTTTGGGGATCGTGGGCGCGGCGACCAGTGACAGGCTCATGATACAAAACCAGTGGTAAGTCCCGACAAAGCCGGGCGAGGAGGGAATCATCAATCCGATGCTGATAATGACGAGCACAACCAGGGCGGCATGGAAATCAAGGCTGTAAGTCGTATTGAAGTCGAAAATGAAAAATGAAATGTACACAACCACGGCATAGAGTAACCATACGCCCACAGACAGGCTAATGACTCGAAGATAGTGCTCTGACTTCTTGAAAACCATGAACCCTTGCAAAAAGGAACGCGTAATTCTTTGCACCACCGCATACACTTTTTTTGGCAAAACCCGACTGAGCAGCGTTAAGGTTGCGTCCGTCTTTTCCATCAGAAAAACGATAAACACGATGACGCCAATGGTGCCGGCCGAGATCACGTAGGCGCCCCGTTTGATGTTTTCAGGCAGAGGAAAAAGGAAGATCGTGACCGCCATCACAAGTAGCAGGGACAGGATGTCGAGCAGGCGGTCGACAATCACGGTGGCGAAAGACGAGGTTTTGGAGACCCTCTGACTTTTGGCGATGGCGAAGGCGCGCAGGAACTCTCCCAGACGCAAAGGAAAAATATTGTTGGCGGCGTAGCCGATCATCAACGCAGAAAAAAGGGGATGAACCTTTATTTCTTTGACCGGCTCCATGAGGTACTGCCAACGCATCGCCCGCAACCAGTGGCTCAGCAGCATGGCAACAATGGCAGGAAAGAGCCACTCATACCTGGCATCTTTGATGACCGCCAGCATCTTTTGGAAATTGACCTCATGAAAGGCAAGGTAGATAAAAACCAGACTGATGACAATTCCGACCGCAATCCGTACCTTCAAGACAAATCCTTTGCTTTAAACGTTAAACCGAAACGTAATGACATCTCCATTCTTGACGATGTACTCTTTCCCCTCCAGGCGCAGCACGCCCACCTCCTTGCATTTTGCAAAGGAGCCCAGTTCGCTCAACTTCTCAACCTCGACGACTTCGGCGCGAATAAAACCGCGCTCCATATCGGAGTGGATCGCGCCGGCGGCGTTCTGCGCCCGCGTCTCTTTTTTGATGGTCCAGGCGCGGACTTCCTGTTCGCCAGCCGTGAAGAACGGAATCAGCCCGAGCAGATCATAAGAGTAACGAATCATCTTGTTCAAGGCCGGCTCTGTGATGCCCATTTCTTTCTGAAAGGTCGCCTTGTCCTCTTGGGGCAGTTGTGCGATCTCCATTTCGAGATGGGCCGACAAGCAGAGCAGCACTTTGTTCTTGCCCGCGGCGAGGGGCGCGTAGTGCGCAGCCACCTCCGCTTCTTTGACCAGGTCATCTTCGCTGATGTTCAAGACCAGCAAGACCGGTTTGGCGGTCAGGAACTGAAACCCGCGCAGCATTTTGTCTTCGGCCGGGTCGAATTCGAGCTCGCGCAATGGCTGTTCGGACTCCAGGCTGGCGTGGCATTTTTCCAGCAGCGCCAGCTCGAGATTCTTCGCGTCATCCTTGACTTTCCTGACCTCACTGCTCAACCGTTCGATGCGGTTCTCCAGAATCGCCATGTCGGAAAGGAGAAACTCATCCTGGATGATGGACCAGTCGCGCGCCGGGTCGATGCTCCCTTCCGGGTGGGCCACCAGGTCGCTTTCGAAGCGTCGCAAAATGCAGAGCAGGGCGTCGACGTTGCGAACGTTGGCCAGGAATTGCTCCTGAAAGCCCTTGCGCTGCGTCGCGCCTTTGGAAAGGCCGCCGATGTCGACGTATTCGATGGTCGCCTGTACTTTGCGGGCAGTGGGGAAAAGCTCATGTAACCCGTCCAGACGGACATCTGGCACCTTGACCATACTGAGATGTGCGCTCTGCTTGCCTTTTGCCCCCTGCTCTGGCGCACCAGAACTTTCGGTCAGCGCGTTGAACAAGGTCGTTTTGCCGGATTGGTCCAGGCCAATGATTCCGATTCGCATTTATCGCTGGGCTGTTATTTTTCCTCGATCTCTACGCGCATCATCAAATCACCGACAGCAATTCTTTGCACCACATCAAAGCCGGCGATGACTTGGCCGAAGACGGAATACTGCCCGTCAAGTTGGTGGGTTGGCGCGAGGGTGATGTAAAACTGGCTGCCGCTGGACTTTCTTTCCGGGTTGATCGAGTCGCCGCGCCGCGCCATGGCGACAACGCCCTGATTGTGCGGCAGGCCGATTTCCGCCGGAATCAAGTAGCCGGGGCCTCCCGTGCCCGTCCCGAGCGGGTCGCCGCCCTGGATGACAAAGCCGGGCACCACCCGGTGAAAGGTCAGGCCATCAAAGAACCCCTGACGCGCCAGAAAGACGAAGTTGTTCACGTGCAGCGGAGCGTATAGCGGGTCCAACTCCAGCACGATATCCCCCTTCTCGGTGTGCACCGTCGCGAGGTATTTTTTTGACTCCTCAATCGTTTTGGGCGGTTCGCTGGCGTAGTAGTCGGCACGGTCTTTTGCCGCGACATTCGCCAGCGCTCTCGCTTCAGTCTGGAGGGGACGTTCGGGGTCGGGAGTGCTTTCAGCCAGTTGCTCCATCGCTGTTTGTTCCTTTCGGTTGTTTTCCTCGCCACAACTGAGACTGAGCGAGAGGGTTCCCATCACTAACGTGAACAGTAAGTTGTGCCTCATACCAATTTCCTTTCGAATGAATTTGCGGTTGGCGCGCAACAAAACAGACAAGAAGCTGAAAAGCTCGCTTTTGCCCTACCTGTCGCCTCTGCTCGGAAGAACCCGCCAATGTAAGAAAGTGGTCTGCCATTTTCAAGCACAATTTCCACAAATTCACATCCATAAAATGCTTGCAAAATCATACGCTCCTGTTTATATTGCAGCAGTCACACCCGGTCGAACGGGAGCCCTGGCTTTAATAAACACAGAGTTTGATTCTGCCGACCTTAAAGTACAATCGCAAATGGAGGAAAGTATGACGTTCGTCTCAGATCTGGACCCCAGAGAGCTCTGGGCACATTTCGATAAGATTCTTACCATCCCTCGAGGTTCAAAGAAGGAAAAACAGATGGGAGAGTACGTGATCGAACGTGCCACGAAGCACGGACTTGCCCACAAGCAGGACAGCCTCGGCAACATCGTGGTGAGCAAACCGGGAACCGCTGGCTGTGAATCTGCACCGGTGACCATTCTGCAATCCCACCTCGATATGGTCAACGAAAAAAACGCAGATGTAGAACACGATTTCGACAAAGATGCGATCCGGCCCCGGCAGCAGGGCGACTATCTCACGGCCACAGGCACCACGCTGGGCTCGGATAATGGCATCGGCGTTGCAGCAGCGTTGGCGATCATGGAAAGCGATACGGTCAAGCACGGTCCGATGGAGTTCCTGTTCACGGTGGATGAGGAAACCGGGCTGACTGGCGCCGGTGGCCTGTCCAATGACTTCCTGCAAGGGCGCTGCTTGATCAACCTGGACACCGAGGAGGAAGGCTCGCTGTACGTCGGCTGCGCGGGCGGTGCCGGTATCAATCTGACCCTCGAGCTCAACACCACGGACGTTCCCCCCGGCACGGTTGCGCTCGATCTGAAACTGCACCGGCTGCGTGGGGGACACTCGGGAGTAGATATTCACCTGCAAAGAGGAAATGCCGTCAAGCTCCTCACCCGTGCCCTGGTTGCGGTCAGAAAAACCATGACCTTCGATCTGGTAAGTCTTACGGGGGGCAATATGCACAACGCGATCCCCCGCGAAGCATTCGCCACCGTCGCGATTGCGCCAGGCGACAAAGATGGATTCGAGACTGCCTTCAAGAGACAAATCTCAGCCATTGAAGCTGAGTTCAAGCCTGCTGAACCGGAGATGACGTTTGAACTTTCGGAAAGAAGCGCGGACAAGATGCTCCACAGCCAGAGCGCCCGCACCGTGCTGAATCTGCTCAACACGCTGCCCCACGGCGTCATGGCGATGAGCTACGATATCCCCGACCTGGTTGAAACCAGCTCGAATCTGGCCTCGGTCAAGGTCGAAGACCACCAGATGCACATCCACGTCAGCAACCGAAGCTCGGTGGATTCTGCTATCCATGCCATTCAAGACCGCGTGGCCAGCATGGGCGCCCTGGCCGGCGCAAAGATCGAAGAAGCGGAGGGGTACCCGGGATGGAAACCGGACCTGGACTCCAGGGTGCTCAAAATCGCGCAAGAGGTGCACAAACAAGTCCTGGGCAAAGAGCCGGCAATCAAGGCGATACATGCCGGGCTGGAGTGCGGCATCATCGGCGAAAAATACCCCGGCATGGATATGGTGTCGCTCGGCCCGCAGATAGAGTTTCCACATTCGCCAGACGAACGCGTGCGCATTGGCTCGGTTGCGGACTTTTACAAGCTGCTGGTGGGGATTCTGGAGCGACTGGCCAGGGAGAAATGAGCCGGTAAACCCTGCGGAGGCTCAGAGACCCGCAACGCGGCGAAGCCGCAACAAAATAATTGATTGGCCACGGATTCGTTCCAAACTATAATATCATCACTATGATATCATCAATAAAGTTTTGCAAAAAAGACAAAAAAGTGCAAAAAAAATAGAACGCGGATGAGACGGATCTAACGGATCGGAACGGATTGGACTGAACACCGAATGTGTCGAAGTTCAGTGGAAGGTAACTTGTGTGGCTCAGGATTTTTTTGGCTTTCATCCAAGACCAAATCCGTGTAAATCCGTGCTTTATCAGTTAAATCCGTGGCCCCAATATGCTCTGAAGCCTCCAAACTGTGCTGAAAGAACACCATGTTATCGGCTTGTAGTCCCGCCCCTCTACTGAACAACTGCTTTAACATTCTGCGGTGGCGCAGGGGGCGTCGTATCCGTCTGCTGAGGGGTTAACTGAATATCCTTGCCCGCGATCACCTGACCTGAGCTCACGGAAATGCTCTCCGTCCAGGTGACGTATCCGGATTTGAAGCACACCAGATTGTAGGAGCCGGGTTGGACGTCATTGAATTGATACGCGCCGGCATTGTCGGTCACCGTCTCGTATGAAACGGTGCTGCCAGATTTGAGCTGCACGGTCGCCGCCCCGATTGGCAGACTCGACCCGGCCTCCTTGACGGTTCCACTGACCGAAGCCGGTTGCACTCCCGCATTGGTGTAGGTCAATCTGAGATCCCTAAAATAAGTTTCATCGGGAGGCGTGATGGTTTGATCGCCAGCCCCCTTGGTGAATTCGATGACCGTCCACTTGCCCGGGGGCTTGCCTGAACTGCTCGAGTTTTCTTCGGTGAATTCAATCAGGACTTTGTACGTTCCGTCCGGTACTTGGGCACCGTTCACGTCGGTGCAGTCCCAGGTTGCGGTGTGCGTTTGGTGGGATCGGAAGGTCGCGCTGGTGACCGCATCCACAACATTGCCAGCAGAAGATGCCTGCCACTTGATCAGGTGCCTGATTCTTTTTCTGGCCCAGACTTCCAGGGATTTCACAAATCGTTCCTGCGCATCCTCGACCCAGATCGCGCCAATATTCTTCGGAGAATACCTTCCATCAAAGGTGATAGTCGTCACCTCAATTTGCACCGTGCCGCCAGCCGAACCCGGTAAACTGGTTGACTTCGACTTCGCGTACGGCATGAGCAGCAGGGTCAGGACAGTCGATAACATCAGATTCCGCGTGCGCTTCACTTGATCATCTCCTCATTCTCGAAATGTTATTCATCAGTCAATATTCCTATCCAAAAACACATGAAGCCATCGGTCTGCAAATAATATGCCGAATGGTGATCGTTGCGTCGCGATGATTCTTCAAAAATCCAGTGCGGGCGCCCGGGAGGCTCACCGTTAATGCGGAAGAATCTACAAGACCATCGCGTAAAATATGCAGCCTCTGTCACGCCTCCCGCCCCCTGCTCGACCTTACGCTAGTGCGCAATTCGATCAGGTTTCATGCAGCTCCCCCCTTCTTTCACATAAATGTATTACAATTGCGTAATCACGCGTTTCAAAACTGAAGGGAAAAGACACAGAAGCCACCGTTCGAAGTCATATAGAGACCTGTAGAGACCTGGAAACAGCCGAGCCCCGCCTGAGAATGACCATATTTTCTTCACCCATTGATTTGGCATGCGCTTTGCCAACCAGATTCGAGCATTGAAGCAGATATCGAATCGAATCAGACCACAAGTGTGAGGTAATGACCATGTTTTTGGGTAGGTATTGGGCAGCAATCCTGGCAGCACTATTTGGGCTATCTTGTGGCGGCCCATTTCCGGCCGCATCAAAACCCAACCTGCCGGATGATCATAAGGCAAGCATCAAAGGCGTACTACATAAAGCAGGATATCGATACCCTTACAAGAAAGACAGCGGCTGCAGTGATTCGGATTGCCACCATGACGACCTCGATGGTGGCGTCGCAATCGTAGATGATCGAGTGACAATTGCCCCGTCGTGTTTTCAATGTCATGACACGCGCTGGAGTGATGACACCGATGAGGAATGACCTATTAATAGTTAAGGAGATGAGAATGAAGAAAATGACTTTCGCGACACTGGTCACACTCTTGTTCTGTATCCCGGGCATGGGTAAAGACAACGCTGACCTGGCGATGAATTTCAAAGGCGTCAGCACAACTGGCGAAAAGATCGTGCTATCTGAGCTGCGCGGCAAAGTGGTGGTTCTGGATTTCTGGGCGAGCTGGTGTGGACCGTGCCGCAAAGAATTTCCGTTCTTGATCAAACTCTACAAGGAGTTCAATAGCGAAGAAGACAAGAACCTGGAAATTGTCGCAGTCAACCTGGATGAGCACAGCGAGAATATGAACAAATTCCTGGCAAAGCTAAAGGTCGAGACGCCGTTTCCCGTGATGCCCGACCCTAAAGGCAGCTTGCCAAAGCTGTATAAAGTCGAAGGCATGCCGACGACGATTTTCATCGACAGAAAAGGCGTGATTCGCTTCCGGCACACTGGCTTCACGGAGAAGGAGAGACAAAAATATGTCAAGGAGTTGACACAGCTTCTGAATGAGGACTAGTCTCTGTGGTCATCACGAGGCGAGAAGCAGGCGAAGCCGTCTCCGGGCTAGACCCCGGAGATGGCTTCGCGCCCGTTTGGTCGCCCCGCGATGACTTGCGGGACGATCCAAATCGATATTGATGACTATGGAGGATCACCATGAGCGCGAAAATTCTAATGATGGCATTCGTTCTGATCGGACTCTCGAGCTGCGCGACCGTCAAACCGTGGGAGCGTGGCGACCTGGCCGACCCGATTATGATCTTTGATGAGAACCCCATCGACGCCGGAATAAACGAGCATTATCTCGATTATCGGGAAGGTTCTGTCGGCGGGACGGGCGCACAAAGTGGAGGCTGCGGCTGTGGCTAGATCCGCCGGGCTCACCGCCCTGCTCCTGGTCATGATGGCATCTGCCGCGCGGGCACAAGATCTGCCGGCCGACGAACTGCAGGTCAATCTAAACTCGTACTTCGACAGTTTCGATGTGACCATCGTCTATCCGTCGATTTCCTACACCAAAAGGATGACAGACTCTTCCACCATCAACGTCCGCTACCTGGTCGATGTCATCAGCGCCGCTTCCATGAGAAGCCATTTCATCGTGGACGGCGTCACCTCGGCAACAGAAAAAGAAGATGGCGGTGGCGACAACACGCCGGATGAGGTCCGCCATGAGCTCGGAGCCGGAATCACGCAA
The DNA here is from genome assembly GCA_046757165.1 of bacterium. GTDB lineage: Bacteria > Zhuqueibacterota > Zhuqueibacteria > Oceanimicrobiales > Oceanimicrobiaceae > JBHHXT01. Next base: position 2,771 of record JBHHXT010000121.1, on the reverse strand, counting down.
CTGATCAATGGCGGCACCCTCTCGGTGAATGGGCTGTTCAGCAAAGAGCACGACTACAGATCTGTAACCCTTGCCGGCTCTTTCTCCTATCCCTTCGCGCAAAAGAACACCACCCTGCAGCTCGGCCTGGTGCGCAGTTGGGACAAAATCTTTCCACAAATCCGGGACTGGCGAAAAGAGAAGGATGTCTACACCGCCAGCATTAATCTAACACAGGTTCTGAGCAAACGTCTCATCGGGCAGCTCATCGCCTCGTATAATCACTCAAAAGGGTTGCTCTCCGACCCTTATCAGGTGGTGCAGCTCATTCAGAATAGCGAACCGCTCATGCTGGAGCCGGTGCATCCGAATGAGCGCACACGCAAAGCGTTCGGCGTGCGAATGAATTACAAAATCGAACGCACCTCCGCCCTGCAGTTTGGCATCCGCTATTACTGGGACGACTGGGCTGTCCGTTCCTTTACGACCTCGATTTCGTTTCTGCAGCACGTCAGCGAGGCAACGACGGTCGGTCTCGGGTTTCGAAATTACTTCCAAAGCCGGGCGTTCTTCTATAAGGAAAAATATGAGCAGCCGGAAGAATTCATGACCGTCGACAGCAAACTGGACGAAGGGTTTTCGAATCAATACCAATTCAAACTCGTCCTCAACGGCGGACACTTTCAAGGAATTCCGCTCTTGCGGGATGAAAACATTCAACTCAGTCTCAAACTCAATTTCTATCATCGACACACCGTCACGCCCAACTGGCATCGCAGAGCGAAGGACCTTTATGCGTACATCATGAGTCTCGGTGTGCGGTATCGTTTTTGACCAACGAAATAGAAGAGGGACCCATCATGGATAGAAGAGATTTTCTGAGAAAATGTGCAGCAGTCGCCTCGGGCGTCGCCCTCTCCAAAGTGGCGCCACCCATGCTTTTTGCCGAAGACATCTGGCAATTCAGCCTCCACGTCATGACCGACGCGCCGGACCAGGCCATTCCGCACATGGAAGCGTTGATCAAGCACCTGGATTTGTCACACAAGAGGCTACGGTTCCAGGAGTTTGCCCTTTCCGGACGCCACGTCGGTGACGTGGTACTGGTCATGAATAACAGGCTGATCAACTACAAAACCGCACCCTCCCGATTCACAGAAAGCGTCCTCCAGGTCTCGCAATCGCTCGGCCTGCCCAGGCGTTTTGACAACCCCTGTGTTCTGAAACTATCCACGGAAGGCGAGAAGTCGCCGGCCCGGACCCTGGCCGTGTTTCGCAATAACTCGCTGGTCACGCGGTTCGACCTGGCGGAAAATATTCAGGAGCAGAGAATTGACGGCGCACGAGGCAGCGTGCTTCTCTCGATCAAAAATGGAAGCGCGCAGCTTGATGGCGCTTCCTGCAAACACAAGACGTGTGTTAAAATGGGTGGCATTCACAAGGCAGGGCAGCAGATCATCTGCATTCCAAACCAGGTCCGAATCACGGTGACCGGGCAACCTGCGCATGGTTTGGACACGCTGGCCTTTTAGAAGACCAGCAGGAAAGTGCCGTGAAACAAAAATCATGACTGCGCTCAACGCCATAACCCGATCTCGGAGCTGTCTGCGAAACCGATATCTCCTCCCACTTGTGCACGTCGCAAGGAGGCGTTCGGGGCCAGCGGACCAGCTGGGGAAGGCCGGGTCCCGGCTTTTTGCGCGCCTTGTCACTATCGCCGCAGCAAGTGCCATCGCATTTGCCCTGAGGCCGGTGACCCTGTCGGCACAGCCTGAACCTCTCTACGAAGTCTCGGCGACAAAATACCTGCTCGGAACAAAAATCGACTTTCTCGGCACGCACCCGAGCATCACCGGGTGCAAGCAGGCGTTCACCAAAGCTTACCAGGAAATCGAAAGGATCGAGCGTCTTCTGAGCAGCCACAAGCCAGAAAGCGAAATCACGCGTATCAATCAACACGCAGGCGCAAAACACGTGCGGGTCAGCTACGAAACCTTCGCCATTGTCACGCGGGCCGTTGCCTATTCTCGAAAATTTGCCGGCGATTTTGACATCACCATCGGCCCGGTCACTGAACTCTGGGGATTCAACGGCGACAGAGAGGTCACCGTCCCCGAGCCCCGGCTTTTGAAAAACCTGCTGAACCTGGTCAATTTTCACAACATCGTGCTAAGCAGACAAGATACAACCGTGTTTCTGAAAAAAACGGGCATGAAGCTCGACCTGGGCGGCATTGCCAAGGGCTATGCCATCGACCGAGCCGCCTTTGTGCTGAATCAAAATGGCATCCAAAACTTCCTCATCAACGCAGGCGGCGATATCTACGCCTGCGGCACCAAATATGGCCACCAAAAGTGGACCGTCGGTCTGCAACATCCGCGCAAACAAGCAGAGCTTCTCGCGACCTTTGAGGCGCAGGATGTGGCCGTTGCCACCAGCGGAGATTACGAACGCTACAAGCTCATCAACGGCAAACGCTACCATCACCTCATCGACCCGCACACCGGGTTTCCCGCCGACCAAAACCAAAGCGTGACCGTGTTCGCCCCCTCAGCCGAGCAGGCCGATGTCTGGGCCACTTATCTCTTCATCGCAGGCGCAAAGCATGATCTCAAAGCCATGCAACGCCACCCGGTCAGAGCAATTTTTGTTCGCGCCGCAGGAGACATTGTTTGCGATGAGGCGCTGAGAAAGGAGTTTGGCGTGGTCTTCCTGAACTAAGGACACGATTCCGGTAGATAGGCTGTAGACTTTTAGGCTGTAGGAACTCACACCTCATTTATTCGTGTCAA
>JBHHXT010000120.1:0-13732 GCA_046757165.1 bacterium | reverse complement strand
CGACGCCGGGAAACAAGGTCATTGCCAGCCGGCCTCGCGCTCGAGGGGCTGTCCCAAATGGCCAGAAATGTCATTCCGACCGAATGACAGGCACGAGGAACCTTTTTCGACAGCCCCTTTCAAACCTGAGCCTGGCGATTCATCGCCAGGCGGAGCCGGGACGCCCGATCTAAGCCAGGCGCTACTTCTGCAACAACATCCGCTGCACAAACTTCTGCTCCTTCACCTCGAGCTGCATGAAGTAAATACCGCTCGCCACGTTACGGCCCTGGTCGTTTTGGCCGAACCAGCGCACGGTCTTGAAGCCCGCTTCCTGGTTTTCATCCACGAGGGTGCGGACGAGCTGGCCGCGCACGTTGTAGATGCGCAGCTTGACCCGTGCGTCTTCCGGAAGCGCGTAGCGAATGTTCGTCTCAGGGTTGAACGGGTTTGGGTAATTTGGACTCAAAGAGAACGCCTTCGGCAAGACCTCGGGGGCGGCAAGCTCGGTGTCTGTCGCCACTTCGAGCGTATCTTCCCCGGCCTCAACGCCTGTTTCGATGATCAGCTCCGGCGGCTTGCTGCCTTCTTTGGAATGAAATATTGGCTGGTCGCCAGAACCACTCTGGATGGCGAAGCTGTAGACGCCGTCGGTCAGGATCGCGCCGGTGAGGTCGACTTCAAAGGAGGCGGTTTCGGCTCCGGTCGTGGCGCGGGCCAGAGGACTCTCTGCCAGCTCGGGTGCGTTGTCCCAGACCAAAAGCGTTTCGTCCCACGCGGACTCAGAGTCTTTGAAGTTGTTGGACACTTGGGTGAGGCGTACGCTTCCGTCCTGGCGGCCGTCAGAGAAGAGGCGCAGGGTTGCATTTTGAACAACGCCTTCGACCCCGATGATTTCGAATTTCAAATAGGTTACGACGCCAGCGCCCGCCGGGCCGTTCTGTGACTGAGTGGAACCCGCGCGCAGCTCGTCCGCCGCGCCGAAGTTTGTGGTCGGCGCGGCGGCTTTCACAAATGCGTCTGCGACCGGCTTGAAGGTCAACCGTTGCGCTTCCGTGGCTGGATTGACGGTGATGGTCACAGTGGCGGCATTCGAGGTTGCGCCTTCGTCGTCTTCCACAGTGTAAGTAAACGTGTCGCTACCGACAAAGCCGGTGTTCGGCGTGTAGGTCACGACCCCGGAATTGGGGTTGACCCGCACCGAGCCATTCGAGGGCTGTGCCTGCACGGCCAGGCTGGTGCGCACGATGCTGCCACCCGGGTCGTTGTCGTTTTGCAGCACGTCCATGACAACCGACAGCCCTTTTCGGGTTGAGAAGCCATCGTCGACTGCAACCGGCGGGGTGTTGCCGCCCCCTGACCCGGCAGTTACAAGGACCAGCTCGGGCGGGAACGTGCCTTCTTTCATGTAGTATTTCGCCCGGTTCTTCGAGGTGCTGCTCAGGGCAAAGCTGTAGATGCCGTTGCCGGAGACGGCGGCTTTGACATCGAACTCCACCTTCTGCAAGGGCGCGACCGGGCCGGCAGTGGCGAATGCGCTACCGCTGATTTCCGGGGCATTGCCTGCATTGAGCAGACTTTCTGTCCACGGTGAATTGAGATTCTTGAAATTGTTGGAAACGGAGAAGATTGAGCCGCCGTGGCTGCTGCCGTCTCGTTCGTCCTGGCCGACGGTGAGCACCAGCTTCGCACTTCTGACCTCGCCCGTGAGACCGCTGACGTTGAATTTGAGATAGGTGTTGAATTTATCTTGCTCGACTTTGCCAGTCGGTTTCGCACCATAGTTGCTCCCCGGGGCAGTGAGTTTAACCTGGGCATCGTGGATCGGGTTGAGGGTCAAGGTGCTGGACCCGCCGCCGCCCGTGACGGTGATTTGTACCGTCGCTTCGTTTGAGGTCGCGCCTTCGTTGTCCTTGACCGTGTAAGTAAACGCGTCGCTGCCGGTGAAGTCGCTGTCCGGTGTATAGGTTGCCACGCCTGAATTCGGGTTGACTGCTACCGTACCATTTGCCGGCGGCGTGATGATGGTCACGGTCGAGACGGCCAGGCTGCCGTCCGGATCGGTGTCACTCTGCAGGATATCGATGACAACATTCGCTCCTTTGGCGGTCGAAGCCTGGTCGTTGCCGGCCACCGGGGGAACATTGCCGTCAGCGTCCAGCGTCTCGATGATCAGCCGCGGCGGGGTCTGGCCTTCTTTGGTGAAGTATTTCGCTTGGTCGCCAGAATCGCTGTTCAGGCAAAAACTGTAGACGCCGTCGCCGGCAATGGCCGGAGTCACGTCGAATTCCACGATCTGGCTGGTCTGGACATTGCCAACACTGCTCAGCGCCGGCCCGGTCGTTTGCGGGGCATTGCTAAAGGTCAGGCTGCCTTCATTCCAGGGTGAGTTTATGTCTGAAAAGGTGTTGGAGGCGGGGAACAGGGTGCCGCCGGAGCGGCTGGCATCTTGCGGATTATCCGTCACCTGCAGCCTGATTTTGGCGGCGCGAAAGTCGCCCGTGATGCCCGTGACACTGAATTTGAAGTAGGTGGTGAATTTGTTTGCCTCGATCTTGGTCGTGCTCTTGCGGCCGTAGTTGCGGCCGGGTGAGTTGTGTTTCACCTGGCCGTCGTCTGTGGGCTGGAACTCGAGGGTGCGGACGGCTGAGTTGCTCACGTTTACCGAAACCGTGGCGGCGTTCGAGACGGCCCCTTCGTTATCCTGAACCGTGTACTCGAAGGTGTCCACGCCGGTGAAGCCACTGTTGGGAGAGTAGGTGATCGTGCCAGCTCCAGTATTGACCGCTGCCGAACCATTGGCAGGCGGGCTGGTGATTGAGACCGTGGCCGGATTCAGGCTGCCGTCGCTGTCTGCGTCGTTGGCCAGCACGCCGATGACCACGGGCGTGCTAACGGAGGTATTTGCCGCGTCATTTGCTGCCACCGGCGCCAGGTTAGTCGCGCTGACGGTGATGGTGACCGTCGCTTCATTCGAGAGCGCCCCCTGGTCGTCTCGCACCGTGTAAGTAAAGGTGTCGGTGCCGGTAAAGCCGTTGTTCGGCGTGTACGTCAGCTCGCCCGGCGTCGTGCCGGTCTGAAGGCTGCCGTTTGCCGGCGGGTTGGTGACGGCCACGCTGCTCTTGTCGACCGACCCGTCGGGGTCGATGTCATTGTCTGCCACGTTGAGGGTGACCGGTTGCCCCGGCCGGGTGCCGGCGTTGTCGTCGACAGCGACCGGCGCGGTGTTGGCGCCGAAATCAAACGTTTCAACGACAAGTTCAGGCGGAAAGTCGCCTTCTTTCATCCAGTACTTTGCCTGGTCATTGGAGCTGTTAACGATGGCGAAACTGTAAACGCCTTCGCCGGTTACAGCTTCTGTGACATCAAAAAAGACATTTTGTCTCTTTTTGACTGTGCCGGCAGCGGCAAGCGGGGCGCCGGTGACCTCAGGCGCGTTTTGAAAAACAATGCCATTTTCATCCCAGGTCGCGTCTGAGTTTTTGAACAGGTTGGACACCGGGAAGATGGCGCCGCCGTCGTCGCTGCCGTCCTCGTCAAAGTCAGCGACTCTTATTTTCACTTTCGCACTTTTGATCTGGCCAGGGAGTTGTTCAACATTGAATTTCAGGTAGACACTAAAGCGGTTTTTTTCAACTTTGCCAGTGGCCTTTTTGCCGAAGTTTTGTGGCGAATTGGCGACTTTGACCTGCGCGTCGTCCGTCGGCTGGAAGCGGAGGGTGACGACCTCCGGTGGGTCTGTGACCGCCACGGTGACGGTGGCAACGTTGGATGCTGCGTTGTCGTTGTCACTCACCGTGTAGGTGAAGGTGTCGGTGCCCAGGAAACCAGCATTGGAAACATAAGTGATGACACCATTCGTCGTGTTCACGGTTGCCGTGCCGTTTCCCGGGGGCGTGACGATGACGACCGTCGCTGGATTGAGCGTACCGTCGTTGTCGCTATCGTTGACCAAAATTTCGATGGCTACTGGAAAGCCCGTGGCGGTCGCTGCCCCGTCGTTCGCGGCCACCGGCGGTGTGTTTCCCGGGTGGACTGTAATACGGACCGTGGCGAGATTGGAGATGATGCCGTCCTGGTCCTCGACCGTGTAGGTAAACTGGTCATCGCCAAGAAAGCCATTATCCGGCGTGTAAATCAGCGTGCCTGGCGTTCCGCCTTGCTGCAATGAGCCGTGCGCCGGCTGCGTCACCACGGCGACGGAATTTTCGTTCAAGGCGCCTTCCGGGTCGCTGTCGTTTGCCGTGACGGTAATGGTCACAGACTCATTCAGGCGCCCATTTGCTGCGTCGTCCACAGCCACCGGCGGTTTGTTTTCCACGGCCACGAGCGTTTCGACCGTCAAAACCGGCGGCGAATTGCTTTCGTGGGTGAAGTACTTCGCCTGGTCCACAGAATTGCTGATCAGCGTAAAACTGTAGACGCCCTCCTGCGTCACGACTCCTGAAACATCGAACTCGACGACCTGGTTGGCGACCACCTCGCCGGCGTCGCCCAGGGGCAGGCTGATACGGGGCGGTGAGTTCGGGTCGGTGAGCGCTTCCTCGTTCCACGGCGTGTCGGTGCCGTCGAAGTTGTTATCGGCCTGGAAGAGCGTGCCGCCGTCGTCGCTTCCGTCTTCTGGCGCTTCACTAACAGTCAACTTCAGGGTTGCGCCGCTAATCTCCCCGGTCAAGTCTTTGACGTCGAATTTGAAGAACACGCTGAATTTGTCTTTGGCGAGCTTGGCCGTTGTTCGGGTGCCAAATTTCAGCGTCGAGTTGTGCTTAACCGCTCCGTCTTCGATGGCGCGGAAGTCGAGGCTCGTGGCTTGCAATCTCGTCACGACGATTGTCGCCGTGGCCATGTTGGACGCGGCGCCCTCGTTATCTTCGACGGTGTAGGTAAACGTATCCAGGCCGATGTAGCCGGCGCTCGGGGTGTAGGTGACGATGCCCGTCGCCGGATTGAGCGACACCGTGCCGTGTGAAGTTTGCGTGACAATCGTGACGGTGCCGACCACAATGGTACCGTCGCTATCCGAGTCGTTTGCTGTCACATCGAGATCGACTGCTGCATCCTGCGGGGTGCTGACCACGTCATTGACCGCAACTGGAGGAACGTTTGGCGGGTTGATAAAAATGACCGCTGTGGCACGGTTGGAGAGTTCTCCTTCGGTGTCCTGAATGGTGTATTCGAACACATCCTTGCCCGCGAACCCTGCCCCAGGCGTGTACGTCACGACCGCTGTTGCGTTGTTGACGCTGATCTGGCCGTTCAAGGGCTGAGTGACAATGTTCAAGCTTGCCGGATCGATGTTGCCGTTTGGATCGATGTCATTGGCCAGGACATCCACGTCGACCGTCATATCGATATCTGTGTTCATGGTGTCGTTGACAGCGATAGGCGGTTGGTTGGTTTCCGTCCACTGCGCAATGTGGTTTGCCTCCAGGCCGCCGGCCGCGTTGAATCCGCCGCCGAAGAAAACCTTGTTGCCATCGGCGCGCACAGCCCGTCCACTGCCATCCAACCCTGTTCCCAGGGGCGTCCAGTCCTTGCCATCCCATTTTGCGACAAAAAAGGCGTTCTTGCCATCGGCTTTGTCGAAATCGCCGCCAGCGAAAAGGACGCTGCCGCTGCTGGCGATTGAACGTACGGTGTTGTTGACGCCGCCAGCCAATCCGGCCCAGGTGGTGCCGTCCCAGTGGCCAACGTGGCTGGCGTTGGCCAGTCCCGCGATGCTAAAATCCCCTGCGACAAAGATGCCGTTGCCGTTTGGCGTGATGTCGCGCACCCGGTCGTTTACGCCGTTAGCGAGGGCCGACCAACCGTTGCCGTCCCATTTGGCAATATGATTCACGCTGCTCGTGCCGCTGTTCTGGAAAGCGCCGCCCGCGAACAAATCGCCGCCGTTGACTGCCAGGGCCGCCACGCTGTTGTCAAACCCATCTGCCAGCGCGGACCATCCGCTGCCGTCCCATTTGGCAACGCGGTTCGCGCTCAGGCCCCCGGCGGTGGTGAAATCTCCGCCAATGTAAACATCGCTGCCATCGATGGCAATGGCATGAGCCGTGTTGTTCAAACCATCCCCGAGCGCAGACCACTGGGTGCCGTCCCACATCGCCACCCGCTTGGCATTGACCCCGCCGATGGTTGTGAATGCCCCGGCGACGTACACGTCACCGTTGTGCAGCGCAATGTCGTTGATGGCGCCATCGAGTCCGCTGGTCTGCTCGGACCAGCTCGCTCCGTCCCAGACAAAAAGATGATGGCTGCCGTCGGTGGCACGTGTGCCGGCTGCATAGACTTCATTGTTTTGCGCTGCAATGGCGGTCACCGAAAAATCAACGCCGGTGTCCAGCACAGACCAACTGCTGTTGTCCACGATTTCGACCGTGACGCGTGCCGCGTTGGAGGTGGCACTTTCGTTGTCGTCTACGGTGTAGGTGAAACTGTCGAATCCCAGGAAAGCCGCATTGGGGGTGTATCGGATAACCCCGCCTGGCTCTGCAACGGCTGCTCCGGCCGCGGGCTGACTCGCGATCCGGATGGAATTGAGATTGATGCTGCCGTCCAGATCCCTGTCGTTTCGCAGCACCTTGACCCGTATCGCCTGGCCTCGTCCTGTGGTGGTGTCGTCGTCCACGGCGAACGGCGGGGTGTTGTCGGGTTCGGTAAATGCTTCCACCACCAGTTGCGGCGGTGCAATGCTTTCATGGGTGAAGTATTTCGCCTGATCGGATGAGCTGCTCGTCATGGCGAAACTGTAAATCCCTGGTTGGCGGACAACGCTCGAGACATCGAATTCAACTACCTGGTTCGGGCTGACCTCGGCAATCGTCGCGACGGGCGCTCCTGCGATAGGGGGCGAGTTGACATCGCTCAGCTCGTCTTCGTTCCAGGGCACGGTGCTGTCGGAAAAGTTGTTCGAGACCAGGAAGACGGTGCCGCCGTCATTGCTGCCGTCGTCAACGCCATCTGTGACCGTCAATCTCAGGATGGCCCGCTTGATCTGGCCGCTGGCGCTCGAGATATCGAATTTGAAGAAACAACTGTAGCGAGATTTTTCAATCTTTGCCGTCGAGCGGGTGCCAAACCTTTGTGCGGAATTGTGCTTGACATAGCCGTCTTCGTCGGCGCCGAAGGTCAGAGTCACCACTTCCGGAGCTTCGCTCACCGTGAGGGTGACGGTGGCGGCGTTTGAAGTCGCGCCGTCATCATCGGTCACGGTGTAGGTAAAGGTCTCCAGGCCGACAAAATTCTCATTTGGGGTGTAGGTGATAACGCCAGTCGCCGGGCTGACGGTCGCCGTTCCATTGGTTGGCGCACTCACAATGGTCAGTGTGCTCGTGATCAGCGTACCATCGCTATCTGAATCATTAGCCAGAACATCGATGTCCACAGGAAAAACCGACAGGGTAGCCGCCACATCGTCGTTGGCTACCGGAGGCAGGTTCGGCGGGTGGATGGTGATCGTCACCGTTGCCGTGTTCGAAGGCGCGCCTTCAAAGTCTCTCACCCGGTAGGTGAAGTGGTCGGTTCCGATGAAATCGGTGTTGGGCGTGTAGGTGAGCAAGTTGGGCGCCCCTCCCGGGCTCACGATTCCGCTGGCAGGTTGCGTCACAACGGTGACCGAGGTCGGGTCGATGGCGCCGTCCGGGTCGCTATCGTTGGCGGTGACGTCGATGGTTGCCGCCTCGTTCAGCCGGGCATTGACGTTGTCATTCAGTGCGACCGGCGGCTGGTTCTCCAGGATGACGAACGTCTCCACGACCAGAACCGGCGAGAAGAGGCTTTCTTTCAGGAAATACTTCACCTCGTCGTTGCTGTCTCCGAGAATGGCGAAGCTCACAATCCCGTCACCGCTCACCGCCGGTGTCACGTCGAACTCGACCACCTGGTTGACTTCGACGGCCCCCAGGGTGCTCAGGGGGGCGCCAGTGGCTTCCGGCGCGTTTGCGAAGGTGAGCTGCGATTCGTCCCAATCGATGTTCGTGGCGTCAAATTGGTTGGAGACCGTGTAGATCGAGCCGCCATTCGGACCGCCATCTCCCGCGAAGTCCGTCACCTGAATTCTCAGCTTTGCACTGCTGACCTCTCCTTCCAGGTTGTTGACATTGAATTTGAAGTAGGCGCTGAACCGGTCTTGTTGAATTTTGCTGGTGGGCCGGTCGCCGAAGTTCGTGTTTGCTTCGGTCGCTTTCACCTGCGCGTCATCCGTAGGCCGGAAGCTGGCCATGCGCACTTCCGGCGCTTTGCTGACGGTAATCTGGACCCGGGCTTCATTCGAGGGCGCGCCATCGTCATCGTTTGCCCTGTATGTCAGGCTGTCTCTGCCGACAAATCCGGCCGGGGGGAAGTAGGTGATCACCCCTGTTGCTGTGTTGACGGTTGCTGTGCCCCTGCTTGGTGGGACGACAATGGTGACCGTGCTCGAGTCGATATGGCCGTCGGTGTCGACGTCGTTGGCGGCGACATCGACCTGCGCCGGCCGGTCCTGTACGGTGGTGGCAAAATCGTCCACCGCCGTCGGAGCCACGTTAGGCGGCAGCACAGTTATCGAAACCGTGGCCCGGTTCGAAATCGCGCCTTCGTTGTCTTCGACCGTGTAAGCAAACTGGTCTGCCCCAAGATAGTCCGTGTTCGGTGTGTAGGTGATCTCACCGGTAAGGGGATTGATATCCGCCGCGCCATGCGCCGGTTGAGACGTCAGGGTGAGGGTGGCCGGCATAAGCTGACCGTCCGGGTCCGAGTCATTGTCGAGGACGCTGAAGGTCCCGGCCGTGTTGATGCGTATTTTGATGTCATCATCATTCGCCACAGGGGGCGTGTTCCCGACGATCGCCAGGGTGGTGACCACGATTTCGGGCGAAAAGGGCCCTTCCTTCGAGTAGTACTTTGCCAGATCTGGTGAGTTGCTGTCGATCCAGAAGCTGTAGATCCCCTCTCCGGTGATGATGCTGCGGACGTCGGCTTCAGCCCACGTGTTCTGCTCGACGGCACCGAATGAGGCAAAGGGCGGTCTCGAAGTGACGGGTGCATTCTTGAAATTGATCTCGGTCTCGGTCCAGGGCGTCTCGCTCCCGATAAAATCGTTGGAGACCCGGAATACACTGCCGCCGTTCTTGCTGCTGTTGACCTTGCCATCTGTCACCCGAAGCCGCAGTTTGATACTCTGGATGTTCCCGATGAGTCCGGTGATGTTGAACTTCAGGTATGTGCTGAATTCCTCTGCATCCACTTTCAAGGTCGTTTTGGTGCCGAAATTCTTTTTTGGCGACAGGCTTCTGACCTGGGCGTCATCTGTGGGCTGGAAGGTGAGCGTCACCAGCTCAGCTCCTTTGGTGACGGAAACGCTGACTGTGGCCTCGTTGGAGACGGCGCCGTCGTTGTCTTCCACCGTGTAGGTGAACGTGTCCGTGCCGAGAAACCCGGGGTCAGGCGTGTAGGTGACGCTGCCCGAGATCGGGTTGACGATTGCCGTCCCCCGTGCTGGCGGCGTGACCACCGTCACGCTCCCCGGAACGAGCTGGCCGTCGTCTGTGTCGTTGACGAGCACTGGGATCTGGACGGGTGTTTCGTCTGTTGTTGCGACCTGGTCGTTGATGGCAAGAGGTGGCACATTGGGCGGCCGCACGGTGAGGGTCACGGTTGCGACATTTGAAATGGCCCCGGCGTCGTCCCGCACCGTGTAGGTGAAGCTGTCGCCGCCGACGTAGCCAGCATTTGGCGAGTAGGTGATGACACCCGTCAGGTTATTCACGGCCACCGTCCCGTTTGTCGGGCCCGAAACCACAGTCAAGGTGCTCAAATCAAGGCCGTCATCGATGCCGCTGTCGTTGTTGGTCACGGCAATGTCGACCGGCACATCGACCGGCGTTGAGGCAATATCGTTCTCTGCTACCGGCGGGGTATTGACCTCGTTGGCGATCACCTGTAAGATCAGCTTGGGCGGCGTCTGCCCTTCTTTCATGAAATATTTCACGATGTCCGCGGAATTGCTGCGGATGGCAAAGCTGAACAGGCCGTTGTTGGACACCGCTTGCGTGACATTGAACTCAACGGTTTCGCCAAAGGTGACCTCTGCCAGCGCGCTCAGCGGCAGGCCGATGAGGTCTGGCGCGTTATCCGCAGTCAGGGTTTCTTCCTGCCACGCCTGGTTGGTGCCTCTGAAGGTATTTTCTGCCTCGAAAATCGTGCCGCCGTCGTCGCTGCCGTCGGCACATTGCAACTGCACCTTGGCATTCAAAACCTCGTCAATGACACCGTCGACCTGAAACTTCAGATAGGCGACAAACTTACCTTGTTCGATTTTTGCCGTCTCTTTGTCGCCAAAATTCAGGTCTTTTTCCCCGATCTTGATGTAGCTGTCCTCGGTAGGCGTAAACGTCAGGTTTTCGAGATTGACATCCTCCTCGATGGGGAGGAATTGATTGATTGCCACGTTTTTGAGAAGCTGCCTGACGCCAGAGGGCCAGATGATGCGAATGGAATCGACCACCGCAGCGTCGCCCAGTCCGAACTCAGCGTTCAGGCTGTTCTGCCCGTTGCGGCCGGTCTGGCTGGAGATTTCCTGCAGCTGCCCGACCTGCTCGCCGCCGATTTGCGCATACACCTTGACTTTCGCACCAATCGCCATTTTGTTGGCCAGGATGCCAGTCAGGGTCAGGCTGATCCAGTTGTTGCTGTTTCCTTCATTGACGAAGAGAAGATTGTTGCTCTGGAAGTGCTGCGCCACCGACAGATCCAGGTCGCCATCATTGTCGATATCTCCCCAGCTTGCGCCGGTGGAAAACCCCGACTCGGAGGTCGCTGCATTGGTCACCTTGCTGAAGGTGCCATCCCCGTTGTTGATGTAAAACAGATTATCCGCGGCGTCCGAAAACGTGCTGACAAACAGGTCCAGGTCGCCATCGTTATCGGTGTCGCCCCAGGCCGAGCCATTGGCGTCGGTCAGGTCGGTGACAACCGGCCCCTGGGTGATTTCCGTGAACGTCCCATCGCCGTTATTCTGATAAAGGGCGTTGGTGGCCAGATCCGTTGAATTCTGCTCAAAGGGTCCGTTGGCCACGAACAAATCCAGGTCGCCGTCGTTGTCATAGTCTCCCCAGCTCGCCCCCTGCGCACTTTTGCCGTCGTTGACCACCGGTCCCTGGGTGACCGCCGCGAACGTCCCGTCGCCGTTGTTCTGAAATAAAGCGTTGTTTTGGTTGTTCTGGTTGCCGACGAACAGATCCAGGTCACCGTCATTGTCGTAGTCTGCCCATGCCGCGCACGCGCCGTCTGCGCCATCGTTGACGGGGGGCCCGTCGGTCATCCTGGTGAAGGTGCCATCGCCGTTGTTTTTGTACAAGAAATCGTTTTCGCCCTGGTCGTTGGCGACAAACAGGTCGAGGAAACCGTCGTTATCGTAATCCCCCCATGCAGCGCTCAGCGAGCGGCCGCCGTCGTTGACAAGCGCGCCGGTTGTGATGGGCGTGAAGCTGCCGTTGCCCTTGTTGCTGTACAACCGGTTGTTCGGGATCTCGAAAGGGACGAAGATATCGAGATGGCCGTCATTGTTGAAGTCGCCCCAGGTACCCGACTGCGCCGGGTTGAAGTCGTTGACAATGTCCCCTGCAGTGACCCGGTTGAAGACGGAGTCTCCTGTGCCGGTGTAGAGGAAGTTGCTTTCGAACCCGGTGTTGGCGATGAACAGATCGAGCTTGCCATCGCTGTTGTAGTCCCCCCAGTTACTGCTCAGCGAGCTGCCCGTGTTGGTGGCAATGTCGCCCGTGGTGACTTTCTCGAGGGTTGGCGTTTGCCCGGAAAGCGGGCTGGTGAGTCCTTGCAATAGAAATAGACAAAGGAGACTGGCGCTGCTTTTTTGCAGTCTGCTTCGGTTTAGCATCTTTCGAAACCCCTTCATTTTGTGGCATTTTTCGCAACAGGTCGCGTTTATTTCCCCCTGCGAAGAAATTTTATCCTCGTGCATTCAAGAACCGTGAGAAGCAGGTAAGCTGAGATAGGTGAGGCTTTGACAGACCAAAGCGTCAGCACTTCAATCCATAGTGTGAGCTAGTTAAAAGGGGCAGTGGAGATTGATGCTGGCTCGAGGTTGTGAATTTATGTGTTTGTCATCTCAAAAACGCTACATGAGCTGAAAGTGCTGATGCTCGTCAAATCCTGCCTTACCTGCTGCTTAATCTTAGGTTCACTTAGCCTGTCTCATACAAATACAAGGTTTGTATATGGCATAACAATATAAGTAATACAGACAAAGAGCGAAGAACGGGTAAGAATAACTTTTGCGAAACTTGGCCTTGACATTTTTGCGATTTTTTCATACTATGCACACCAAAACTGCCAAGGAGTGCAGCGAGCCAAAATGCCCGACAACAAGTACATTGTTCTGACCGTTTTTGGCAACAATCAGCCCTATCTCATCGCCGATGTCTGCTCGGTGGTGACCGACTCGAAGCTCAACATCGTGGCCGTGGAGCAGAATGCGCTGCATGGTCTCTTTGTCATGTTCATGATCACCGAACCGGTCGAGAAGACCGAGGCTGCCGAAGAGGCGTGTCTGCGCCTGAAGCGAAACGCCAAAACGCTTTCCCTGGATGTGCACATCGATCTCGTGGAGCCTTCTGCCGCGCTCAAACGCGTGGACAAGAGCTTGCAGGTGTTTACCATCATCGGGCGCGACAAAGTCGGTATTTTGAAAGCCATCAGCAATGCGCTGGCGAATTTTCGCGTGAATATCGAGCGTATGCGCCATCTGGCGCGCGGCGAGCTGGTGGCGCTGGAGATGCTGGTGGACGCCTCGGAGCTGCGCGATTTGTCCGTGTTGAAGGATGTGATTCAGCGCACCTGCGATGAGGTGGGGTTTGATACGATTATTCAACCGGACACGCCGTTTCGACAACGCCGGCGCCTGGTAGTATTCGATATGGACCGCACCATCATTGACGGCGAAGTGATCGACGAGCTGGCGCGCGCTGCAAAAGTTGGCGACCAGGTTGCACAGATTACCGGCCGTGCCATGTCCGGGAAGATTGGATTCAAAGACGCTTTGCGGCAACGCGTCGCTTTGCTCAAGGGCCTGCCGGTCTCGGTGCTGGAGGAGGTTGCAAAGGATATGCAATTGACCGCCGGCACCTACGAGCTTGTCTCGACACTCAAGGCCATGGGGTTCAAACTCGCCCTGATTTCCGGCGGGTTCAAGTTCTTCGCCGACCGTTTGGAAGAGCAACTGGGCTTCGACCACGCATTTGCAAATGACCTGGAAATCGAAGACGGTGTGCTCACCGGCAAAGTGAAAGGCCGGATCATCGATGCCGAAGGCAAAGGCAAGATCGTTCGCGAGCTGGCCGAGCGTGAGGGATTGTCCATGGAAGAGATCGTGGCGGTCGGCGATGGCGCCAATGATGAAATCATGCTCAAGAACGCTGGACTGGGCATCGCCTTCAACGCGCATGATCTGCTCAAAAAGGTGGCAGATGGACAACTGACCGCTTCTAACCTGGTCGGGCTACAGTACTGTCTGGGGGCGACGGACCGGGATATGCTGAGGATGAAACAGGCGTGAGGGACAAGCCGGAACCAAGAAGTGTTTTTCCTGAATTGAGCTGGTTCCTGACGGGGGGTGTTCGGTGTACAAGCTTCAGCTTGGGGGGAGGGGAAAACACGCTAAAGCGTGAACACCCTAACCCGGGCAAGCCGGAACCAAGAAAAGAAAACTAAAAGCGCACGCAAAGTCGCAGAGACGCAAAGAATACGCAAAGGTTTTTCTTTG
>JBHHXT010000119.1:0-13761 GCA_046757165.1 bacterium | reverse complement strand
TCCATGTCACACCTGATCAATTTGTTGTTCATGTAAATCAACAAATAAAACAATAAAACATGTCCCGCCTCCCAACCATCCTCTTTTGGTCCGTCATCTCTGCCGCGTTTATCGGGCCCGGGACAGTTACCACGGCGGCTTCTGCAGGCTCGAAGTTTGGCTTCGCGCTGCTGTGGGCGCTGGTTTTCTCGACGGTCGCGACCCTGGTTTTGCAGGAAGCAAGCGGCCGGTTGACCATCGTTTCTGGACTCAACCTGGGGCAGGCGATCCGCCGACAATTTCACGGCGGCCTCCAGGGCATGCTGGTGCTGGCGCTGGTTCTGGGGGGCATTATTTTCGGTTGCGCGGCGTATCAGGCGGGCAATGTTCTCGGCGGCGTCGCTGGCGCGGTTTTGGGCACACACTGGCCTCCTGTGGTGCTGACCTGCCTCTTGTGCGGTGCGGCCGGTTTGCTGCTCTGGCTGGGGACCGTGCGTACGGTGGCCTATTTTCTGAGCGCCATCGTCGCGTTCATGGGGCTGGCCTTTTTGGTGACGGCGTTTATTCTCGAGCCACCGGTGGGCGCAATTCTGCGGGGCAGTCTCGTTCCGGACCTGCCGCATGGCTCGGGTCTGCTGGTGCTCGGCCTGATCGGCACGACCGTGGTGCCTTACAACCTCTTTCTCGGCTCCGGCATGGCCGCCGGGCAGAGGGTGCAGGAGCTGCGGCTCGGGCTGTCTGTTTCCGTGATGTTTGGTGGAATCATTTCGATGGGCGTCCTGGTGGTTGGCACGGCTGTGGACTCGTTCAGCTACGGCTCCCTGGCCACGACCCTGGCGACAAATCTGGGAGCGGGAGCGGGCTTGTTGTTTGCCTTTGGTCTGTGCGCGGCCGGTTTTTCCTCCGCCATCACGGCCCCGCTGGCCGCCGCCATCACCGCCAGGAGTCTTTTTGCCGCTGGTGGCGGCCACGCCTGGCAGGAGCGGGATTGGCGCTACCGTTCCGTCTGGCTCGGGGTGCTCATCGTCGGTGGGGCGTTTGGGGTCGCAGAAGTGAAACCCATTCCAGCTATCATCTTAGCTCAGGCGTTGAACGGAATCTTGCTGCCTCTGGTGGCCGTCTTCCTGTTGCTGGCCGTCAATGATGGCAAGTTGATGCGAACAGACCACCTCAATGGACGGCTTTCCAATTTCCTGATGAGTGTGGTTGTGGCGGTCACGGTCGTGCTTGGCGTGTCTAACTTGCTGCGTGCCGCGTCCGCGGCGACGCACCTGTTCGCGCCGAAGGAGTCACTCATCTTGACTATTTCTACGCTGGTGACCCTGGTGCTCGCCGTGCCGCTGCTGCGGGCTGTCCGGTCGCGTCGAGATTTTCACGGATCTCATAAACTAAATACTTGAATAATCGGTGAAAGTCCGCGCATTCTGTGTCATCCGTTTTCCCTTTTTGGGTTCTGGCTTTTTCGTCTTGAGTCACGTACTATCTTAACCACACAGATGGACATAAAACCCAAAAAGGTCTTGGCCCAATTGGACCAAGACCTTTTGACACCACCAGAGGCTTCGAAGTTTACTTGATAAACGTCATTCGCCTGGATTGTACGAACTCACCGGCTCGCAGCACATAAATATAAACACCGCTTGCTACCCGGGTGCCTGCATTGCTCGAACCATCCCAGCGCACCGTATACGTTCCTGCGGGCTTGGTTTCGTCGACCAACGTCCGAACTTCCTGGCCCCGCAAGTTGTAGATTTTGAGCAGAACGGCCGCGTCCTGAAACAGATCGTAGGAAATCTGCGTGGCGGGGTTGAACGGATTCGGGTAGTTTTGATGCAGAACAAAACGCCTGGGCGCCAGGTCTCTGTCGCTCGGGACACTGACGGCAACGCCACTCTTGAGGATGGTGATTGGAAGCGTCGGAGGCCCTGAGCCGAAAGGCCGCGTCACGCCAGCGTAGACCACCTCATCGACGCCATCAAAGTCGACATCCATGACCTCGATCACATCGACCTGCGCCCCGTTTTCACCGATGATACTGCTGTCGAGGATCGACTGCTGGAAACTTGCCGGGTCGGTGATGTCTCCGCCGAGATATTCCAGGCGAACCACTGCGGCAGGCGGTCCGACCGGGGTGTCGAAGTTGCGCACGCCAAAGACAAAATCCCAGTTGCCATCGCCGTCGATATCGCCGGCATCGCCGCCGTTGAGGCGCCGGTTGTTCGGAATGGTATCGTCGAAATCCGCAATGACGGTGGCCAACAGCGTATCCGCGTCTTGCTGCAAGAGCCGGATCGCTTTGTTATCCGGATCCGCATCGCCCGGTGCCCATGATGCGAGCACGATGACATCGCCACTGCCGTCGCCAAAATCCACCACGGAAGCAGATTTCCAGGAGCCACCAGGGACGAGACCATCTTGCGTCGGACCGATGGCAAAGGTATCGGCAGTGGCATCCCACGTGACGCCGGTGACATTGCCGCCGCTGCTGATAAAATAGGCGGTTCCGTTCAAGATCGCCAGGTCATAATTCGTGGATGAGCCGAGACCATTGAACTCCATCGTCCAGACCTCGCTGCTGTCGCCATTGTCCGGAATGTTGTCAACCGAATAGATCTGCGCACGGTTGTCCCCGGCGCGCAAAGCGGTCACGATTTCCGTTGTGCCGTCGCCATCGATGTCGTGCATGAGCCAGCGGAACGGGCGGACGTTGGTCTCATCTGCCAGGTCAAGATTCCACTCGGCGTTGGGTCGAAAGGTGCCGTCGCCGTTATCCACGCCCATCACATCGCTGCCGTCGCCGGCGGATTCATATACCACGATTCTCGGCGGATTGGGGTTCGTTCCCGCCCCAAAGTTGTTGACCGGTCCCCAGACGATTTCCTTTCTGCCATCGTTGTCCAGATCCGCATATTCAAAAGCCGGCCACGTATTTTGGAAATCAAAAGGCAGCCGTGTCCACCACACAACGGTCCAGTCGCCGTTCGTGTCACGCTCATATTTATAGAGCCGCGGCACGAGATCAGCGCCGATGATATCAACCCAGTCATTGTTGACGGCGTAGATCTCGGAATTGCCATCGCCGTCAAAATCAACGCCGGCAACAATGCCGCCAAAGCCGCCGGGATCCAGGCTGTCTGCCGGGATGACCGATACTCTGCCAAATTCATCCTGTGCGAACGCTCCCAGCGTCAGGAAGAAAAACATAAAAACGGTAAAAACTGTCACGACGTGTCGCATGTTGTCCTCCGTAAGTTATTGAGAAAAGGTGTAAGGGGTTTGTTGGAACGAAAGACCGTTGTCCAACCGGATTCAAGTGTGTCGGTTCATTTCTCTACCTCCTTTCTGCTTTGAAAATAGGGGTTCACTAAACGACATCGACAAAGTATTGTCGATATTTTTTTCTGAGGCCAATCGTTTACTGAAAAGACCGGCATTTGAGCTTTGCTCGTCATTTATTGTCATTTGCCCTGCAGGCGTCATTGGGTAATGACTTTTTTCGCGGCGAAGTCTGCGAAAAAATTAGTATCTGACCGAGAAGGTCACGAATTTTACGTCATCCAAACGGCCATAGTCGGCCCAGGCGAAATCGATCCGCAGGTTCAACCCCACGGTATCGTATTTGAGCCCGGCGCCAAAGGTGACGCCCTGCTCGCTATTCTCCAGAAAGAGTGCCTTGTAGCCCCCTCTGAGGAAGAGTGTATTCCTGATGCCCACTTCAATGCCGCCGTTCAAGAACTCGTTGTTATCGTTTGGCTGGGTGCCATCGGCCGAGGCAACCACTTTGAAGGTTTCATTGCTCATCACGCGCCAGGCCAGGCCAAACCTGAGGTTGAGTGGCATCTCAAAGCTGTCCGTCCGGAATTCTCCGGGCACCTGGTCGACGGTCCCGTCTTCCGGTAGCGGGTCTTCGTTGAAGAAGATGTCCCTGCCCCCCAGACTCATTTTCGTGCCGAAATTGGTAATTGTCGCCCCCAGGGTCAGGTTCTGCAACGGCGTGTCGTACAGCACGCCGAGATCAAAAGCCGCACCGAGGGCACGGACGTTGAAAATGGATTCCTGAACGAACTTCGCCGTGAAGCCGATGGAAAAGCGATCGGTCAGGTTCCTGGCGTAGGTGACGCCCAAAGCGATGGAGTTGGCATCCCAAAACTGGCCGGTGCCATCAGGGTTTCTCACCGTCCGAACGGGCTGTTCGGGAGTGCCGAACGAGATGACTTGCGCGCCGAAGGAACCCACGGTGCCGACGTTGATCGAGAACGCGGCAAAATCGTAGTTCGTCTCCGCCAGCCATTCCGAATGATTGAAGGTCGCCTCACCGGTTCCGGCGATTCGCGACAAACCCGCCGGATTCCAATAGGTCGAGAGAATATCATTCGACAGGGCTGTGTAGGCGCCGCCCATGGCGATCGGCCGGGCGCCGGCGCCGATCTTCAGAAACTGTGCGGCTGTGGTGCCAACGCGGTCGATGGAGGTGACATCCTGCGCATTGCTTTGTGAAAAACCTTGCGTGGCGAAAAAGAGAATCAGAGCCACGGTTAAACAGAAGAACGTTCTCATTGTTCGCACCTGTTTCTCCATAGAGTTTGATTTTCCATCTACTTGATAAGAGCGAACCGGCCGATCTTCGTGCCAATGCCCGGCGCGTCAACATGGTAAATATAAACGCCGTATGCGACCTGCTGTGATTCAAAGGTCAAAATCCTCCAGGTGACAAAGTCGCGGTTATCGTTTTTTGTAATGGTGTCCACGAGCTCGCCCGTGATGGTGTATATTCGGATAACACATTCTTCCGGCAGATTTCTGAATTCAAGCAGCAGGTCATCGCGCTGGCCGGAACGCGGCGCCGCCAGCTCGGCCGGACTGAACGCGATATAGGGGTTGGGCACCACGATGACATTATCCAGGGCATTGCGGGCTTGCTGCCGGTCTGTCCCCGGAACTTCGGTTCGGAAGCCGTACTTGTCGCCGGCTTCAAACGGCTTCTTCGAGAAAAGCAGGAAGACGTCCCCCTCTCCGGGGTAAATCGGCGGGTCGAAAATGATGAGCGAATCCCGTGTGCCATCCACGGTTTTTACCGTATCGCTCGGCGGATTGAATTTCACCTGGTAGGTGGTCTGGGTGATCTGCGTGGCATTGGGCCTGATCAGGACGATGGTTTCTTGCCAATCCCAGCGCTTGTTCCGCAGTCCCGGAACTTCATTGATAAAGAACTGCACCCGATCACCGGTCGAGGCATCGATGATTCGGAACGGGGTTCTGACGCCCCCCAAGCGGGCCGCAGTCGAGTCTGCCGGCTCGATCAGATCGCCGTTGGCCGTCGTGTCATAATTGACAAATTGAATTTCAAAATCGGTCGGCACCGGAGACGGGTTGCCGACTCGCGCCAGCTCGATGATCGTATTCTCGTCGCGGAAGTTGGTGTTGGTTTCAACGCTCTTGAACCCGCTTCGCCCACCATCTGAGCTGATTGCATCGAGCGCGGTTTCATCGTTTTGCACAAAAATCTTCATACCGTCGAAGACAGGATTATCGTCCTCGCCGTGGATAGAGGTGCTTTTCGCCACCGGCATGAATCGGAAGGTGATACCGAATTGATCGCCGCTCGGCAGGGCGCCGGCGAATGCGCCCCGGATTCGGCCGCGCTCGTAGTCGACCACATAGCGACTCGAATCGACCGGAGCGCCGCTTTGATCCGTGATGGCAATCGACCCTCTGACCAGGTTCCTCCTGCGGAGATTGATGAAAACGGTATCCCGCGCGACAAAAGAAGCCGAGACAGGCTGCAGATCGATGACTGAATATCCGAGGGTGGTGGTGACCGAATCAAGCTGCACCTCTTGAAACACCACGTCATATCTCTTGCCGTCGATGACGTCAAAATCGTCGAGGAATGCCACGCGCACAGCTCCGGTGGCGTTGCCAGCTTCTCGCGTGGCCAGGTTGCTGCCGGCCGTGTTGTCGAGCCGTGGCCTCACAAATCCCGCGGCCGGCGGCCCCGGAACAATCATCGCCGTGTTGACGTCAAAGGTGAAGTTGCGCGTGACGGCATCGCGTTGGATGGTGCGCTGGCTTTCAGTCGGTGCGAGCTTTCCCTTGACGTCGCCGTGATCATAGGAGGTGACAGCATAGAAATAGGTGATGCCGTTTTGCACGTTATTCGAATCAACGAAGGTATGAACCAAACCGGTGTTGCGGCCCAGGTCGAAGCGTACGCCTCGCCCGGCAAACTCGATTTCGGACAAGCCTTCAAATTCATTGATGAGGTCGAACTGGGCGGGCACGCCGTTCGCCTGACGCAACGGCACGGAAAGAAAAGGAACCCCCCTTGAATCTGTAATGGTTTGTGTGTCATTGAAGCTGAAGTCCTGGCTGCGGTAGATTTTGTACCCTTCAAAATCGAACGCCTTGCTGGCTTCGTCCGGATTGGCGCGGGCAACAAAAGAATCGAAAGAGGTTTCCGCGCCATCGTCCCAGAACAGCGTGACTTTTTTATCACCAGGCACCGCCACGAGGTTTGGCTTCAGCGGCGCTTGCGCGAACCGGTAATCTGATTCAAAGACCTGCTGGGAAACCTGGGCATTGGAGAGCAAATCCGTCAAATCGCGCCCGAGCAGCAGGGCGATTGAAAACCGCTGGCTCTCCCCGGGTTCCAGGGAAAAGGGTCCGGAGCCATAGATAAAGACGTTGTCTGCCTCCTGCTCGATTTCAGGCTCGGGATCCGACGGCCGCTGATTGGGCCTTGAAAGCAAGTTCCACATCAATTCGTCATTCTTTGGCTCGTTGTTGCCGCCAAACAGAATGGCGTTGAAGCTGGTCAGGCCGAGCTGGTCAGACTCGGCGATATCCAGGAAGCCAAAGTTTGGCTCACCACTAAGGAAGCGCATGCCGGGTTCCCGGCGCTCAGAAACCGGTTCGCCCGCCTCGCGCATGGAATTGTTGTTCAGGTCAAGGAAAAACCGTTGATTGGGTCGGCCGTCTGCCTCGCCGAAATCACTCGTTCCCGGAATGCCATCGACCCCGACATCATCGAAGTCAGGGTTCCAATCGCCATCTTCATCCCCCGACCAATGGAGCTTGTCTTCCCCGAAAATGCCCACCGGGCCGAAAATCAGCTCGCCCGCATCATTAAACTGGCTCTCGTCCGTTAAACCATCATTATCATTGTCCTGACCATCATCATCAATTCCGGGGCTCTCCAGGAAGCGGTAGCCAAAATACCCCGGCGTTTTGCCCTGGTCGCCGACACCATCCTCGTCAAAAGCGAACAGCATATTTCGCGTATCAAAGGGAAAGGCCTCGTTGAACGCGGAGATGAAGCCGGCAAAATCATCTGCAAAATCATTGGGTCCCCCGACATGGGGGTCGCCAAACATGCCGAGATAGACCTTGGTCAGCGTCCTGGGACTGATGTTGACCACGGTATAGACCAGGAAGATGAGGTCTTCAGCCAGGGGGTTGTTAAACTGGAAAATGCGAACTTGCAGCTCCAGGCCCAGTCCGCGAGTCGTCGGGTCGTCCGGGAACGGCAGGTAATTGAACTCGGCGTTGTCAAAATCATCCATGACATAAAACACCTCTTCATCGGGCGTGGTCGCATCATCCCCCAGGAAGGCCGGCCAGACATAGCGACCCAGGGTCTCGTTGAACCAGGCCTCCGGCCAACTGTCCGGCTTGCCGTCGAGGTCCCGGTCGAGATCTGAAAAGGTCGCCACCCGATTCGAGCTGGGATCGGAAAACCCGATTCTGGGCTCCCACCCCCACCGGTTGGCGGTACCGGGTTCGAATTCGCCTCCCGAGCCGGCAAAAAAGCCATCGTTGACGATGTGCAACGTGTCGCCCTCCTCGCCAACCACCTCGGCGGCCAGCAGCGGTCCAAACTCGAATGCGTACCCCAATCCGCTCGGGCCTGCCGGCCAGACCAAATCTGCGTTGGCATTGTCCGCACTTGGGGTCGAAATCGAGCCCAGGTTGGTGACCAGCACCCTGATTTGATTGCCCGTGATAATGGTTTCCTTCAGGCGGTCATGGCGCTTATCTTGCAGCAGCGCTTTTGCCAACGCCGCTCTCTGTTTTGCGACTAACTCATACCGCTCGCGGGTGGGCAGCTTTTTGATGTTGACCTTTTTGACGTCCTTGCCCCCGGTCGCGAAAGCAGAAGCCGCGACGAAAAAACCAAAAAAGAGTCCGACTGAACAGCCGACGATCAGGTTTTTCATAATTTTGTTCATTTCTTTTTAGGGTCAGTTACTCTTCGTGATTGGTGAATCATGCAGGTTAGAACTCAAAGGCCATGCCCCACCGGATTTCCCTTGGCTCTCCCAAAAAGTCCTCGCGCTGATAAAAGTCGTCGAGGAATTGCATGGGGAAAAAGTTGTCCGGATCGGTCGCAATCGTTTCGCGCAGATTGTTGAAAAGAGTCGGGCGAGTGGTTTCATTCAAGTTGGTCAAAGAGCGCCCCGTGTTCAGATGAACCCGTCTTTCGTTCTTGGCGTCCAGGGCGTTCTCGACTTGCATGAAAACGGAAAACCTCAACCCCTGCACCGTCAGAAATTTCTCGAATTTCAGGTCCAGATTGGTCAGCAACGGCCGGCGGTCGCTGTTGACCTCGAACTGCACTGCTTGCACAGAAGATGGCACGCCGGGCGTGTAGGGTGTCCCAGATTGTAAGGAGGCGATGGCGCTGAACCCCCAGTTGTTGTGCTTGCTCAACGTCAGCGTCCCATTCAGGGTGTGGGTGCGATCGAAACTCAGCGGCACCAGTTCTTGTTCTGTGTTTCTGCCGGTTCGAGTGTCGATGAGAAGATCGAGTGGATCGGTGAAAGCGCCTTCTGCCTGCTGGAAGGTATAGTCCAATGTGGCAGAAAAGATGCCGCGTGCCGTAGGTCGTCGGATCAGGGCGAAGGTGAAGCCCTTGACCGTAGCGTAGCTGATGTTTGTAAACACGTTGAATTTTTTTGCGGCCGTCTCTTCCCCTGCAAAGACCCGCCGGTCTTCGATCAGGTTGTTGACGTCTTTATAGAAGACGGTCAAATCGATCTTCAAATCATCGGTGAACTGCTGCTGTAAGCCCATTTCATACTGAATGCTCCGCTCTGGTTGCAGATTGGCATTTCCGAAAGTCGGAATTCGGTCATCGCGGGCGAAATTGTCGAAATCTTCAAAGCGTGGATTGCGGTAGATATCACGAAATGTCGGATTCTGGTGAAACCAACCGTAAGAAAAGCGAATGATGCCTCGATCACTGATCGGGAAGCTCAAACTGATGCGCGGGCTGAAGCGATGTTTAGGCGCCGACTCTCTGAAAAAGATCGGATTGCTGAGGCCGGTCGAATCGTCGACGCTTCCAGCCAGGTCAGGATTGAAGAACGCACGCGTATCCAGGTACTCGTACCGCAGCCCGACATTCAGAATAAATCTCTTGGCAAGCTCTATCTTGTCGAGAACGTAGAAAGCGGTTTGAAGCGGTTTTCTGGTGTAGAACTGAAACTCGGTCAGGTTTGGATTGACCTCGTCGCTGGGAATGATAAACCGGCTTTTATCAAAATCAAACAGAAGTGTGAATTCATCTAATTCGAGCCGGTGGTGAACAAACTCGGCGCCAAACCTGAGCTCATGGTGGGGCAGAATCTGGCTCACGACATCCAGCTTGGCCAGGATCGAGCGCGACTTTTCAGTCGATCTTGTCAAATCGGTCCCGCCTGCCAGATAGGCGCCACCGGCGGTTCCGGTCGGAGGCACGATGAGATTGCTGGTCTCATTCCCCGGCGCCGGCACGTAGCGCGGGTCGAACGGATCATCAAAGACGGCGGTGCGGGATTTCGTGAGATTGAGACCGAATTTCAAGCTGTAAAATGTCTTGCTCCCCAGCGTGTGTGTGATGCCCAATACGTGGCTGATGTTGTTATCAAAGGTCTTGGGGCGCCCGTCTGGCGTAAACCGATAGCGGCGATACATGTTCAGGAAAGAGCTGCCTTGCCGAACAATGCGCTTGAATCTCTCACCATCCTCCACAATGAAATCATAGGTCAGCTTTAGCTTGGGACTGGGTTTGTAGGTGAGTTTTCCGGTCATGTTCAGCGTCTCGCTGGTGACCATCGGCACAATTTTTCTGTCGCCATCCGCGCCGGGTTGGCCGTTGAACGTCCTCAGCAGGGTGCCGTCTGGCCCGGGTTCGAACGAAAAGCCGAAAGGATCGATGAAGATATTCTGGCCATCGAACAAGAGCAGATCCTCGGGATTGTATACCCGAATGCCGTAAAGGTGCCCTTTGTCTTCCTGGCGCACACCGGAAGTGAAAAAGGTCAAGTTGCTGCCGAACACCGGCACCGGCCCGCCCAGGGTCCACTCCGCCCGCGAGTTGTTGAAAAGATCGATGTCGCCGATGTTGAAGAAGATATCGTCTCGGGAGCTGAAGTGGTCGCCGGTCCAGAACTTGAAGCTGCCGTGGTATTTCTGGCCGCCGTCCTTGGTGACAAAGTTGATGACGCCGCTGAGCGCGTTGCCGTACTCGGCGCTGAAGGTGCCGGCAGAAACAGAAACCTCCTCGACTGCGTTGGTCGCCAGGCCAACGCCTTGCCCGCTGGAGAACGGATTGTTGATAGAAATCCCATTGACCTGATAAGCGATCTCATTGGCCCGGCCGCCTCGAATGTGCAACGCACCATCGTTGTCCTGAACGATGCCCGCTTGGAGCGAAATGACATCCCGGAGCTGGTCGATGGGCAGAGCCGCGATTTTTTCGGACGTGACCGCCACAAGGGTGTTGGTGAGATCTTGCCGCACAAGAGGGTTGCGTTCGGCAGACACCTCGACCGCAGCCATCTCGATGGTGCTCGGGCTCACCTTTTGATCGATTCGAGTGGTAAAATCTACGTTTACTCTGACGTCGCGCACTGTCATAGCTCGATAACCGATATAGGCGATTCTCAGCGTGTAGAGACCTGGCGGGACGTTCAAAATGGTGTAGTCGCCGTCGACATCTGTCGCCGCGCCCAGGGTCGTGCCCTCGATGACAACATTGGCCCCCGGAAGCCCCTCTCCGGTCTCAGCGTCTAGGATGCGTCCTGCGATCTTGCCGGTCGTGCCACCAAACAGAGCGCTGGCGAATAGGGGTACAGCAATAACTCGCAAGAGATTTCTTATCATGTTGGCTTCCTCACCTGTGAAAAAAAAGAAAGGGGGTTTTAGAACGGATTCGTTGGAAACAAATATAAAAGTTTATTACATTCTTGTCAAGACATTTATCTCAAATGATACGGCCATCGAATGACACCCCTCTCACGCCAACGGGTTCACGTGTTCAGAATTAGGGTGTTCACGCTTTAGCGTGTTTTCCCCTCACCAGGCAAGCTGAAGCTTGTACACCGCCCTCCGGTCAGGAACCGCTAAATTTAGGAAAAAACCTTTTTGGGTTCCGACTTAAGATCTGCAAAAAAATGTTGACATTATGTCAGCAATTTCATAAATAGACTTGCATAAATCCTCAAATATAGACCAATCTCTATTTACCGGTCTTTTATCCGATAGGCTCCAGAGGCAAGAATAATAGCTACTCTACCAAAACATATCAACTATTTATTGAAGGAGGGCTCACATGGGTAAACGGTACACGATCACTCTCGGACTTCTGGTCCTGCTGCTTTCGACATGTGGATTGCACGCCCAGCCAGCCGATGGGGAGAATGAGTACAGGTTGGCAGCGGTGAATCCACGATTCTTAGCCGCTCCAGATACGATCGACGAAGACGCCGGCAGAGGCGTCTGGGTGGTTCACGACCCGGACCTGGACAATGATGGGTTGCCGGAAATTCTGGTAACCGAGTACTCGGATGGCGGAAGAGTATTTGTTTTTGAGGTGGTTGGCAACGACGTCCTGGAGCACGTTTGGAGTTCACCAAAACTTGAGGATGGAAGTGCCGGTGGCGGCTCAACCCCACGCTCCATCACCGCAGGGGATTTTGACAACAACGGCCGGCAGGAAATCGTATTCCAGGTGGGGTTTAGCTCCAAGGACTCTGTGGACGTGGCCAACCGGGGGTTCTATTTCTACGAATGGACGGGACAGGACAACGATTACGGCACCGAAGCCATCCATAAACTGACATTCGAGTCCATCGACCCTGGCTTTAACAGCGTTTCCGTTGGCAAAACTGAAAATGGCCTGACCATTCAGGACATCGATGGCGATGGAAAAAGCGAGCTGCTGTTTCCGCCGCGCTCGGGCAATTTCGCGGTGACCAAGTTGTACATTCTCGAGGTGGCGTCCGGCACGTTCGCAGGCGGGGATGCCGTCGTCGTGAACGAATTTACCTACGAGGACATGGTCAAGCCCCCGTTTCTGGGAGGAGATGGTTTTTTGCCGGTCGGCACTGAAATCGGGGATGTGGACAGCGACGGCTTCGACGAGATCATCGTCTATGCCTGGACAACCATTGGAACCGGTGGAGGCCTGGGCTTTATCCAGATCGACGGGCCGGACGCTTATACACCGGGCAGTGTGCTCTCTATCCCGGGCTCCGCCGGGCTGAGCGCCAATAACAATGTCAAAGCAAAGCCGATCTTTACCACCGTCAACGACTCTCCTGTGCTTTATCTCGCCGGGCAGGTCGCCGGGGATGTCCGAAAAATATGGGTCGTGGAAGGGATCGTTTCTGACGCCTTTGTGAGTGACGTCAATTTCACAGAATTGTTTGAAGGCGTGGGCATTTTTGGCATTTGGGACATGGGAGATCAAGACCATCCCACTGCCAGTGCGGGGGACGGTTTGGACCTTTATATGGCCGCCAGTGGCAGCCGGTTGATAGACATTGAGTACAACGGCTCGGGTTCAGTCACAGACCCGAACAACTATACGACCACCGAGGTCTTCGACATGCTTTCTCAGTATGATTTCATCGATGGACTCTGGGACGACGTCTATGCCAGACCGGGTTTAGATCTGGACGGCGACGGCAATCGAGACTTTGTCGTCAGCTATAAAGGCAGTCCCAGCGATTCCCTTGGCGGTGAACTCTTTATTGAAAACACCTTCAACATTTTCCTGTTCGAATGGGGCGATTCGACGGCTTCTAAGGATCTGGTCACTTCGGTGCCACGGCCGCACGGCCTCACCATCATCACGCCGGAGGATTTCCAACTGCAACAGAATTACCCGAACCCGTTCAATCCGGCGACCACGATCACCTTTGCGCTGCCGATCGACAAGACCATCAGCTTGAAGGTCTACAATTCGCTCGGGCAGGAAGTGAGCACGCTGGTCGACCACCAGGCGCTGACTGCCGGCAGCCACACCGTGCAATGGGATGCCACCGACAACAGCGGCGGTCCTGTGGCCAGCGGGGTCTATTTTTACAGACTGGTGTTCGGCAATTTTTCGAAGTCGAAACAAATGACGTTGATTCGCTAGGACTTCGTTACAAAAAAGGGAACACGGATAAGACGGATTTAACGGATCGGAACGGATTGGACTTAATCATAATTCACGTAGTGTGTCGAAGTCAGTGGAATGGGAGTCGTTTGGCTCATCACTTTTTCGGTTTTCATCCAAAATCAGATCCGTGTCAATCCGTTCTATCCGCTAAATCCGCGTTCCAATGATTCGCAGTGCAATAAATTGTCTGGTTCCAACGCTTTGCGTCCGTTACGAGAATTTCTGCCGGGAACCAGGACGCGAAGCCTGGGAACCGGAGCCGCGAGGCGAGTTCCGTTCGGGTTCCAATGCTCTCTGCGTTGGAACCCGCCGGGGGTTTGACGCTCTGCGTCCTTACTTGACGCGGAGCGTCA